>CAZNWF010000126.1:0-7854 GCA_964576485.1 uncultured Geobacter sp. | reverse complement strand
TAGGCTTGTGTGAGCCGGCCGGAGAGACCCCTTCGTATTTGTAGTAGATCTTGGCTGGTGTGCCCAGTGCCTTTTCCAGGCGGTGGGCCCGGAACATGGGCGATGGCCGCCACATGGTGTAGATATCACGCACCTGTTCAGGGATGTCGATCCAGCGCTGGCTGGACATCTCCTGCTCCAGAATGGCGGGCGGAAAGATGGCCAGCAGCTCTTCAGGGGTGACCGGTTCTCCGGTACGGGGGGAGATAACCGGCGCCAGCGGACCTGGCAGGTCGGGGATGATGTTGTACCACTGCTTGGGTATTTTATCTTCCGGCAGCAAGATTTTGGTTTGCATAAAACGCGCTCTCCTTTACTCCAAATTGTCTTCGATTCTGATCAGTCGGCTCTTTTCGCTGATGAAGTCAAAGCTGTCGATCTCAGCCAGGGCCGCACGGATAGCGCCTTCACGGGCTTCGTGGGTCTTGATTACGATCGGCACCGCCTGTCCACCATTGTGACGGGCGGTCTGTACCATTGACTCAATGCTGATACCGTTTTTACCCAGTATACCGGCTATTCCGGCCAGTACGCCGGGCTGGTCCTGGGCGGTAAAGCGCAGCATAAAGCTGGTAACAATTTCTTCCATCGGCTTGAGCGGCAGGGTGGTGATGCTGGTGTCCTGAAAACCCAACGGCGCGGATCTGCGGCTTTGTACGCCGGCAGAGATGCTGCGGGAAAGGGCAACAAGGTCTCCTACAATGGCGCTGGCGGTAGGGTTTTGCCCTGCTCCCCGGCCATAAAACAGCACCGGGCCGACAAAATCGCCGGTCAGGTGAATGGCGTTAAAGACGCCGTTCACATCGGCCAGAGGGTTGTGCAGCGGAATCATGGTGGGATGGACCCGCACCTCAAGCTGGTTGTCACCGGTCAGTTTGCCGATGGCCAGCAGCTTGATCCGGTAGCCGAACTGCTCGGCAAAGCGGATATCAATGCCGGAGATGGCGGTGATTCCTTCGGTGTGAATGGCATTGAAATCGATTTTGGTGCCAAAACAGAGCGATGCCAGCACCGCCAGTTTGTGGGCCGTGTCGGTCCCCTCAATATCAAAGGTGGGGTCCGGCTCAGCATAGCCCAGCTCTTTGGCGCTTTGCAGCACATCGTTGAAGTCGGCCCCTTCCTGGGTCATGCGGGTCAGGATGTAGTTGCAGGTGCCGTTCATGATGCCGAAGATTGAGCTGAAACGGTTGCCGGACAGGTTGCCCTTGATGGCTGACAGCACCGGAATGCCGCCCCCTACTGCCGCCTCAAACTGGACCTCTACCCCTTTGCGGGCGGCAGCAGCATAGATCTCATCACCATGCAGGGCCAGCAGCGCCTTGTTGGCGGTGACCACATGCTTGCCGGCCTCAATCGCCTTCAAAACAAAGCTCTTGGCCGGTTCGTAGCCACCAATCAGCTCAATCACGATGCTGATCTCGGGATCGTTGAAGATCTCATTCACATCAGCCGTCAGCATGGCAGGATCAACGGTAACGCCGCGATCACTGGTGATGTCCAGGTCAGCAATCCGTTTCAGACAGATGCCACGCCCGACCTTCTGTTGAACTATGTGTGCGTTTTCCTGCAACAGGCGAACGACTCCTGCACCGATATTGCCAAACCCTATCAGTCCTGCCTTGATGTCACTCATGCGTTATTCACCCTGCTCCTCATCTTTGGGGCAGGCCTCCAGTTCATCCAGAATGCCGTTCACAAAGGCGGGAGATTCTTTGTCTCCGTACTTTTTGGCGATCTCAATCGCCTCGTTAATGCTGACTTTTTTGGGGATGTCTCGTTTAAACATCAGCTCATAGGCGGCCATCCGCATGATGTTCAGGTCAACCCGCGGCATACGGGTGATCGCCCAGTTTTTGGAACGGGCAAGAATTGCCTGGTCAATCGCCGCACGGTGATCCATTACCCCTTGCACCAGAGCCTCGGCAAACTCCCGTGTCCGTTCCCCGGTTTCAACCCCTTCGCGGAAGCCCCGCAGGGTGTCTCTCAGATTGCCTTGCAGGGTGTCCTGTGCGTACAGCATCTGCAGCGCCAGCTCGCGTCCTTCGCGTCGAAGTCCCATACTATTTCAGCGCCTTGATGACGTTCGCCGTTTCGATGGCGGTGACCGCAGCCTCAAAGCCCTTGTTGCCTGCCTTGGTGCCTGCCCGCTCAACTGCCTGCTCAATGGTGTCAACCGTTAGTACGCCAAAGGCAACCGGAATACCGCTATCCAGCGATACCGAGGCAACCCCTTTTGATACCTCTGAAGAAACATACTCAAAGTGTGGTGTTGAACCGCGGATAACCGCCCCAAGGCAGATCACGGCATCAAATTTTCGGGATGCCACCATGGTCTTAGCAGCCAGTGGAATTTCAAATGCGCCGGGAATACGGGCTACGGTGATATCGGCTTCGCTGGCTCCATGGCGTACCAGGGCATCAATGGCCCCCTCCAGTAAACGCTCACAGATAAAGCTGTTGAATCGGCTGACCACGATACCAAAGGTGAGCCCTTTGGCGTCAAGATTGCCCTCAATAAATGTAGGCATGGGATGCTCCTGTTTGAAAACGTTGGTGTCATACGTCTGAAAGTTTGTATCTATACCATATTTTGAGTTTGTATAAACAGCATTTCATTGCTGTGGCAAGCTGTCTGCAGATTAGTGCTGTGCCATGAACTTCAGGGATGTTGGATTTTCGCAGAATTTCAGTGCCTCATCAGGTGCAATTCTTCCAGATTTAAGTAGTCCTGCAAGGGACAAGTCAAGCGGAGAATACTCATCAACGGATTGCTGAAAGAGGGTTCTGATCTGATGGCACTTGTTTTCACGGATCATATTTTTGATCCTGCTTGAGGTGGCTAGCTTTTCATAGGCCAGTACCCTGCCGGCTTTGTTTCTGTCTGGAATCAGTCTCTGGCAGACGCAGAGCAACAGGCCGTCTGCCAACTGGCTGCGTACCTGTTCCTGCCGTTCAGCAGGGCAGATTTCTATGACGCGGTCAATGGCGTTTGTGGTGGTGTTGGCATGGAGCGTACTGATTACCAGGTGGCCTGTTCCTGCTGCCTGGACAGCAATTTCAAAGCTTTCAGCATCACGCATCTCACCAATGACAATCACGTCGGGAGCCTGCCGGAAAATATGTTTCAGTCCTTCCCTGAACGATTGGGTATCCCTGCCTACTTCCCGTTGATTGATGTTGCTCATCTTGTGCTTGTGCAGGAATTCAATCGGATCCTCAATGGTGATAATATTGCATTTTCTTCGTGCGTTTATGTAATCAACCATTGCAGCAACGGTTGTGCTTTTGCCATGTCCGGTTGGTCCGGTTATCAGGATAAGTCCTTGTGGCTGCAGAACATAGGATTCTATGTCATCGCCAAAGCCCAGTGAGGAGAGTGCTGGAATCTGATCTGCAATGCTTCTGACAGCCAGGGAAATCGAAGAACGCTGGCGATAGACATTCACCCTGAAACGACCGATATCCGGTTTTAACAGGCCAAAGTCAGATTCGCCGGTTTCAAGAAACTCATTCCACTGAATCTCCGTCATTATGTCACGGGCGATCTCTTCAACTGCGGCAGGTGACAGGTGCGGAAGCTGCAACCGAACCACCTCGTTGTTAAGTTTCAGGCTTGGGGGTAGACCGGCAGAGATCAGCAGGTCTGATGCGTGACGCTGCACAAGCAGCGTCAACAGTTCATCAACGCCGGTGGCCCTTTCCTGACATTCGGTGCTGGTCAGCTCTTTTGCGACATCAGTCCCTGCAAGCCGTGCATTCAGCTTTTTGCTGTTACGGCTCATATAGGCAAGAAAAGCCTTGATCTGTGCGTTGGGGGCTGTAATCGGCTGGATTTTTTTACCCAGTGAGAATTCAAGCTCGTTCACTGCCTCAATATCATTGGGGTCTGACATGGCAACAAAAATCAGCTTTTGAGAAATCATGATCGGGATGGACTTGAGACGTGCCATTTGCTCAAGTCCTATGCTTTGCAATACAGACGTTTCAATGACAATACTGAAAAGGTCTATGGAAGGAATCCGGTAAAAATCCTTAAGGAACTCCAATAGTTTTTCTGTTGTGATGTAGCCAAGCTGAAGCAGCGTTGATCCAAGCTTGTCGCCGGTCTGGACCTGCCGTTTCAGGGCTATACCCAACTGCTCATTGGAAATAATTCCTGCTTTAACAAAATGGTCTCCGATTCGTAAGTCTTCTTTAGTGCTTGAATTGCCAGGCATTGCCAGACCTCCCGGTAAGGCGCGCAGAAGGAAAAGCTGCGCCATTATTGAACGTTAATGATTGCTTATACGGTAGGTTCATGGGGCTGTCAAATGAGGTGACGAAGAAAAATCGGTATTTGAGGCGGTTGTTGTAGTGTGTTGGCACTACATCCTGTGTTGGCTGCTACCCGATATAAACCATGCCGCACCAGGTGCGTAAATCAGTTGCAGGTGGCGGGGCATCTGGCGGATAGCAGATCACAATGCCGCAGGTGTCTGGCGACATCGTGACCTGCTTGTCTATTGCAATGCAGGGAGCCTGGAGGTTTGTCCGGTGTCAGTCGTCCTTACGGGCTTCGTACTGGCTGATCACAATCAGCTGCCCCCATGGCAGTGTGATAATGGCAAAAAGACTGCCGATGATCCCGCCGATAAGAACGGTAAGTAGCCAGTTTACCGGATCTTTCTGCACCGTACGGATGCTCCATTTCAAGGCATCCATCGGAGCGATGTTCTTGTCAATCACGGTATACAGGCCGGGCGATAAGGCAAGCGCCGCTACCGGAATGGCCAGCATCAGTACGAAACCGAACAGCGCTCCCAGAATGCCGATCAATTTCCCCATGATGCTTGAAATGATAAACAGCACCACAAACGCCCCAAACGGAATCAGAAGGTACAACAGAAGATTTACGAAGCAGTCCCAGGAGTTGAATATATCGCCGACTTCCGGCTTTTTACCGGTTCTTTTGAAGGCAAGCAAAGATCGATTGTAACCGGCGATAAAGCCGATATTGGCTATGGGTACCCAGGCAACCAGACAGAAAACCAGGCTGGGTAGAATCAGATCTCCAAGGTTGTCCTTCCAGAGATTGGTTGCATTACTGAAGGCAGCTCCAAAATCTTCCGTTGGTTGACTCGCAACTGCTGTTCCACACTGGGGACATGTGGCGCTACCGTTTGGAACCTGAGCCTTGCAGAACGGGCATTGCATGGTTGCTACCTCCCTCAAGACGTAATAGCTGATGACCCTCTGGCCAACAGTCTGCCTGTAGTCTACCACTCGAATACGAAATCTCAAGCTGTGGTCAGCAGAATCAGCGCACCTCCACCTGCCAGGGGTTGCTTTCACCCCGCAGCTCCGGTCGATACATCGGCCAGACCGCTGATGGCAGCGCCAGAACCTTCCCTTTCAGTTCCGGGTAGACCACAAAGCGGAATTCATGGCTGCCTGCTGGCAGGTAGCCCACAAACCAGGCCATGTGGGTATCACGGCGTTCTTTGTGGTCATACCAGCCCTGGTAGGATGCCTCGCCTGCATAGCGTGGATCGCGGTCTGCCTGACGGATCTCAAAACCGGCCGGCAGGTGATCTTCCAGGATCAGGTACTCAAGGGTGGCACTGTTTTTAACGGTCAGCCGAACCTCCAGGTCTTCGCCAACCGTTACCGGCTCACCCGGTTTCAGCGGTTCATATTCGTGGTGCCACTGTCCCTTTTTCTGCACTGATTTGATCCGGTAGATGCTGCGCTCAAGCTGCAGGCCATCGGCCTTGGCAACCTGTTCAACCGGCACCTGGTAGGTAAGGCGCGCGCTCAGATAGGCGCTGCCGCTGCTGTTGGATTTTTCAAGCTGCAAGCTGTTTTCACCGGCAACTGCCGGGGTTGTGAGGGTGGCGCGGCCAGCGGTCAGGCGTCCTTTTTCCACGCTGTAGCGTTCCAGCTCTTTGGTGTTGTGCAGCAGACGGGCGGTGTAACTGGCATCCAGTTCACCGCTTGCAGCAACAAAGTCAGCCAGGGCGCGCACCCCGGCTGCCGAGGCAACCGTGGTCTGCCACCAGCCGCCCCGTTGGTTGCGGGCCAGGTAGCGGGCCAGTGCTGCAGACGTGGCATCTTCCGGCATGATCCGGCTGGTGGCTGAAAGCAACGCGGCAGTGGTCTCAAGGGATGATCCGCCCCAGCGCCAGCCGGCCTCATTCTCAGGCAACCAGGCAGCCTCACCCTCCCGCTGCAGCAACGGTTGCAGCCCCTTCAGGATCTGTGCTGCCTGTTGCCGCCCGCCGCGGTTGTCCAGTGCCTCGGCAACCGCGATCTTCGCTTCCGCTGGCAGGCTGGTCAAACCATCAATCAGACGTTTTTCTGCCTCGGGATGGTTGCCACCGTGGGCGGTCAATGCCCGGTAGAGCACGGCAGCCTGTTCTGGACTGGCCTTGTCAAGCTGGCTTTCCAGTGCCTTGATGCCCCGCTGCACAAGCGGCTGGTCGGGCTTCACTCCGGCCCGTTTGGCGGTGGCCAGCCCCTGCATGACCAGGGCGGTCAACTGCGGGTTGGTGCGGTCGTTCTTCCACCAGCCCCAGCCACCATCTGCATGCTGCAGATCAGCCAGACGCTGCAGCCCTAAAGCCACAATCTGCGGCAGTTTGGCCTGCAGGGATGGCGAGAGATTCCGCCCCTGGGCGGTCAGCATCTGCCCGGCATAGACCGCCGGAACAAAGCGGGAAACCGTCTGCTCAACACAGCCATAGGGGAAGGCGATCAGCTGTTCCAAGGCCGGGATCAGGCTATCCGCCACGGTGGGGGAGAAGGTTACGGTGATGCTGCCGCTGTCCAACAGTGCGCTGCCGGGCTGCGTAACCAGTGCCTGGGCCTGTCCGCTGCGCAGGTTGATACCGGCGGCCTGTTCCCGCTGCAGGGAGCGGGACAGCACCGGGAAGGTCAGCTCCAAGGCATCTTTGCCCTCGCTGCCAGCTGCGGTCAGCCGCAACAGGGCCTGACCCGGCTGCTGTGCCGTAACCTCGATGTTCTTGCGCAAAGAACCGCCAGCCGGAACCGTTCCGGTAAAGCCGGTATCCCCCGGCAGGGTCAGGCCGGTGGCCTCAAAGCGACCTTTTACCTGTTGTTCTTTGTTGGTGGCATCGTTCAGCAGCCCCGGAATCTCCAACCGGTCCTCAGCAACCATGAAACGGGGTGGCACCAGACGGGCCATGAACGCTAGGCGGCTGATAAAACTGGCCTGGCCGCTGCCAAACTGTTGCTCTGCGGTATGCCCCACCGCCGTAGCGCGCCATGTGGTCAGGTTGTCCGGAAGTATCGCCTCGGCAACCACTGTGCCATTGCTGTCGCTGGCCAGCATCGGCAACCAGGCTGCGGTATCCTTGAATACCTTGCGGACCTTGATCCCCTTCAGGTCATCAGCGCCGGCCAGTTTTGCCAGATCCTTTGATGCGCCCCCCAGGTAGAGTCGAGGGAAGGAATTGATCGTGCGGACCAGGTGATCCCGTTGTCCACGGAAGAAGCGGTAAATCTCCTCGCGGGTCTCCGGAGCCACGGCAAAGATCGCCTCATCCACCAGGGCCAGCGAGATCTCAGCCGGAACCGGCTTGCCTTCGGACCTGCTGCTGACCGTGATCTTTGCAGTATCGCCAGGGGCATAGACCGGCTGCTGCGGGGTAACGGTCAGATCCAGTTTGCCCGGCTGATGGTCGACCTTTAACAGGCCTTGCTGGTGGTAAAACCGTCCATTGCTGATGGTGCTGGCTGAAACATGGATATTGGGGGCCAGCTCTTTGGTGACCGGGATCTCAACCACCTGTACCGCTGCGGTGATCGGGATAATCC
>CAZNWF010000125.1:0-7940 GCA_964576485.1 uncultured Geobacter sp. | reverse complement strand
CCCCCACCACGATCAGCCCTTCCACCCGTTCCTTCATCAGGTTGTCCAGGGCCTTCTTGCGTCCTTCTTCGGTGCGGAATTCCTGCGATCTGGCTGATTGCAAAAAGGTGCCGCCCCGCTGCAGCGTGCCTGAGACCGCCATGCTGTCCAGCACGATAAACTCGTTCTTGAGCAGCCCGGCATAGCCCTTGCGGTAGCCGATCATCTCAACCTCGTTGGCTATAGCGGTGCGGGCTGCAGCCCGGATGGTGGCGTTCATGCCGGAACAGTCACCGCCGCTGGTCAATATGGCAAGTCGTTTCATGGGATTCTCCTTGATCTGATTCTGTAATGGTTGGGTACTGATTGTTGAACAGTATCAATCTCCGAAACAGATCCCGATATCCCGCGCAGTCAGCACGGTGTCGCCGTTGGTGTCAACTCGTTTCTGGATGCCCAGTGCTTCACCCAGTGGCACCAGGGCAATATCCGGTGATTTCAGCGCCACCATCTGGTCAAATTTACCCAACTCAATGGCCCGCACCGCTGCTGCGCCAAAGCGTAGCGAAAGCAGGCGGTCAAAGGTGGTGGGTGACCCGCCCCGCTGCAGGTGGCCTAGTACCATGGAGCGGGAATCTTTACCGGTGCGTTTGCTGATCTCTTTGGCCACGTAGTCGGCAATGCCGCCCAGCACCACATGCTGGCGGCCACCTTCCGCCTCCCCCTTGATGACCACATCGCCACCTTTGGGCACGGCCCCTTCGGCCACCACCACGATGGCGTACTTCCGGCCGTTCAGCTCGTTTTCCATCAGCTTGTCGCAGATCTTTTCAAGATCAAAAGGGATCTCTGGAATCAGGATCACATCGGCGTTGCCTGAGATGCCGCTGTTTAAGGCGATAAAACCGGCATTGCGTCCCATTACCTCCACCACCATGACCCGATCATGGGACTTGGCCGTGGAGTGTAGCCGGTCAATCGCCTCGGTGGCAATGCTGACCGCTGTATCAAAACCAAAGGTGATCACGGTGCCACCCATGTCGTTGTCAATGGTCTTGGGTACCCCCACCACCGGCATCCCTTTTTCTGCAAACTGGTGGGCAATTTCCAGACTGCCATCACCACCCACCGCCACCAGGGCGTCAAAGCGCAGACGCTTGAAATTCTCCATAACCTTGTCGGAGACGTCGCGCAGTTCGCATTCGCCGAGAGCGTTGCAGACCGGCATGGAAAAGGGGTTGCCCTTGTTGGTGGTACCCAGAATAGTGCCGCCGACGCTGGCGATGCCATCTACCTTTTCCGGGGTCAGACGGATGATCTCGTCGGTGTTCAGCAGGCCGGTATAACCGGACTTGATGCCGTACACTTCCCACTGGCGGTTGTAGGCAGCCATGGTAACCGCTTCGATAACGGCGTTTAGCCCAGGTGCGTCTCCGCCGCCGGTGTTGATACATATTTTCATCCGTTTTGACATGTGGCGCTTCCTCCAAGTAGGTTGTTTATTTTGAAAAAGGTAGTTTGCCGCAAAAGAACACAAAGAAACAAAAGAAAAGCAGGCTGTTGAACATAGCATTCAAAATGTTCTGCAGGTCTGTTTTAAGCCGGTTCTAACAGGCTGAAGTTCTTTGTGATCCTTGTGTCCTTTAGCGGCCAATTGTTTTGATCAGGTTTATTCGTCTTCTGTGCCGTTCCAAAGCTGCTCGCTAAAGCCGAGGCCACGGGCGGCAAACTGCTCCTGCTGGCTCAGGTCGCCCCATTCCTTGTCAGAGCTTGCCGGTGCATTGTTGTCATCCCAGCGATCCTGATTCCAGCCCAGTGCGCTCCAAAGCTGCTGCTCGGTGGCGCTCATATCCTCCCAGCCCAACTGTTCCCAGATATGTGGATTACCCTGCATGTTTCTGACACTCATGGATGCCTCCTGTGTAGGTTTGACCCGGAAAAAGTATGGCGTCGCATTACCATCGGGAGCCTTGCATTGCTACTCAATTATCCACTTTTGGTTGTCGCCTCCATGACACTCCCATTGATGGATATTCGTGCCGTCGCCGGTACCGATACCTGCCACATCCAGGCATTTTCCGCTATGCGCGGCTGTCAGACGGTAGTTCCCACCCCCGTCAGCTGTTATTTTCCAGGTCTGATTTTTACCGTTATGGCAGTCCCACTGCTGCACGTTATCGCCGTTATTTCCCCCTGCACTCGCCACATCCAGGCATTTGCCGCTGTGGAGTGCTGTCAGCACGTAATATCCGTCTCCTTTTAGCGTGAAGCGCCACTTCTGGTTGTTGCCGTCATGGCACTGCCATTGTTGGACGTTGGCCCCGTTTCTGGTTTCAACGCCGGCAACATCCAGGCATTTGCCGCTATGGCGGGCTCGTAGCCGGTGAACCCCCGTTATTTCACCCGTAGAAGCGTCGCCGCTTACGGTATTCGATCCTGCACCAAGGTCCAGAGTTTTAATATTCGCCGATGGCTGATGTAGTTGAACTGATTGATTGCTGCCGTCGCGGTAGGTGATGATCAGATTGTCGGCAAAGGTGTTTGACGTGACGAGTGAGACCAGCATAGCTGACAACAGTACTGTTCTTTTCATAGTGCACCCCCTCTAAAACGTAGTTGTGTAGCAAGCTATTCCGTATATCTTTTGGTAGGTAAAATTTTATTTTTGTTGATGGTTAACGCAGGTCTGGGCAACGAATGACAAACGATTCATCTCGCTGCTGGATCCATTAACGGTGTCGCGCAGCCGCTTATCAGTAAAGGAAGTAGCGCTACTAAACAGCGTACGATGATGTTCGTAAGCGATTGTGAATTTTTCCCCGTCATTATGTTTACTCCTGCTTGCCGATTTTTTTCATCCACTCCATCCGTTCAATAATATTCTTTTCATACCCATGCCCTTTGGGATCGTAAAATTTCCGGCCCTGCAGCTTTTCCGGCAGGTATTCCTGCGCCACATAACCGCGCTCAAAGTCATGGGCATACTGGTAGCCCCCGTGGTAGCCCATCTCTTTCATCAGCTTGGTGGGGGCGTTGCGGATATGCAGCGGCACCTCCAGTGCACCGGATTTTCTGACTTCAGACAGGGCTTCGTTGATCCCCTGGTAGGAGGCATTGGATTTAGGGGCGGTGGCCAGGTAGGTGACCGCCTGACCCAGGATAATCCGGCCTTCTGGCATGCCGATCACTTGAAATGCCTGCAGGGCCGATACTGCCATCTGCAGGGCACGGGGGTCGGCATTGCCGATATCTTCAGAGGCCAGGATGATCATCCGGCGCAGGATAAAGAGCGGGTCTTCGCCAGCCTCCAGCATCCGCGCCAGCCAGTAGAGGGCGGCATCAGGATCGCTGCCCCGCATGGATTTGATAAAGGCAGAGATGACATTGTAATGTTCTTCGCCCCCTTTGTCGTACAGCAGAGCCTTCTGCTGCATAGCTTCCTGGGCGATCTCAAGGGTGATCAGGCCGTCCAGGGTCAAGCTTGCTGCCACTTCAAGGGTGTTTAACGCCTTGCGGCCATCCCCCTGGGCTGCTTCGGCCAGAAAGGCAAGGGCATCATCCCCAATGGCAAGCTGCAGGCTGCCTAATCCTTTGTCAGAGTCAAGCAGCGTTTTTTGAAGCAGGGCGGCAAGCTCATCTGTCTCAAGCTGTTTCAGGCGCAGGACCCGGCAGCGGGAGAGCAGGGGGGCGATCACTTCAAATGAGGGGTTTTCTGTGGTGGCCCCGATGATGGTGACCAGCCCTTTTTCCACAGCAGGCAGAAAGGCGTCCTGCTGGGCCTTGTTGAAACGATGGATCTCATCCACAAACAGGATGGTGCGGATGCCTTGACGGGCCTGTTCTTCGGCATCTTTGAAGATTTCACGAATCTCCTTGACCCCGGCCATGATGGCAGAGAAGAAGACAAAGCGTGAACTGGTCTCGTGGGCAATGATATGGGCCAGAGTGGTCTTGCCACAGCCCGGCGGTCCCCAGAAGATCAGGGAGGGGAGGCGATCTGACTCAATCATGGTGCGCAGGGCCTTGCCCGACCCGAGCAGGTGCTCCTGGCCGCAGAACTCTCCAAGGCTGCGGGGACGCATCCGTTCTGCCAGTGGTGGCGTTAGCGATTGATCAAAAAGAGCTGATTGCTTGTTCATTACCAGTGGCGGATCCCTTTCAGTTCAACCGGTTGTGGCTTGATGCCCCAGATATCCCGGGCATATTCGCCAATGGTGCGGTCACTGGAGAATTTGCCCATGCCAGCAGTATTCAGGATTGATTTGCGGGCCCACTCATCCGGTATCATGTAGAGCCGGTCAACATCAGCCTGGGCATCCATGTAGCTGTCAAAGTCCGCCAGCAACAGGTAATAGTCGCTGTTGAGCAGGTTGTCCACCAGCGGGCGGAACAGGGCGGTATTGCCGGGGGAGAACATGCCGGATGAGATCTGGTCCAGCACCGTCTTCAGCTCGGGCAGCTGGTAGTAGTAATCCTGAGGACGGTAGCCGGATGAGCGCAGCCCCACGGCCTGCGGGGTGGTCAGGCCGAAGATAAAGATGTTGTCCTTGCCCACCTCCTCCATGATTTCAATGTTGGCGCCATCCAGGGTGCCGATGGTCAGGGCGCCGTTTAGGGCGTACTTCATGTTGCCGGTACCGGAGGCCTCGGTGCCGGCGGTGGAAATCTGTTCGGAGAGGTCAGCTGCCGGGAAGATCTTTTCTGCCAGCGAGACGCTGTAGTTGGCCAGAAAGACCACCTTCAACTGTTGATTAACCGCAGGATCATTGTTGATCACGTTGCCAACAGAGTTGATTAGTTTGATGATCAGCTTGGCTGTGGTGTAGGAAGGAGCCGCCTTGCCGCCAAAGATCACGGTGCGGGGGGGCAGTTCAAGCCCCGGGTATTCCTTAAGCCGGTTGTAGCGGGCAATCACCTGCAGGATGTTCAGTAGTTGGCGTTTGTATTCGTGAATCCGTTTGGTCTGGCAGTCAAACAGAGAATCAGGTGAGACCTGTACGCAATTGCGCTGGTAGATGTGATCTGCCAGCTTCTGTTTATTCATCCGCTTGATATCCATCCAGCGTTTGCGGAATTCACTGTCTTCTGCCAGTGGCTTCAGCTTTTGCAGCTCATCCAGGTCAGTGGTCCACTTGTCACCGATCGCCTCACTGATCAGGTCAGACAGGTGCGGGTTGCAGTGACGTAGCCAGCGGCGCTGGGTGATACCGTTGGTCTTGTTGTTGAAGCGCTCCGGCCAGACGTCATAGAAATCATGGAACAGATCATCCTTCAGAATTTCGCTGTGCAGGGCGGAAACGCCATTGACTGAGTGACTGGCAACAATGGCAAGATGGGCCATCCGTACCTGCTTTTCACCACTGTCATCGATGATCGACATCCGTTGCAGCCGGCTGGTGTCACCGGGGAAGTGTTTTTCAACCTCTTCCAGAAAGCGGCGGTTGATCTCATAAATGATCAGCAGGTGACGCGGCAGTAGACGGCCGATCATCGGCACCGGCCATTTTTCCAGCGCCTCCTGCAGGATGGTGTGGTTGGTATAGGCAAAGGTCTTGACCGTGATCTCCCAGGCAGCCTCCCAGGTCAGTTTGCGTTCATCAATCAGGATCCGCATCAGTTCTGGTATAGCCAGCACCGGGTGGGTGTCGTTCAGCTGAATTGCCACCTGATCCGGCAGTTCTGCCAGGTTGTCATGCTTCTTGGCAAAGCGGTAGAGGATATCCTGCACCGTGGCCGAGGCCAGGAAATATTCCTGCCGCAGGCGCAGCTCCTTGCCCTCCAGCATATGATCAGCCGGGTAGAGTACCTTGGAAATGTTTTCAGTCTTCATTTTGGATTCAACCGAGCCAATGTAGTTGCCCTGGTTGAAGAAGTTCAGGTCAAAGTCCCGGCTGGCCTTGGCGCTCCAGAGTCGCATGGTGTTGACCGTGTTGTTTTTATAGCCCGGTACCGGGAAGTCATAGGCCAGCGCCATGACCTCGTAGTAGTCCACCCAGGAACAGCGCTTGGAACCGTCCCGGTCAGTAAACTCCACCACCCGCCCTTCAAAGCGGATCGGGTGCAGGTGTTCCTGGCGGTCAAACTCCCAGGGGTTCTGGTAGCGCAGCCAGTTGTCCGGCACCTCATGTTGGCCGCCATCCTCGATCTTCTGGTAGAACATACCGTATTCATAGCGGATGCCGTAGCCGTAGGCCGGCAGTTGCATGGTTGCCATGGAATCAAGAAAACAGGCGGCAAGTCGTCCGAGACCACCATTGCCCAGACCGGCATCCCATTCCACCTCCTGCAGGTCTTCGATACTCAGCCCCAGCTCTTTCAGGGCGGCATCCCATTCCTCCATCACCCCCAGGTTGATCAGGGCATTACCCAGGGTGCGCCCCATCAGAAACTCCATTGAGATGTAATACACCCGTTTGGAATCCTTGATGTAGTAGGACTGCTGGGTGTCTATCCAGCGGGTAGCCAGCAGGTCCCGCACGGCGTAGGCCAGGGCCAGGTACATATCTGCCTTGGTGGCTGAGTATTTGTCTTTCACCAGGGTATGCTGCAGGTGGTAGATGAATGATTTCTGCAGATCCTTGACGCTTGGTTGTGTGGCCTGATCCATGTGGTATCCTCACTGTCTCGGAATGTAATGGGGAAGTATACCGTTCAAAGGGTTATTGTTCAAGGCAGGGTAGTAAAAATTATCACTGCCTCGTATCTCATTTTACAGCCAGTTGCCGGTTGACACATCCTTGTTGGCTGTATTACTGTATTCTTTCCAAAATCCTGTGTTTTGGCGGGATTAAACAAGATTTTCGTGGCGAGGATACTTATTATGCGTAGTGATATGATTAAGAAAGGCCTGGAGCGTACACCGCACCGGGCATTGCTGAAGGCAACAGGAATTCCCCAGAGCCAGATGGACCGCCCTTTTATCGGGGTTGCCACCAGCTTTACCGATCTGATCCCCGGCCATGTGGGGATGCGTGATCTGGAGCGTTTTATTGAGAAAGGTATCCATAGCGGCGGCGGTTATGCCCAGTTTTTTGGCATTCCCGGCGTCTGTGACGGGATTGCCATGGGGCACAAGGGGATGCACTACTCCCTGCCGACCCGTGAGCTGATCGCCGATATGGTGGAGTCTGTGGCGGAGGCCCATCGTCTGGATGGTCTGGTACTGCTGACCAACTGCGATAAGATCACCCCCGGCATGCTGATGGCTGCTGCCCGTCTGAACATCCCCTGTATCGTTGTAACTGCCGGTCCGATGATGAGCGGCAGGGGTGTTGAGGGACGTGCCTATTCCTTTGTGACCGATACCTTTGAGGCCATGGCCCGTTACAAGGCCGGCGTGATTGATGCCAAAGAACTGCAGGTCTGCGAGGACAACGCCTGTCCCGGTATGGGTTCCTGCCAGGGGCTGTTTACCGCTAATACCATGGCGATTCTGACCGAGACCCTGGGCATGTCACTACCCCGTTGTGGTACGGCCCTGGCTGTCTCTGCCATGAAGCGCAGGATCGCTTTTGCTTCCGGTGAAAAGATTGTTGAGCTGGTACACAATGATGTGAAGCCACGGGATATCATGACCCGTGCTGCCTTTGAAAACGCCATCAGGGTTGACCTGGCGTTGGGTGGGTCATCCAATACCGTACTGCACCTGCTGGCCATTGCCCGCGAGGCCGGTGTTGATCTGCCGCTGGAGACCTTTGATATCTTGGCGAAGGAAACCCCGCAGCTGGCCTCCATGAACCCGGCCGGCAAGCACTTTATGGAAGATCTGGATATTGCCGGTGGTGTCTGCGGCGTGCTGAAGCAGTTGGGTGACAAGATCATTGATACCCAGACCCTGTTTGGCCTGACTACCCGCCAACTGGCGGCAAGTATTGAAAATGTTGATCAAGAGGTGATTCGTCCTCTATCGGCGCCGGTTAAGAAGGAGGGCGGCATTGCGGTGCTGTTCGGTTCCATCGCGC
>CAZNWF010000124.1:0-8051 GCA_964576485.1 uncultured Geobacter sp. | reverse complement strand
TTACATGGCTGTGGGAGCGTACGTTTGACATAGGCGCCTCGTCATCAAAAGGATATTGTTTGTTACCATGAGACGTGATGCCGGAGAAAGGCTTTTGTGCAAAAAATACCGGTTGGTTCAGGTGATTATGAGAACATCGCTTTCGGGGTCGGGTTACAAAGCAGCAACTGCCCAAAAGTTGCGTTAGGCCTCTTGAAATAGTAACTTACCGATCGGTAGGTTTTGCTTGACGGCGCCTGCGCCAACTATTATATACCGATCGGTAAGTACTGTTTCTTGAAAGGTTGTCATGGCAATTCCTGATACCTCTGCCAATGTCCGTCAACGCCTGCTGGATGCGGCGCTGCAGCTTTTTTCAAGCAAAGGCTACGCCGCCACTTCAGTGCGAGAACTGGTGGAGGCCGCCGGTGTTACCAAACCGGTGCTCTACTATTACTTCAAGAACAAGGAAGGGCTCTATCTTGCCTTGATGGGAGACGCGCTGGGAGATTTTTTCCAGGTGGCTGAGCAGGCCAGAACTGCGCCAGGCAGTGTAGCTGAACGGATCTGCGGCTACTGCACCGCGCTGCTGGATATCTTTGTTGAGCGGTTGCCGGTGGCGCGATTGATTTACGCTATCTACTATGGCCCGCCCCAGGGAGCGCCCCCTATCGATTTTGAGGCCTCCTTCAGTACCATGCTGGCCCACCTGGAGCAGTTGGTACAGGAAGGGATCCGCACCGGCGAATTCAGGCAGGTTAGCCCGCCGGACGCTGCCTGGGCCATTGTTGCCCTGCTCAATACTACCATGGAAGAACAGTTTAATCAGACCATGCAGGCACGGGTTGACCGCACCGGCCTGCTGCGGCTTTTGTCACTTTTGTTTGAAGGGATCAGGAAATGAAACGATTGAGTGTTGCACTAGCGATAGCTGGATTTGCCCTGCTGGCAGGTTGCAGCAAAAAACAGGAGACCGCGGTCAAGCCGCCGGTGGCGGTGGAGCTTGCAACTGCGGCAACCGCAGATCTGACTGAAGGGATTGAGGTGACCGGCAATCTGGAGCCAAAGTTCAGTGCCGATGTCAAGACCCAGATCCCCGGCCTGGTGAAGGAGGTCTATGTGACCCAGTGGGTGCGGGTACGCAAAGGACAACCACTGGCACGGATCGATGTGACTGAGGCCGAGGCGCTGACCAGGCGGGCGGAGGCTGCCGTGGTGGCTGCCCGGGCACAACTGGCCCAATCTCAGGTTGCGCTTGCCCGGGCAGAGCGGGAAGAAGCCCGTTTCTTAAAGCTGAAAGAGTCCGGTCTGGCCACCCAGCAGGCTCTGGATGACAGCCGGACTGAAACCGCAGCAGCCAGGGCGCGGATTGACTCATCAAAAGCACAGATCCGGGTGGCTGAAGAAGAGCTGCACCAGACCCGTGCCCGCTTTGCCAAGGGGCTGGTCACCGCACCGCTTGATGGTGTAGTGGCGCTGCGAGACGTGAATGTAGGGGATCTAACCAGTGATGCAGCAGCTGGTAAGCCGATCTTCCGGGTGGTGGACAACCGGATTCTGAATCTGACCGTAACGGTGCCCTCTGCAGATTCAGCCAGAGTCAAGGTAGGGCAGCCGCTGGAATTTACGGTGGATGCCCTGCCCGGTAAGAGCTTTAGCGGCAAGGTCATGTTTCTGAACCCTGAACTGAACTCGACCGACCGCTCCTTGAAGGTGGTGGCTGAGGTCCAGAACGGGTCGGAACTGTTGAAAGGCGGGCTGTTTGCCAAAGGCAGGATCGTAACTGGCAAACGGGGCGCGGTGCTTCAAATCCCCCGTAATGTGCTGGCTGGCTATGACACTGTCGCTCAGACTGCAACCCTGTTTGTGGCTGATGGTCAGCTGGTCCGTTTACGCAGGGTTAAAACCGGCGCTGTCAGCGGTGACCTGGTGGAGATCAGAGAAGGGCTGAAAACTGGTGAAAAATACGTGGCCCGGGGCGGCTTTACCCTGCGGGATGGTGACAAGATTGCGGTGCAGGGCGGAGCTGAGAAAAAGCCTTAGAGTAGCTACAGAAGTGTCATTGACTGTTCAGGGGCCAGCTTTGCAGCCTTCTGTGCCAGACGGCGGTCAAAGGTGGCAAAACCGGATAACAGGTTACTGGAGGCCAAGTGAAGCGCGTCACCGAAGTCCATACCCTGCTCATAGAGCAGAACCGCCTGAGCCACACCGGCAGGGTCTTCCACCGATACAGTCGGCAGACCACAGATATGCATGATCCGTTCGGATGTTACCGTGCGGTCAAGGCCATAGCCGGACTCTGACGAGAGTACCCAGACCAGTTCAACCAGCACGGTTTTCAAAATGCGGCACTGATTGTTTTGAAGAAACTCTGTTGCCTTAACCGTTTGCCGACGGTCATCTTTAACGGCGTAGCGCACCAGAATATTAGTATCAACGGCGATCATTTTTATTGCCTGCTTCTGCTGCAATAACCCGATCCATATCAGCCAGAGAAAGCCGTTTAACCGGGCTGACCGGGCGACGGTCAGGTGACTCGAACTCTGTCGGCGTAAACGGCGTAGCAGGCTTAAGCACCACCTCGCTGCCACGATCAATCACCACAAATCTGGTGCCGGTATCCCAATGATGCAGGTCACGGATTGATTTTGGCAGTACGAACTGCCCCTTGCTGGAAAGGGTGATGGTTTCCATAACGCCTCCTTTTGGTAAGAATTAAGTAAGCAAAGTATAGCGACAAGCAGAACAAAAGCAAACAAATAACTGGAAACAGATCAGGAACTACATTCATGATCCTCTCAGACCTGTCCATAAAACGTCCCATCTTTGCCACCGTGATGATGCTTGGCTTGGTGGCCCTGGGCTTCTTCTCCTACAAGCGGCTCTCGGTTGAGATGTTCCCCAACGTGGAGATGCCGGTCATCTCCATCGTCACCAAGTACCCCGGCGCCTCGCCGGAGACGGTGGAACGGGAGGTATCCAAGCGGGTTGAAGAGGCGGTCAACCAGATCGCCGGGATCAAGCATGTCACCTCGTACTCCCGCGAGTCGGTCTCCACCGTGGTGGCGGAGTTCCGGCTGGAAGAGCGGACCAATGAGGTGGCCCAGGAGGCGCGGGCCAAGATCAGCGCAATCCGCGGCCAGCTACCCAAAGAGGTGGAGGAGCCGATCATCCAGAAGCTGGACTTTAACGCCTCGCCCTCGGCAGCGGTGGCGATCCAGTCTACGGCCCTGTCGCAGCGGGATCTGACCACCCTGGTGGACAAGAAGATCCGTAAGAAGTTTGAGAGCGTGGCCGGGGTGGGCAAGGTGGAACTGGTAGGCGGTGCCAAGCGGGAGGTAAACGTCGAGCTTGATCCGGTCAAACTCGATAGTCTCGCGTTGGGGGTGAATGATGTTGTGGACGGCCTGAAAGGAGAGAACGTCAACACCCCGCTCGGCAGAGTCACCAAGGGAGGTGCCGAGTACCCGCTGCGAATCGAGGGCAAGCCTGAGCGGGCCGATGACTATGCCGAGATGACCATTGCAGCCCGCAATGGGCGGCCGATCAAGCTGGGGGAAGTGGCGCAGGTAACCGACGGCGCTGAAGAGCGACGCAAGCTGGCGCTGGTGAACGGCCAACCTGCCATCGGCCTGGATATCTACAAGCAGTCCGGCGCAAACCAGGTCCAGGTGGTGGATAACGTCAAAAAGGTGATCGACAAGCTAAAGGGTGAGCTGCCGCCCGGGGTTTCAGTTTCTCTGGTGCGTGACGGTTCGATCATGACCCGCCAATCCCTGGCTGATGTGGAGGAAACCCTGATCATTGGTGGCATCCTGACCGTGCTGATCGTGTTCCTGTTTATCAACTCCTGGCGCTCTACCGTGATCACCGGCATAACCCTGCCGATCTCGGTGGTCTCCTCTTTTATCGTCATGAACGGGATGGGGATGACCCTCAACGTGATGACCCTGATGGCACTCTCGCTGGCCATCGGCCTCCTGATCGACGATGCGATTGTGGTTCGGGAAAACATCGTACGCCACCTGGAGCTGGGCAAAGACCATATGGAAGCCTCCCGTTTCGGCACCGCCGAGATCGGGCTGGCGGTCTTTGCCACCACCCTGTCAATCCTGGCGGTGTTCGTACCGGTGGCCTATATGCGGGGGATTGTGGGGCGTTTCTTCTTCCCGTTCGGTATTACGGTCTCCTTTGCGGTGCTGGTCTCGCTGTTTGTCTCCTTTACCCTTGATCCGATGCTCTCCTCCCGCTGGCACGACCCCTCAATCCACCTGCGGGGCAAACGCACCGGAATAGCCCGCTGGCTGGAGCGGTTTAACGACTGGTTCGATGCCACGGCCGAGCGGTACCGCAGCGCCATCGCCTGGGCCCTGGGGCATCGTCGTGCCGTAGTGGTCGCCTCCGGCGTCGCCTTTATCGTTGGCCTGGTGGTCATGGCCACGTTAGAGTCCTCCTTTATGGTCAAAGAGGACTCAAGTGAGTTCCAGGTTTCGTTCCAGACCGCGCCGGATGCCTCGATCAAGGAGACCGAAGGCCGCTTGCAGCAGATGCTGGCGCGGATCAAGGATATCCCGGAGATCAGCCACAGCTATGCCACGGTCGGGGCCGGTGACAACGGCACGGTACGGGACGGCCTGCTCTATGTCAAGCTGAAGGAAAAGTCAGAACGCACGCGGGGGCAGTTCGAGATTCAGAAGATCATCAGGGAACGATTTCGGGGAATCGCCGGGATCACCTTCTCGATTGAAGAGGTGGGGGCTATGGGATCCGCTGCCAAGCCGCTTAACGTCAACATCAAGGGGGATGATCTTGCCCTGCTGAAAAAGTACGCATCCCAACTCAAGCAAGAGCTGTATCGCGTGCCGGGGATCGTTGATCTCTCTGCCACCTTAGAATATGACACTCCGGAATACCGGCTGCGGGTTGATCGGGAAAAGGCCCAGTCTGCCGGGGTCTCATCAGCAGCGATTGTTGACACTCTTTCCCGTTTGGTGGGGGGCGAAGCGGTTTCAAGCTATGAAGACGAGGATGGCGATGCAGTTGACCTGCGGGTACGTCTGCCTGAAAAACTGCGGCAGCATCCGGCCCAGGTGCGGAATCTGAAGCTATCGGTTCCGGATGGAAGCGGAGGGACCAAATTGGTGCCGCTGGCCAGCATCACCACCGACTATGTGGCGGCAACCCCAACCGAGATCAACCGCCGTGACCTGTCCCGTCTGGTTACGGTAGCGGCCAACCTGGACGATATCGTGATTGGTACGGCCACCAAGCAGGTGGAACTGGTGGCGAAGCGGATCACAATGGAGCCCGGCTATCATATCAGCTTTTCCGGTGAGGCCGAGGATATGGCCGAATCATTCGGTTATATGGGAGAGTCCCTGATCCTGGCGGTGCTGTTTGTCTACCTGATCCTGGCCGCCCAGTTCGAATCGTTTTTCGAGCCGCTGGCGATCATGTTTTCCCTGCCGCTCTCCATCGTGGGGATGGCAGGCATGCTGCGGATAACGGGCGATACGATCAACATCATGTCCTTAATCGGTCTGATCATGCTGATGGGGCTGGTGACCAAGAACGCAATCCTGCTGGTGGATTACGCCAAGGTCTTGCGAACGCGGGACGGCATGGACCGCACCGCAGCGACCATCGAGGCGGGTCGCACCCGTCTGCGTCCGATCGTCATGACCACCCTGGCCATGATCTTCGGTATGCTGCCGCTGTTCTTCGGCCTGGGTGCCGGTGGTGAAGGCCGCGCCCCCATGGCCCGCGCCGTGGTGGGGGGCTTGATTACCTCATCACTGCTGACGTTGATCGTGGTGCCGGTGATGTACACCTATCTGGATGATTTCAGCATCTGGCTGAAGCGGAAGTGGAAGGGGCAGCATTGATGCAAAGGGCAACCTCCCTCAACCCCCCCTTGTCAGGGGGGAAGCATATTGAAGGTGATTGTAGCTCCCTCCCTGACAAGGGAGGGCGGGGGGTGGGTTTTCTGCAGTACAAGACAACTCTTACCACGCTTGCACGAGAAAACCGTAAAAACCAAACGGCAGCCGAACAAAAAATCTGGCAGGAGATCCTCAGAAACAGACAGTTCCTTGGCTATAAATTTCTACGCCAGAAGCCTATTGATGGCTATATCGTCGATTTCTACTGCTCTCACTTGCAACTCGTAATTGAGATTGATGGTGACAGCCATGCAGAGGCTGTCGAATATGATGCTGAGCGTACCAGAATATTGGAAGCTTATGGCCTTACGGTTGTTCGCTATACCAACCACGAAATCATGCACAATCTTGAAGGTGTTTATGATGATCTAAGGTATAGGGTTGAGCATGTCTGACTTTACTCCCCCCATACTGCTTGACTCCTGCAGCTCGAACCGGTTCAGCACATCCTGGCGCTTTGACGGCTATGTCCGTACCCTGGTTGCCGATACCGCTGATCAGGTGGTCAGCGTGCTTGAGCAGGCCGAGGCTGCCACCCGGCAGGGGCTGTACGCCGTGGGGTTTGTGGCCTATGAGGCAGCTCAGGCCCTGAATCCGCACCTAGCTGCACTGCCTACCCGAGACGGCCTGCCGCTGGTCTGGTTCAGCCTGTTTAGAAAACGCCAGTGTGTAACGGTTGGCGATGGCCTGCCAGCAGGCACCACTGAAGCCCCGGAACTTACGCCAGCTGGAAGCCAACCTGAGTACGAGATTGCCATCAGCCGGATCCATACCGCCATTGAACAGGGGCAGACCTACCAGATTAACTACACCTTCCCCTTGCAGGGGCAGTGGCAGGGCAATCCGCTGCAGCTCTACCGCAGCTTGCTGCATGCCCAGCAACCGGCCTTTGGTGCCTTTCTGGATATCGGTAGTCACACGGTCATATCCACGTCACCAGAGCTGTTTTTCAGTGTCAAGGATGGTCTGGTCACCACCAGACCAATGAAGGGCACGGTCCCTCGCGGCCGCTTTCCTGCTGAAGACCAGACCCTGCAAGAACAGCTGCAACAAAGCAGCAAAGAACGTGCAGAAAATCTGATGATCGTTGATCTGCTACGCAACGACCTGGGCCAGATAGCCCAGACCGGCACCGTTAAGACTGAGGCTCTGTTTGAGGTGGAATCCTATCCTACCGTGCATCAGATGACCTCTACGGTCACCGCAAAACTGCTGCCAGAAACCGGTCTGGTGGCAATTTTTAAGGCCCTGTTTCCCTGCGGGTCAGTTACCGGCGCGCCCAAGCGTCGCAGCATGGAGATCATCAGCGGGCTTGAACAACAGCCCCGCGGTATCTACTGCGGCGCCATTGGCTATCTTGCCCCTGGAGGCGAAGCCGGCTTTTCCGTTGCCATCCGCACCCTGGTGCTGGAAAAGCAGACCGGCCAGATCAGCATGGGGGTGGGCAGTGGTATTACCTGGGGTTCTGATCCCCGTGCTGAATACGCCGAGTGCCTGAACAAGGCCGCCTTTCTAAAGGCCGGGCCGCAGCCCCGGCTGCTTGAATCGCTGCTGTTGGAAGATGGCAGCTATCCCCGGCTGGAACGACATCTTGACCGGCTCTGCTGGTCTGCTAACCGGCTGGGGTATTGTTGTGATCGCGAACAGGTCAGGCAGGCATTGCTGGAACATGCCGCCGGCAGGTCCGATCAGCACAAGATCCGGCTGTTGCTGGCACAGGATGGCACTCACCAGATTGAATCAGCCCTGTTACTACCGATCCAGCAGCCGCTCAAGCTTGCCCTGGCCGCAACACCGGTAGACCCAGCTGACCTGCTGCTGTACCTCAAAACCGAACAGCGCCAGCGCTATGAACAGGCCAGACAGGAACAACCAGAGGCGGATGAGGTGCTGCTCTGCAACAATCGGGGTGAGCTGACAGAAGGTAGCTTTACCAACCTGGTCTTGAAGCTGGATGGTCGGCTGGTAACCCCGCCGCTGGCCAGTGGCCTGCTGCCTGGCATCATGCGACAGGAACTGCTGGAACAAGGAACAATTACGGAACAGGTGCTGTACCCGCAGGATCTGCAGCGGGCTGACGAGATCTGGCTGATCAACAGCGTGCGGGACTGGCTGCGGGCAGAGCTGATT
>CAZNWF010000123.1:0-8129 GCA_964576485.1 uncultured Geobacter sp. | reverse complement strand
GGGTAATGCGCCCCGCAGAAGAAAAACTGCCCCAACGGCTGGTCATCTTCCGGATCAGCAGTGAAGGAAACGGGATCCCGTCCCTGGCTACCTTTTGGTGACAGGCAGCCAACCGTTGCTGGAAGATTTCGTGTGCATGATCACGATACCAGCCCTCAAGCAGTCCTTGTACTCGTTCCCTGGTAGGTTCACCAGAGCAGCACACCTGCAAATAGCCGCGCGAGCACTTGACGCTGTCTGAAGCAGATTCCTCCACCTTCAAGCGATACTGACGGCCAAGATAGCGGTGTGTTTCGCCGCTGATGTATCTGCGTTCCGGTTGTAGCGGCAGATACTGTTCAAAGTCCCGCCATGCTTTGTTAATCCACCCGCCTCTGCGATGGACAAACGTCCTGATTGTGTCGACAGAGGTGCCCAAAGGCGCTTTCACTCGAACAGACAGATCCGGGTAAACACTGATGCCAAGGGTCTTACGGCGCGAGGTCCCATAGAGATAGGGGATTTCAACGGTTCCCCAGGTAATCTGGTCGGATTGCATAGATCAAGCCCCTGCCAGCTTCTTGGCTATTGCAAGGCAACGCTCGATAATGGCATCCATATCAGTCGTATTGAGGTCCACGGCATATCGCGTGCGAGCTTCAAAAAGGAAATCATCGATGGTATTGGCCATCTGTTTAGTGATGTCGTCCCGGGTAATCCAATCTCTGCCCTTGAGAGGTGCTATGATCTCTTCAATAGTGATGGCCATGTCGGCGGCAATTCTGTTTTTGTCGGTCTGCTCCGGTCCATAGGGTTCCAGGACTTCACTTACCACTCCATAATAGGCTGGCGCCTCCCGATAGCTGGCAAGTTGGTCCGGCAGCTCGGTGTCATGTCCCTGTCGGACCGTGGTCAGATACTCAGTGACGCGACTCAGATACTCAGCGTCACTAATCCGCTCTTTGCGGTAGTCTTCAATGGCCTTTTGCACTAGATCAGCAAATTTTTTGAAGAAAACAGGGTCTTCATCCATCTTTTCATGGATGGTCTTCACCAATCGGCTGGCAATCGTGTCAGCCTTGGCCGCCTTGCCGATGCGGCGTTCCACCTCTAGGTCAAAGGCGTCAACATCGAAAATATTGACCAAGTCAGTCACGATTTCAACATCCGGCGCCTGAATATGGCTGTCCATCACCTTGCGGATTTGCTTCTCATACTGACTATAGTCGATTGCCTCGGCAAAGCGCTGCTGGACGGATGAGCGTAAACTGCGAAAGCGCTTGAGGTCATCCTTATACGTGGCTATCTGTTCGGCTGGAGTTTCCTCATAGAAATGTTCGGTAGAAAGGGCAACCGCCAGGGTCTGCTGGAATGCAGCTAGGGCTTTGTAAAAATCCTGACGACGGTTCTCTGGTGCCAGGTGCTGCTCAAAAGCTTCATTGTCATGCTTGTTGGCCACTTCTTTAAACACAACCCAGAGGTCGGTGTGTTTCTGAGGAAGGGAACGAACTTCGGCGTGGGTATCGATGATTGCCCCGGTAATGTCCACATCAGCCGAATCAAATCCACCCAATGCGTCATAGGTATGCATCGCATCATTCAACTCACCCAGAACACCACGATAATCAACGATGTAACCGAACTCCTTGCCAGGGCAGATACGATTGACCCGGGCTATGGCCTGTAAGATATTGTGCTCCTTCAGGGCCTTGTCGATATAGAGCACCGTATTACGCGGCTCGTCGAAGCCGGTCAGCAATTTGTCCACCACAATCAGAACTTCAACACCATCTGCCCGACCGAATGATGCAATCAGCTGCTTGGTGTATTCCTCCTCCTTGCCGAAGCGCTGCATCATCTCCTTCCAGAAGGCATTGACGATCGATTCGTCCTCCTCCTCTAGAGATTCATGCTCTTTTCTGGTGTCCGGTGGCGACATAATCACCTCTGCCTCCACCATGCCGTACTCTTTCAAAAACCGGCGGTACAAGATAGCGCTGGTACGTGAGTCAGCTGCCAGCTGTGCCTTGAAGCCGGTGCCTTGGAAATTGTCACGAAAGTGAACACTGATATCATAAGCGATCATCCGTAGGCGTTGTTCAGCCTTCTGGACGGTTTCCTTGGTCGCCATCTTGCGCTTCAGATCGACCTTCTGCGCATCACTCAGGTCTTGCGTGACCCGTTCGAACCAGCGCTGCATCGCTACCTGGTTTTGTTCCAGCATGGCCATGCGGCCTTCATAGAGCAGCGGGGCGACAGCTTCATCCTCCACCGCCTCACGCATGGTGTAAGAGTGGATAAAACCGCCGAATTTGCGTGCCGTACTCTTTTCCTTCTTAAGCAGCGGTGTTCCGGTGAAACCGAGATAACAGGCATGGGAGAAGACCCGGCGCATCTGGGCCGCTGTGGTGCCGTAATTGGTACGGTGGCTTTCATCGACCAGCACAAAGATGTTTGGATTGGTCTCGGTGATCCCATATTTGCCCTTCACCGTCTGGAACTTATTGATAATGGTGGTAATGACACTGGCCTTACCTTCGGTAATCAGGCGCACCAGATGCTCACCGGTGGCGGCCTTTGCCGCAGACTTCCCACAGGCTTCAAAGGTCCGCCAGATCTGATCATCCAGGTCAACCCGGTCGGTGACGATGATTACCCGCGGGTTACTGATGGCAGGGTGCAGGGTCAGGGCCTTGGCCAGCATCACCATGGTCAACGACTTGCCGCTGCCGGTGGTGTGCCAGATAACCCCACCTTGCCGCTGCCCCTCCCGTAGCGGTAGCACCCGATCGATCGTCCGCTTGACAGCAAAGTACTGCTGATAGCGGGCAATCTTACGAACGCCGGCATCAAAGACCACATAGCCATAGACCAACTCAAGCAGACGCTCGGGACGCAAGAGCGCCCACACGGTTTTATCCTGGGTTGTTGGCAAGCGGTCTCCGGCATTCCAGAGCTCAGTGAAATAGCGACGGGCATCACGATACGCCTGGGCGTCCTTCTCCTCCAGCGGTGCAAACAGTTTTGCTTCCAACTCATCCGGTAACCGTTGGTTAGCACAGGCATGGATGGTCTGGTCGTAATTTCCCTCTTCTTTCCAGATGCTCCAGTGTTTGCGAGGGGTGCCGACCGTGCCATAACGGACCTCATTGACTGAGGTGCCGATCAGGAGTTGAGCAAACTGGAACAGATGGGGAATATAGTCGTCCTTCTGATTACGAATCAGTTGTTCTACAGCAACCTCAATCTGCTTTTGCCCTGCTTGTTGATCTTTGTCCCGACGCTTGCATTCAATCACCACCAACGGAATACCATTAACAAACAATACCAGATCAGGCCTGGCGGTCTCGTGGGAACGGCTGCGCTCCACGGCAAACTCATTGGTTACATGGTAGACGTTGCGGTTTTTGGTTGGGTCCGACTCCCAATCAAGGTAGTGCAACGAGCGTCCCTTACGGTCACCGCCTATGGTCTGATCGAGACTGGTGCCGAGAGTCAGCAGGTGATAGATTTTTTCATTGGTGCGCACCAGTCCGTCGTACGGCTCATCAGCCAGTCTGCGGATGGCCTCTTCTATGTTGGCATCACTGAAAAGATGGGTTTCCCCCTTTACCTCGATCCGGTTGTTGGCCTCCAGCCAAGGGCGCAGCACCTCGGTCAACACCACCCGATCACGTCGATTGTTGCGTAGACGCAAGGCCTCTTCGCGGCTCAGGTACTGCCACCCCAGGGCCTGCAGCACCTGAATGGCTGGGATCACCGAATCGAAATCTTCGAGGTACGAGAGGTTCATGGCCGACTAACCCTCGTCCAGGTTGGAAAGCAAGCGCAGGTAGTCGCGCTGACTTTCATAGACCATGCTGGAGATCAGATTGAGAAACGGTTTATGGTCACCACTGTTGCTGGCCTTGAGAGCATCAATGTAGTTGCTGCGCAACACAGGCGGGATGATGGTAATCGGGTACCCGGCCTGTAGGAGCGCCAGGTTCATCAGCAACCGGGCAGTTCGGCCGTTGCCGTCAATAAAAGGATGGATACTCACCAGCCCAATATGTAGCCATGCCGCAAAGGCTATTGGGTGCAGTTTTGCCCGGTTTTGTGGAATCGCTGTGCAGAATTCCTGCATGGCAGCCTTCAGCTCAGAAGGGCGGGGAAAGTTCAGGCTTGCACCGGTCACCACTACGCCAACCTTGCGATACTTGCCGGCATTTTTTGCATCAATCCTGAAGTAAAACAGACGGTGCAACTCCAGTATATTGCGTTCTGAGATCTCTGTCTTCTTGGCCAGCTTGTAGAGCAGGTCAAAGGCTTCACTATGCCCCATGGCCTCAAAGTGGTCCTTTAACGGCTTACCTCCGATGGTAATGCCATCTTCCAGCACCACCTTGGTCTCGGTCTCGGTAAGACTGTTACCCTCCATAGCGTTGCTGGACCAGGTCAGGCCAATCCGGTAGTATTCCTTAAGCTGCTTGAGCGCATGCTTACTTAGTGGCCGCCGGCTATTGATCTCCTGCTGCAGTTGGTTAACCTCTTTGTTCCGGTTGTGAAATGTCATGGTGTACACTCCCTCGAAGATAATAACATCGTGTTATGGACCACCCTTTATCTGCTTGGCAACATCAGCAATTGGCATAGTGGGGCCATGCTCGCCGCTTAAAAGTCCCGTTTCGGCTCTGCTAAACAATGCTTGCAACACAATTTTTCTCGACTCATCTGTGAACTCTGTCTCCTTGCTAAGCGCCAAGTAAAAATAGGCGAGTTGTTCTCGTTCTTCGGCATCTTTTTGAAGGTGAAACGAACTAAAGGTGAGTCGACTGAAAGTTTTAATCAGGAAGATTGCAAGTGAGAGTACAGCGCCCAGCAGGATTACACCTTGCCAGTGAAGTGCAGAAAATTTTTCAACAATTTTGCCAGATGACAACCACTGGGTGAAAAGACCGACAAAAACAAAGGCAGATACGGTTGTAGTAAGCGCTAATGCACGAGCCCATTTCTTGCAGTCAGTGCTGTGTTTTACAGCTTGCTGGCTCCAATAAGTTGCTGGTCCTTCTAGCTTCAACTTTTCTTTATAAAGCGTCTCCATTGCGGACAATCTTGAAGAAGCATCTTCAAAAAACTGCTCGCGTTCGCCTATGTCTGCATCGATTTTTTCCTGTAGAGAGGTTTCTGTGCTCGTCCGCCATTTCTCGACAGTATCGATAAATTCAGTGGTTCTTGATCTGATTTCAGCTTGGAAGACGTCAGTTTCGGTAATGAGCTCATCGGTTTTTTCAGAAAGAGATTTTCGTAAGGCTGCTAAGGCATGTTTTTCTGATTCTCGCCTCTTGGTGATCGCGGACTCACCCTGATGAACGAATTCGTAGGCGCGGATAGCTCCTTCAACATGGCCAAAATTTGTACTGGGTAGCTGCCAGTTTCCCTGCTTTGTTACATAATTCCAGAAAGATTGTGCCTGTGCCTGACCAAGTCGGCACGTTTCGACAAGAGCCACAGTTAATGGAGTTTTAGAAAAGGTAATGTATCGTACACAATCGACAGCATTTGACTTTAAAGAGTTGAGCTGCTGGCTTTTACGATTGTCGTCCCAGTTACCATAGTTTGATCGAAATGCGCTTATGTCATTTGCTACCTGATCAAGTTTGCCCGTAATTTGTGTGATCGGCTCATAATGCCATCTTGCCTTTTCCTCGTCCCGCCAAAACAGTCGCTCTGCTTCGATTAAAGTAGCAAGTGACTTAACGGACGTAACCTTTTTTTGTTCGCCTTGTATGTCCGTCAGAACGGCCTCAATTGCTAATGCGTCAATTTCAGACATCAGAGCCCCCAGTCTTTACCCGCACCTTGCCGGTCAGCAGTTGTTGCATCAGCCCCTTTTTCTGTTCCTGCAGGGCGGAGAGTTGTGAGCGGAGTAGGTCGAGCTCACGGCCTGCGGTGTCAATTACCCTGACGATGGCTTGTTGCTCCTCAATTGCAGGCCGGGGTATATGAATCCTGGCGAAATCGTTCCAGCGCAGACTTCCGCGACGGTCAACAGATGCGCTGGTATTGCTGGCAAAAATATGGCGGTAGGTCTCGGTTTTTAGGAGCAGGAAAAGGAAGCTGTCGTCAATAGTGTTGTCCGTCTGAAATACCGTATAAATCGGGCTAATAAGCGCTTCATCATATAAATTTTGATAACCAATAGAGCCTTCTTCAATGTGGTTTGTGGCATAGGCAAACTGGTCACGGCGAACCAATTTATAGGCGGAAAGATCCTCGCTGAAAATGCGTTTACCAAAATAGACAAGGCTGTCAACAAGGCCTTGGTGCTTGGTACAAGAGAGTACAGGACGTTCCACATTGTCACCGTTACGTTCGGAAACTTCTCGCGCCGTCTCACCAATTTTCGGATAGTCCCAATCAGCAGGCAAAGTGCCAAAAGGTGTTTTTCGAAACTCTTTGCTTTTTTCAAACCCCGGCAGCCGTTTTTTCCCGGTCAAGAGTTGCTGTATTAACCAGTTTCGACGCTCCTGCTTGGTGGCGATCAGGCGTTCGGTGAGGTAGATTGAATCGTTACAGTGATTGATTATTGCTGCAATCCTTTTTTGTTCAGCATATGGAGGAGTAGGAACTTTCAGAGTGAGAAGATCTGCTTTTGAAATGTTTTTCATGCTATCACTCGTTCCTGTTGCAAGCTTAGAAAGTTTGTAACGCACGGGAGGTGAGGCCAAATAATGTGATAACCACTCTGTACTGAATTTTTTGCCCTTCTTAAACTTCATTTGCCAAAGCTTATCTGACAGAAAAAGGTCTGGATAGTCTCTATCTACTATAACGCTTGCTGCAACCAGATCGGGAGAATTGCTTCTACTCATGATAATGCAGCCTTGTTTTGGCGATTCTTTTACCCTGCTGATATCCTGAGCGATAACAGCTTTATTGGCCCTTGGGTTAAAAACGCCGTATGATACGGCACTGACTTTTAGTACTCCTTTTTCACCACAGCAGACCTCTCGTTCTATTCCATTAACGCTTACGCCTGCATCAAGCGCAGAAATGAAATCAGCAATACAGGCCTGTTGCCAACCATCTGGAATCATTTTTTCTCCTTAACAAGCACAACGTTTTCAATCCTCTCCAATACTTCTAAATCCTCGCGATCAGCAGCTAAGCGCTCAGATTCCCGGCGCTGAGTATTAAATTCCTCGTACCTGCTGAGCGGCAATTTTTCTGCCACAGTAGCTTGTAGGCTGCCTGCATGGGTCAGCACCTGACGATCATTGAAGGTTAAGAAGTCGTCCAGTCGTTCAGACCATTCCTGCATTGTCATCTGCTTACGGCGCTTGGCCTGGTCCTCGGCAAAGTCCAGATACATGGTGACGATCCGGTTCAGTTCCTCGATTTCATCATGGTTCAGGTAGTTCTTGGCAATGGTTACATCTTTTTTGCGTACCCGGGTGCCTTCCCAGGTCATGACCCCCATGTTGGGAATGTCTGGGTTGCTACGCTCGGCAATCAACTCTGGCGCTGTATGGCCGGTGACGGCCCAGAGCATTTTGTTCTGCACCTTCTTGAAGAAGAGCTGGGCCGCCTCGCTTTTAGGGTCGTAATCAACGCTGGTGGTGTAGATGTCACGCACCTTCTGGTAGAAGCGTTTCTCAGAGGTGCGGATGTCACGAATCCGCTCAAGCAGTTCATCAAAATAGTCCCAGCCGCCAGGTTCCTTGAGCCGCCGGTCGTCCATGGCAAAGCCTTTAACCAGGTACTCGCGCAGGGTATCGGTGGCCCATTGACGGAATTGGGTGCCACGTAGGGAGCGAACGCGGTAGCCGACTGCAAGGATCATATCGAGATTATAGTGCTTTAGGCTGCGTTGGACCTCTCGTCCGCCTTCCATTCGAACTTGTAAGTAATCCTTACAAGTTGCTTCAGGGGACAATTCACCATCCTCGTAAATGGCTTTGGTCAGTTGGGTTATGTTCTGAGGTGTTGTCTGAAACAGTTCGGCCATCTCTGCCTGTGTCAGCCAGGCTGTCCCCTCCTGTACCCGCAGTTGCATGGAAACATGGCCGTCTTCCGTGGTGTAAATGATCAGTTCGCCCTTATTCATAGTCCCAGCTCCTTCAGGCAGACCGCCATCTGCTGGCGGACTACGGCCAGTTCCTTTTCAA
>CAZNWF010000122.1:0-8197 GCA_964576485.1 uncultured Geobacter sp. | reverse complement strand
GATATGCTTCGATCATTCGTACATCCTCCTTGTTTTGATAGGTACTTAGCGTACATATGGGCCAGAATAAAGTGTATAGTGTATACAATTTCTATTTGTGAATGTCAATGGTTCCGCTAGCTAACCGTCACAGCTGCATAAGCAACAACCTGATTATAATCACCTGATACCTCACCGCTGGTTGTGTAGCCCACCAATGCTGCACTGGTTGCCCCCAGCACCTTGGCTGCCACCAGCATGGTTGCGGCCGGGATCACCCCGCACATGGTAATCCGATTGCGACGACAGACCTGTACAAGGCCTTGAGGATCAAGAGCCAAAGCATGTTCGAGTGCCAGGCTGTCTTTTTGTTTTGCGTGTTCAGCTGATTCATAGTGGGTCATATCAGAACTGGCCAGAATAAGTACCGGTTCACCAAATTCCTTGACTGCGGCGGCAATGCCATTTCCTACCATTTCACAGCCGGCATAATCGCCAAAAGCCAGGCAGATCGGCACAATAGTAACATCAGGACGCAGATATTGCAGAAACGGCACCTGTACTTCAAGTGAATGTTCTTGAAGGTGAGCAACAGCATCTTCCTGAACAGCAGGCACCTGCTGTTGTATTAAGCGGGCCAATCGTTTTTCAGTGAGCGCTGTTCCTAAAGGCGTCTGCCAGCCGTCTGCTGGCGAAAGGGCGGCAAGACTGCCATTACCGTGATGGTTGGGACCAAGAATAATAACGGTTCGTGGTATGATAATACCTGCAAGCAGTTGCCCCGCCGTACTGCCGGAATAAACATACCCGGCGTGGGGCGAAATCACGCCAATGACATGCTGCTTGGCGCTTTTTTCTGGGATGAGTTGCTGTAGTTCAGCCCGTAATGCCTGTTCAGTGCCTGGATAAAACTGACCTGCTACTGCCGATTGCCGGATCATGGCTCTCCTCTCTGCTCTCCCCCCAGAGGCAACTCTTCCTGAACCTCAAAGATCGGTACTTCATCCAGAGACTGGATCTCACGCAGGGTGGGCAGACCTTTCAAATCCTTCAGGTTAAAGACCTCAAGAAATTCACGGGTGGTACCATAAATGATAGGCCTGCCAGGAATATCCTTTTTCCCCAGCATCTTAACCAGTTTTTTTTCAAGTAATGTCTTAAGTACAGCACCGGTATCAACCCCACGCAGATATTCAATTTCCTGTCGGGTTATCGGCTGGCGGTAGGCTACAATGGCAAGCGTTTCAAGTGCTGATTGAGAAAAACGGGCTGGTCTGCCTTTGACCATCCGGGAAAGATAGGGCATTAACTCCGGCACCGTACGCAGTTGCCAGCCTCCAGCCACCTCCACCAGATGTACACCGGCACCGCGCTGTTCATAAGCATCCCGAAGTTCCTGCACTGCCAGCCGAACCGAGGCACGCTCGTAATCAGGAAGCAGTTCGGTCAAGCGGTCTAATGTCATTGGACCGTCGGAAACGAACAGCAGTCCTTCAATAATGGCATTAAGCGAAGGAAAGTGCATCTGAAACTCCGTCATTGTCAGTTGCGGCTACTGACGGGAAAATATGTATGGTCCCGTACCTATTATTTTGCAATACTTTCAAAAGCTTAATCCTACATAATTCAAGCAACGCCAAAAAAGTAACAATCATACGTTCCCTGCTTATGTCATCCTGAAACAGGGACTCAAATTCAATTGATTCATGGCCATCCAATCTTGAAAGAATCTCATTAATGGCATCAACAATGCTTAACGTATCCTGCCCAGCGACCTCATGGGCGCGGGCTGTAGGTATTCTGGCTAACAACCGGTTAAAAGCTTCTGACAGTTCAAATAAATCCAATTCAAGCGGACCATCATCAGATACAACAAAACCTTCTAGGCAGCAGCCATCGGCACAGGGCCGGGCAAAGACCTCACGTCCCAGTAGCTCCCGCGTTCCCAGCTCCAATCCGGCATCACGATAGCGCTGATATTCAATCAGCCGACGCACCAGCTCAGCCCGTGGATCTTCTTGCTCCTCCCCCTCCCCTTCTTCAGGTTCAGGGGTCGGCAATAGCATACGGGACTTGATCTGGAGCAGAGTTGAGGCCATGACCAGAAAATCACCGGCCAGGTCAAGGTTCAACTCTTTCATCAATTTGAGATAATCAAGGTACTGGCGGGTAATTAAGGCGATTGGGATGTCATAGATATCCACCTCGTTCTTGCGAATCAGGTGGAGTAATAGATCAAGGGGGCCTTCAAAGGCGTCCAGCTTGATGCTGTAGCCCTTATCAGCCCCCTCAAAGAGCGATGTTGGCACTGTTTCAGCCGCTTGCAGCATGGTTACACCCGTAATGCTGCCCGTACTTCAAGCATGGTCTCGCTGGCAACCAGGGCAGCCTTGCGACTACCCTCTACCAGCAAATCATCCACAAAAGAGGCGTCCCGGGAGATCTCTTCACGACGTGCCCTGCAGGGTGCCAGACGCTCGTTAAGGCACTGAGTCAATATTTTCTTGCAATCAACGCAGCCGATCTCAGCCTTTTTACAGGCTGGAATAATTTCATCCAGCTTATCCTGCGGCACGTAAATACGATGCAGGTTGAATGCCACGCATTGTTCAGGATCACCTGGATCTGCACGACGTACGCGCTGGGTATCGGTAACCATCCCCTTGATCTTGGCAGCGGTCTCTTCAGCAGTTTCAGACAGGTAGATCGAGTTATTGTAGGATTTGCTCATCTTGCGGCCATCAAGACCAAGCAGCTTGGGGGTTTCAGTCAGCAGCGCCTCTGGCTCAGGAAAAACCTGACAGTCATACAGATGATTAAAGCGCCGGGCAATTTCACGGGTTATTTCCAGGTGCGGTAGTTGGTCATGTCCAACCGGTACCCGGGTGGATTTATAAAGAATAATATCGGCAGCCATCAGAACCGGATACCCCAGGAAGCCAAAGGTGGAAAGATCACGCTGTTCAATGTTATCCAGCATCTCTTTGTAGGTCGGGTTCCGCTCAAGCCAGGAAACCGGGGTAATCATCCCCAGGATCAGGTTCAGTTCAGCGTGCTGGGCAACCTGACTCTGCTCAAAAATTATGCATTTATTTGGATCAAGGCCAAAAGCGATCCAGTCCAGCACCATCTCACGGGCAGAGCCTTTAATTCCCGAAGTCTCGGCATACTCAGTAGTAAGCGAGTGCCAGTCAGCAACAAAGAAGAAACAGTCAAACTGTTCCTGAATTTTAATCCAGTTTTCCAGCACACCATGGTAGTGACCAATATGAAGACGTCCGGTAGGACGCATACCGCTGACAACACGTTGTTTTTGCATCTGTAGCACCTTTTCGTTAATTACATGATCTTGAAACTTGCGACCTTGAACACCAATAAACTGTACGGCCCTGCCAGTAGCTTGATGCCAGCCATCAGCAACGGCAGCAACAAGTAAGAAAAAACCGGGGTAAAGAAAACCAGCACAATAATAAGAATCATACCGTAAGGTTCTATCCTACCCAGTGCAATTGCCTGACGATATGGTAAAAGCCCCATCAAAACACGCCCACCATCAAGTGGAGGAATGGGGATCATGTTAAAAAAAGCGAGTAAAAGATTGATGTAAACCGAAAAGGCCGCCATATAACTAAGCGGCTGCAGCATGAAATTCACTTCAGCACCACCGGAGGGCACTGCAAGAATGAGCCGCAACAGTCCTGCTGAAGCTATGGCCAAGAGAATATTGGTCACCGGTCCGGCAATTGAGACCCAAACCATATCTTTCTTGGGATTGCGCAGATTCTCAATCACCACCGGTACCGGTTTGGCCCAACCGATGCCGACGATCACCAGCATCAGGGTGCCAAAAATATCAATATGTTTAAGAGGATTAAGGGTCAACCGGCCCAGCATACGGGCAGTCGGGTCACCATAACGCCAGGCAACATAACCGTGGGCAACCTCATGGCAGGTAATGGCCAGTAAACCGGGAACCAGCATTATTGAAAGCTTGAACAGAATATTTTCAATCATTATTTTTTCCTGTCGTTAGTAAAGCATAACTTCTAACAGATGCTACAGGCTAAGTCAATCAAGCCCCGGTATGGATCGGGGAGGAGGCGGAATTACTCCCGCCGTCCTCCCACACCACCGTACGTACGGTTCCGTATGCCTTGCTGTTCGGCTAACAGTTCCCACCATCAGGGTCCGCAGGGGATTTGCACCCCCAAGTCAATGATCAACCACCACGGTTGATCATATGGGGCTTACGCCCCATGCGCCCTGCCGGGCGCACATAAAAAAAAGACCCCTTCTGCATATAGCAGAAAGGGCTTTAAAATTAGTAGTTGCCTGCCGTTACTCGTTAAAATTCTGCATCACGGGTCTCAATCAGGAGCGACTCAAGCTCTGCTATCTGCAGTTCACCTATATCAAGCACTTCAGCCTCCAGTGTCAGATGCAGCGCCAACTCAGGCTCTTTTTTCAAACCTAACCCAACTCTATGGCAGGCCTGGTTCACAAACCGGACAATGGCCAACATTTTGTTGACCGGGTCCCACTCTTCAAGGTGATGATCCCTGATTACATCACAGTACATGGAAGGGAAGTTCCAATGTTGCATCAGGCGATAGCCCTGCTCCACATGCATCGCCTCAAAGATCTCCATAATCAGATCATCATCAAACATGGAGCTGATCACACCAGCCTTAACCAGCCGTTCAATCGCCTTTACCAGATACAGTTTACCTACGTCATGCAACAGCGCGGCCAGATAGATCTCATCAGCAATGCCACGCATACCGCAGTTATGTGCCAGCCAGCGTGCCCCCAGTGCGGCACCATGGCTGTGCAGCCAAAGTTCTTTCATATAGGTATTCAGGGCTGGATTTTCTGACGCATGGGCAGATGCCTGAGAAGCTGCAATGGCAATATTAATTACCTGTTGGGCACCAAGCCGGATAACCGCTTCTTTGATGGTGGCCACCTTGGTACGCCCCATGTACATGGGAGAGTTGGCCATCTTCAGCATCTGGCTGGCCAGCGACTGGTCTTCATTGGCAATCTGCGCCACCTCATCGACGGTAAAATCATAGTCTGACAACATGCGCTGCAGCTTTAACGCAACCGGATGGAAGATCGGCAGTTCGATCGGTTGTGAGGCCAGTAATTTTCTCACGGTTTCAGGCAATGCTACCTGGGACATGCATCCCTCCTGCGGGAACTATCCAAAAAATATAAATTTTGTCATTTCTAAGTTAAATTCATCAAGATGTCAATCAATCGCAGGCATGTTTCAGCTTTCCGATGGTGAGGTTTACCGGATATTCCTGAACAACTCCATCCCGCTCTTTCTTCACGGTTATCACCAAGACAGTTTTAATCTCCACAAAACCGGCTTCACGAAAATAGCCTTCCATCTCCTTAATGGCAAATCCTTTGTGGGGAATACCGGTTGCGTCATCATGAAAGCTGCCATCTTCCTGATCAAGATCAGCAACGCACAGTACTGCGCCAGGGTTCATACATTCCTTAAAGTGAGCAAAAAGCGGAGTTGGTTCCGGTACATGGTGCATGGTCATACTGCTGACCAGCAGATCAATCCCTTTGGGCAGGTGCCATTCTGAATCCAGATCAATAAACAGGGTCTGCAGATTGGCAATACCAGCTTCTTGAGCTTTTATTTCAAGCTGTTCCAGCATACCACGTGAACTATCAACGGCTATCGTCTCTTTGACCTGCGGCAGAAGCCCCAACGTTACCAGGCCAGTTCCAGCGCCGTAATCCAGCATCCGCATGGTTGGCTGCGGATCAGCTTCTTGAATAATTGCTTCCACCACGGCTTTGGCCAGAGCCACTCTACGCGGAAGGTTATCCCACTGAGCGGCACGGAGGTCAAAATCCGGTCGTTTATAAGCACTCATTGCAGCAGCTCCTTTGTTCAGATGTAAGCGGACAGGCACGATCCCACGCTTCATACCCTTCACCGGCCAGGGCAAGGAAGGTCTCTATCCGTTGCTGATAATAATCCAGCTGAGCAGCTTCCTGCAGCATCTGATCACGTTGTTCAGCACGCACCAGATTCAGTTCAAACATAAAGCTATACAGAGCAGCCAGCGCCTCAAGATGACGTGCAAGCACGGCAATTTCCGGTTCAAGGGTGCGGGTAATGTACCAGTTGCCGGCAAAATAGTGAATTTGCCCAGGTTGTGGACGCAGGGCATTACGCTGCAGAAAATCAAGCACATAGTCACGCAGATAGTAATCAGCACTGTAGGCCAGTTCAGAGGCATGTTCCGGCGTCAGATCACGTTGCTGCAACCAGATATAAAACTGCTGCAGTAGCTTCTGGCACTGTTCATCAGCCTTGAGCTCCTCTTCCATGGTTTCAAAGTCAAAATCTTCATGATCAAACGTAATCTCAGTCATACAACTCCCGAATTATTTCATGGTTCGCGGATCAAGGGCATCACGGATCCCCTCGCCCAACAGGTTATAAGCCAGTACAGTTACCAGAATGGCCTTTCCAGGAAACAGCGAAAGCCACCAGGCAAACTCAATATAGTCCTTGCCGGAAGTCAGAATATTGCCCCAGCTTGGGGTTGGAGGCTGGACACCGATCCCCAGAAACGACAGGGCAGATTCAGTCAGTATTGCGCCGGCAACCCCCAGCGTGGCAGCAACCAACACGGGAGAAAGGGCATTGGGCAGGATGTGACGCAGGATGATCCGCAGATCTGAGCAGCCGATGCAACGGGCAGCCATGATGTAGTCCATTTCGCGGATAGCCAACACCTCGGCCCGCACCAGACGGGCCACCCCCATCCAGCCGGTCAGGCCAATTACCGCCATAATGATCCAGATTGAAGGGTTCAAAAATGCGATGACTGCCAGGATCAGAAAAAAGGAGGGAAAGCACAGCATAATATCAACACAACGCATTAACAGGCTATCGACCCAGCCTCCGTAATAGCCTGCGACCAGACCGACCAGAGTACCAAGGACGACCGCTATTCCCACTGCAACGAAACCAACTTTCAGAGAAATCCTTGCCCCGAACAGAACCCGTGTCAGCACATCCCGGCCTAATTCATCTGTACCGAACCAGTGTTTCCATGAAGGTGCTTGCAATACATCCCAGGCATTAATTGCTGATGGATCGTAGGGGGTAAGAAAAGGGGCCATCAGTGAGACAACAAACAACAACAGCACCACTAGCAGGCCGGCCATGGCCATACGGTTACGCTTGAGTCGCGGCCAGAAAACTGACGCTATGAATGAAGTTTTAAATGTCGTCATTGTTGTCTGATTCGCGGATCTGCAAGGGCATAGCTGATATCGGCGATCAGGTTACCCAGCAGGGTCAGAAACGCACCGATAACCAGAATTCCCATTACCACCGGATAGTCTCGAGACATAACCCCTTGATAAAAAAGTTGTCCCATGCCAGGAATGGCAAAGATGGTTTCAAATATCACACTACCACCAATCAATCCCGGAATAGAAAATCCCAACAGCGTGATGAGCGGCAACAGGGCATTGCGCAAGGCATGTTTCCAGATCACGACCCGTTCTGACAGCCCCTTGGCCCGGGCTGTAGTAATGTAGTCCTGGCTGATCACCTGCAGCATTGCTGAACGCATATAACGGGAAACACCGGCAAAGGAACCAAATGAAGCAACACAGATCGGAAGTATCAAATGTTTCGTAAGATCCCAGAGTCGTCCAAGCCAACTGTACGACTCATACCCAAGCGTATGCAGCCCTGAGATCGGCAGCCAGTTAAGTTTGACACCAAAGAAGTACATCAGCAGAAGGGCCAACCAAAAGGTAGGCACAGCAAACCCCAGAAACACAACAACGGTAATCCCTTTATCAAGTATCGTATCCCGTCGGACAGCTGCCAGGACCCCGATCGGAATCGCAAGACCAAACTCAATAATCAGAGCCACCAGATTAAGCGAAAGGGTAATCGGCAGTCGTTCCTTGATCTTGTCCAGCACCGGGCGGTTATCACTGGAAAAAGAACGACCAAGATCAAGTCTGGCCAGCTTACCCAGCCAGGTGAAGTACTGTTCATGGAGCGGCTTGTCCAGCCCATAAAACTTGGTCAGACGCTCTCTGGCCTCTTTACCAACCTTTGGATTCATGGCGGTCTGCATATCAACCGGTTCGCCAGGTGCAAGATGGATAACCGTAAAGGTGATCAGGGTGATCCCCAGCATCAGCGGCACCAGCA
>CAZNWF010000121.1:0-8199 GCA_964576485.1 uncultured Geobacter sp. | reverse complement strand
CAACGAACTCCTGAAAACCCCGTACGGATGGGGAGAACTGTTCAGGGACCGGGACTGCTCAGCCACCACTCGCGATTTTTTCATGCCGTTCGGCATCTGGCTGCCCCGCAATTCACGGGAACAACTGCATTCAGGCCCATTCCTGCCACTGACCAACCTCTCAAAGCCGGACAAAGAAAAACAGCTTATCCAGCAGGGGATCCCGTTTCGGACCATTGTCCACCGCAAAGGGCATATCATGCTGTATGCAGGCCTTTTTGATGGTAAACCGGTGGTTCTGCACACCACCTGGGCGATCCGCTTTAAAACCAAAACCGGTCAGGAAGAAAAATTCTATGTCGGCAGAACCGTATTGACCACCCTGGAGGCCGGTTTTGAGCTTCCGCTTTCCAGAGGCACCCTGCTTGATCATGTCGATGGTATCCTGACCTTACCGGCCCAATAGCCTGTAGCCAGGGTTGGTATCGAGCGACAAAAGTTGGCAGCACACCACACAGACAACGTTCTTCAACAATCGAGGCACCATGTATACCTGCACACGTCGAACCTTTCTGAAAACCGGCGCCCTGACCAGTGCATCTCTGTTACTACCCGGTCTGCTGGGAGGGTGCGCCCTGACCCGCTCCAGCGCCATCAAAACGCTTCCGGCAGATCTGGCTAGCTGGCCGCTTGAGCGCAAGATCGCCCAGATGCTGTTGATGGGCTTTCCCGGCGAAACCCTGGAACCGGACAGCCCGATCGATCAGGCCATCCGCCGCTACGGTGCAGGTGGGGTGGTGCTGTTTGACAACAACATTGACCTGGGGGTGACCGGTCGCAACATCACTGCCCCGGCCCAGTTAAAGCAGCTGACCACAGCACTGCAGCAGGCATCTGAACTACCGCTTCTGATTGCGGTTGATCAGGAAGGCGGGGTGGTTGCCCGTTTGAAAAACCGCTATGGTTTTCCCCCCACGGTCTCGGCCAAATACCTGGGGCAGCAGAACCGGCTGGAGCTGACCCGTTCCTCCAGCGACAGTCTCGCTGCAACTCTTGAGGAATACGGCTTCAACCTGAACCTGGCACCGGTGGTTGACCTGGCAACCAACCCGGACAACCCGGTAATCGCCTTTAAAGAGCGCAGTTTTTCAGCTGATCCAGCGTTGGTAACAGCCCATGCCGCCGAGTTTATCAAGAGCCACCACCGCCACCATATCCTGACCTGCCTGAAGCACTTCCCCGGCCACGGCAGTTCCCACGATGATTCCCATCTGGGGCTGACCGATGTAACCCGCTACTGGCATGAAAACGAGCTGCAGCCGTACCGTAACCTGATCAGTCAGGGGCTGTGCGATATGGTGATGACCGCCCACACCTTCAACACTGCCATCGATCCCGTGTACCCTGCCACCCTTTCAAAAGCCACCATTGATGGTATACTCCGTAAACGCTTAGGCTTTAACGGCGTGGTGGTCAGCGACGACCTGTACATGGGGGCGATTATCCAGCATTACAGCTACGAAACCGCCGTTGAAAAGGCGATTAACGCCGGAGTTGATCTGCTGGTGGTGGCTAATGACAAGCTCTACAGCCCCGATATCATGCCCCGCACGATTGAGCTGCTGCTAATGATGGTGGAGCAAGGCAGGATTTCGCGGGAACGGATCGATCAGGCCTGCAGCCGGATTATGGCGATGAAGAAACACGCATTGAAACATGGGGATACTGCATGAAGAAGATTCTGCTGACGACCTTCAGCCTGTTACTACTGTTCTGTGCAGCAGGCTGCAGCAAGACCGAAAAGCAAATCACCGCTCCGGATGATGCCAAGACAGCAAAGATCGGCGTCATGACCGGCACCACCGGCGAAGAGATCACCAAGGCACGCTTTCCCAATGCCCAGGTAAAAAGCTTTGATGATGTGATGGACGCCGTGGCCGCGCTGAAGTCAGGGCAGCTTGAGGCGATCGTCACCGCCTTGCCGACTGCGGTCCAGGTTTCCAAGGTAAACAGCGAATTTACCACCCTGCAGGAACCGCTGGACAATGAAGATACCGCCATTGCACTGAGAAAAGAAGACCAACAGCTGCTGGCTGACCTGAACCGGATCATTGCCGGGTTGCAGGCAGACGGCACCCTGGCCTCCATGCGGAAACGCTGGCTCAAACCAGATACCGGCCCCTATGAGGAACTGAAGCTTACCCCACCCACGTCAGGAAAAGTGTTAAAGATTGGAGTATCTGCCACCCGTGAGCCGCTCAGTTTTGTGGACAAGGACGGCAGGGTCACCGGCCATGATGGAGAGCTGGCCCGCCTGATCAGTATCAAACTCAACCGGCCGATTGAGTTTTCAAACATGAAGTTCATGGCGCTGATACCTGCCCTGCAGTCAGGCAAGGTAGACCTGATCCTGAGCGGCATGACCGCCACAGATGAGCGCAAAAAAGCGGTCAACTTCACCCGCCCCTACTTTGCCAATGCCCAGGTGATGCTGGTAAAAAAGGCTGCAAAAACTGCAGCGGTGTCAGGCGATTCACTGGCTGGGCTGGCTACCAAGCGAATCTGCGTGCTGACCGGTTCAGCAGGAGATCTGGCTGCCCGTAAAAACTTTCCCGGCGCACAGTTCCAGACCTTTACCGCTGCAGCTGATGTCGCCCTGGCGATCAAGACCAACAAGGCAGATGCCTTTGTGTATGACAAAAGCGTGTTGCTGAACCTGGTTGAAAAGAACCCTGAATTGATGATTCTTGATAAACCGGTGGCCAAGCTGGAGGTGGCTGCAGCAATCAAAAAGGAAAACAGACAACTGCTTGCTGACATGAACAGGGCGCTTCAACAGCTGAAAACAGAAGGTGCCCTGCAACGCCTCAGGCAAAAATGGGTTGATGCAAAGTACAGCGCAACGCCACCGCTGCCTGCCACTAACGCGACAGACGCCAATAGTGTGCTGAAGATGGGTACCTGTGCCAATCTTGAACCGTTTTCTTTCCAGTCCAACGGCAAACTGACCGGCCTGGATATTGAGCTAAGTCAGCTGATCGCCCAGCAGCTTGGAAAAAAGGTCGAACTTGTTGATATGAATTTTGAGGCCCTGATTCCTGCCTTGCAATCAGGAAAGATTGATTTTGCGCTTTCAAATTTTAATGTGACTGACGAACGAAAGAAACTGATCAACTTTTCTGACCCGTACATCACGAACGATATCAGCGTATTGGTCAGACGGACCGATCTCCCATCCGCTTCCGGCACCACCAGCACCAAACCGGAAACAACAGGCGAACAGCTACGCACTGCCGATGATCTGAAGGACAAACGGATCGGCGTACTGCTTGGCTCGGTCCATGACACCTACGCCACCAAGCAGTATCCCCAGGCCACCATCCTGCAGTACAAAAGCCCTCCTGACCTGGTACTGGCGGTCAAATCAGGCAAGGTTGATGCTGCCTTTTATGCCCACGAAACCCTGCTGGAAGTTTTACGGCAAGACCCGGAGCTTGGCCTGTTAGGCAAGCCTCTTTTTTCCATTCCAATTGGCGTTGGCTTCAACAAAGATAATGCGGCCCTGAAAAATCAGTTCAACACCTTCCTGAGCCAGCTCAAATCAAGCGGCCAATTTAACGACATGGTCACCCGCTGGATCCTGCAGGGCAGTACCCTGATGCCGAAAGTTGACGGAGCAAAGAGCAATGGTCGGCTGGTGATCGGCATTGTCAGTGATAAGGGGATGCCGTTTACCATCATCAAGGATAACAAGATGATCGGCTTTGATGTTGAACTGGCTGAACGGTTTGCGGCCTACCTGGGCAAAGAACCGGTCTTTGCCGACATGGAGTTTGGCAGCCTGATTGCCGCCGCCTCAACCAACAAGATCGACGCCATCTTTAGCACTCTGGTGATTACTGACGAACGTAAAAAGCAGGTAGCCTTTTCAGACCCGTACTACGCACTGGGGGCCAGCGTCTTTGCACTGAAGAAGAATATTGCTGATGCTGCCACCAAAAGCGACAGTCAAAAGGTGGTCGCTCCCTCCTTCATCTCCAACATCATCACCAGTTTTCAAAGCAACATCATCCATGAAAAGCGTTACCTGCTGATCCTGGATGGCCTTAAAACCACCGTGATCATCTCCATCTTTGCCACCCTCTTCGGTACCCTGCTGGGGGCGCTGGTCTGCTTTATGCGGATGACAAACTGCCGTCTGCTCTCTGCACCGGCAAAGATCTACATCGCCATCCTGCGGGGCACCCCGGTACTGGTGCTGTTGATGCTGATCTTCTATGTGGTCTTTGCCTCAGTCAATATCAACCCGGTGATTGTGGCGGTAATCGCCTTTGGAATGAACTTTGCCGCTTACACCGCAGAGATCTTCAGGACCGGCATAGAAGGGGTGGAAAAGGGGCAGACCGAGGCTGGTATCTCTTTGGGCTTCACCCAGACCAGCACCTTCTTCCATATTGTGCTGCCCCAGATGGTCAGACGGATTCTGCCGGTCTACAAAGGGGAGTTCATCTCACTGGTCAAAATGACCTCCATTGTGGGCTACATTGCGGTACAGGACCTGACCAAGGCCAGCGACATCATCCGCAGCCGCACCTTTGACGCCTTCTTCCCCCTGGTGATGGTGGCTATCCTCTACTTCCTGATCTCCTGGACCCTGATGCAGTCCCTGGAATATCTGGAACGGATCACTGACCCAAAGTTCAAAAAGAAAAAGGTGGCCAACCAATGATCAAGGTACACCATCTCTCCAAGACCTACGGCGATAACAACGTACTGAAGGATATCTCCCTTACCGTTGCCAAGGGAGAAGTCATCTCCATTATCGGACCATCCGGCACCGGCAAGTCTACCTTCCTGCGCTGCCTCAACCTGCTGGAACAACCCAGCGGCGGCTCCATTACGGTGGACGGGATTGACCTGCTGGACAAAAAGAGCGATGTCCCCAAGATCCGGCAGCGGATGAACATGGTCTTTCAGTCCTTCAACCTGTTTTCCCATCTGACGACCCTGGAAAATCTGACCATCGGACCGATCAGGCTATTGGGGGTCAACAAGCAGGAAGCGGAACAAAAATCCCTGGAGATCCTCAAACTGGTGGGGCTGGCGGAAAAGGCGGACAGCTTCCCCGATGAACTGTCCGGTGGTCAGAAACAGCGGGTAGCCATTGCCCGCTGTCTGGCCATGAACCCGGAGATTATCCTGTTTGATGAACCGACCTCGGCCCTTGACCCCACCATGGTCAGCGAGGTGCTGGCGGTTATCCGGCGGCTGGCCAAGGACGGCATGACCATGCTGATTGTAACCCATGAGATGGCCTTTGCCCGCGATGTCTCCAGCCGGGTGCTGTACATGGATGAAGGGCTGATCTACGAAGAAGGCACACCGCAGCAGATCTTTGAACAGCCCCAAAAGGAAAAGACCAGGGCCTTTATCAACCGGATCCGCAGCTTCAATTACCGGATCAACTCACCTGACTATGATCTGTATGCCATGAATGCAGAGATTGAACTGTTCTGCGAACGGCAGATCCTGCCCAGAAAGACCCGCCACAACCTGCTGTTACTGGTGGAAGAGCTGCTGCAGATACATGGTCCGCTGCTGAGCACAACAGCCCTTGACCTGACCATCGCCTACTCTGAAAAGAAAGAAACCCTGGAGATCATCCTGGAGCATCAGGGAGAGACAGGCAACCTGCTGGACAAGGAACGTCTGCCCGATGAGTTGGGGCTGAACATCATCACCCACCTGGCCCAAGAGATTGATTACCAGCGGATTGACGGAGCGAACCGAGTGACGATGTTCCTTAAACAGACATGATTTTCCCCCAAATTTTCGTTAAAGGCACCTCTATGGCTTCCAACCGGCTTCGCCCAAAAAACATCCGAACCCGTATCCTGTACGCCCTGTTGGGTACCGCAGTATTATCCCTGGTCTGCTTTGGTCTGGTTTCATTCTGGAGCATGAGCAACCTGGGACATTCATCATTGAAAGGAACCGTGGGCTTAAGCCAGGAACTGCTGAAGATCAGCAAAGGTTCCCTTGAAACCCTGACCCAGGAAGGGCTGCTGAAGGCCACCGTGGACCAGGCCGCACTGATTGATGCCCAGTTCCGGGATGTGGAAAATGACCTGAAGGTGCTGGTGGACAGTGCCGAGCGGATCTGGAGGTCACCCGGCATCTACCCACACAAGCGATCCTATTCCATTGCGGATCAGCCTTCTGACCCAAAGGCCGCCTCGGTCTGGCAGATTCCCCAGGGGGTGCCTGCCAACGCTGTTGCAACAGAACTGCAGACTTCATCCGCAATGGATGACTTCATGATCTCGGTCTTAAAGAGCAACCCGATCATCAACGACTGTAATCTGGCCACCCCCCAGGGGCTGTTCCGGCGTTTTCCCTGGTCAGCCAATATTGATAAAAATTATGACGTCCGCAAACGGGATTGGTTTACCCGGGCGCTTACCTCCGGCACCCTGGGCTGGAGCGAGCCCTATGTGGGAGTGATCGCCCGCAACCTGCGGGTCAACTGTTCTGCTCCGGTTAAAAAGAACAATAAAATTGTTGCCGTGATCGGCCTGAATGTGCCCCTTACCACCATTCAGGAGCGGATCATCAAGATGCGGATTAACAACCAGGGCAGGGCCTACCTGGTCTCTAAAGACCGGCGGATCCTTGCCCGCGAAGGCCTGGACACCAGTAGCAATGACTGGAGCGAAAAGCAAAAGGGAGAGTTTTTCTCCTTTGATGACCAGAAGGCGATGCCGATCCTGGACAAAAATCTTGCCTCAGGCACCCCCGGCATCATGCGCGGCATGCTGGGAAAACAGGACAGTTTTGTGGCCTATGCCCCCTCCAGCACCACCGGCTGGTCAGTACTGTTTGCCCTGCCGGTTGAGGCGGTCTATGCCCCGATCCGCCCCACTGAACAGGCCATCCTGACCCAGACCAGGGCAGCCAGCAGGCTTGTTTATCAGCAGATCGGCATTACCATGGCTATTCTGGTGATCGTCTTTCTGCTGGTGCTTGGCGGGGTAACCGTGGTTTCCCGCCGGGTGGCGCAAAAAATCACCGCGCCGATCCTGGAGCTTGAGACCGGTGCAGAGATCATCGGTAACGGCAACCTGGAACATCGCCTGCAGCTACAGAGTGGCGACGAGATCCAGCAACTGGCCGAGACCTTCAACCGGATGGCCGCAGACCTGTCACACTACATCCATGACCTGACCGAGACCACGGCTGCCAAAGAACGGATTCAGAGTGAGCTGAAACTGGCCACCGATATCCAGGCATCCCTGCTGCCCCGCATTTTTCCGCCCTTTCCTGATCGCAAAGAATTTGCCCTCTTTGCCCTGATGGAACCGGCCAAAGAGGTAGGGGGTGATTTCTACGACTTCTTCTTCCTTGACGATCGCAGAATCTGTCTGGTGATTGGCGATGTGTCTGATAAAGGGGTGCCGGCCGCCCTCTACATGATGGTGGCCAAGACCCTGCTGAAGAGCGAGGCGCTACGTGATGCAAATCCGGCTCAGATACTGGAGCGGGTCAACTCCATCCTGGCGCTGGATAACGAGACATCCATGTTTGTGACGGTTTTCTGCGCCATTCTGGATACCGATACCGGCCAGCTCGACTGTGCCAATGCCGGGCACCTGCCGCCGCTGATCCAGAAGGCTGATGGCAGCACCGCCTTTCACAGCTTCTCACCCGGCTTTGTACTTGGACCGATGCCGGATATCAGCTACCGGACCGAGCAGATCATGCTGCAGCCGGGCGAACTGTTCCTGCTGTACACCGACGGAGTCAATGAAGCGGTCAATCCGGCCCTTGAAGAGTATGGAGACAAGCGTCTGCTGGATTGTGTGACCGCACACCCTGCAGCAACGCCAGAGCAGATCATCCACGCTATCCGGGCAGAGGTGCTGGGCTTTGCCAATGGCGCACCACAATCAGACGACATCACCATGCTGGCCATCCGCTATCTGGGGAAATCAGCATGATCTTCCGCCTGATGCTGCTTGCCGCGCTGTCTGTAGCGGTCTTGTGCCCATCCGGTGCTGTTGCCAAAGAACGGGTTGAGATTGCCATGGTGCTCTGGCGCGGCGAGACTGAAGCTGAAAAGGGATTTCGTGAAAAACTGGCCACATCACCTGACTATGAGGTGGTGATTACCGCCTTTGATGCAGGTCAGAGCAAGGAAAAACTGGACACAATCCTGGCCGG
>CAZNWF010000120.1:0-8217 GCA_964576485.1 uncultured Geobacter sp. | reverse complement strand
TGGGTGAGGCAAAATCCAACTGGGACACCTTTTGCCTGCTGGCGAAGGGGATGGGTTGGGATGAACCGTTCTTTCAGCAGTCGGCGGATGATCTGATTGATCAGCTGCTGGCTGAGCCCAATGGTTGGCGGGATGCAGCGATCACTGAACAGCTGCGGCAGGGGGAGCCGGTGCTGATGACACTCCCGACCTCGCCACGGGGGCCCTGGTTGACACCTTCAGGGAAGATTGAGCTACTCAATCAGCGGGAATTGCACCCGCTGCCCTGCCTGCTGCCGACCCATGCCGAGGCAGACGGCTTTCCGCTGCGGCTGCAGCCAAGCGTCAGCCCCTACAGCCTTAATTCCAGCTTCAATGAACGTGATGACCTGCTGCAGAAGCGGGGTGAACCAACGCTGCAGATGCACCCTGCTGATGCTGCTGGCCGGCAGTTACACGATGGTCAGCTGGTCTGTCTCTACAACCAGCTTGGTTCAGTTGAGCTTGCCCTGAAGATAACGGAACAGGTGCCAGTGGGGGTTGTGGTCAGCGAAGGGGTCTACCGTCTTGATCGTAGCCAGTCAGGGCGCGGTATTAATGCGCTTACCTCACAACGGCTGACCGATCAGGGGCAGGGCAGCACCTTGTACGATGTTGCTGTGGAAGTGGCCGCTGTAAAACCACTGTAAAAAAAGTAGGTAAATAGCCAAAAATAAAGTAGTATATCGCACTGTTTTTGACCTATCCCGTCAGGAGTCTGCTATGAATTTTATCCTTGATCATTACCTGCGACTGAAGATCAAGACCCGTATCTATCTGCTGTGTGCCTGTTACAGTTTCTGTATTATCTTTGGCGTTGGGGCTGGCAGGTCCCTTCCCCTTACCTATTCAATTTTGACCACCGCCCTGTTTGTGGTGGCCGGCGCCTTCTTTGGCGGCCTGTTGTTCTGGTCGGTCAATGACGCGCTACAACGGATTTTAAGCTACCTGAAGGAGATGACTGAAGGCAACCTGCGTCAGAACATCTCAGCCAAGCGTGATAATGAGATCAGTGCCATCATCCGTTCCATTGCCACATTACAAACCGCCATGCAGACCATGATCTCCGGTATTCGTCAGACAACTGATAGCGTCGCTTCTGCGTCAGACCGTCTGCGTCAGACCGCAGAGACCATTGCCGATGGCACCGGCAGCGCTGCTTCCCAGTCTGATGCGGTCAGTCAGTCAGCCGATGGCATGGCCAGCGTCAGTAGTGAGATCGCCTGCAGTTGCGATACCATGTCGGCCATGGCCAGCGAGGCCGAGCAGGTTTCACGGGACGGGGAGCGAATTATCTCCGGCATGTCGGTGGTGATGGGCAGTATTGAAGGGGTGATGACCGAGACCACGTCTGCGGTTAAAAATCTGGGGGCCACCTCCAACCAGATTGGGGATATCCTTGGTACTATCAGTGATATCGCTGATCAGACCAATCTGCTGGCTCTGAACGCTGCCATTGAGGCAGCCAGGGCAGGAGATCAGGGGCGGGGATTTGCCGTGGTGGCTGATGAAGTGCGCCATCTGGCAGAACGAACAACCAGCGCAACCCGTGAAATTCAGGGAATCATTACCGCACTGCAGCGGGATGTACGGGCCGTGGTCGGTTCCATGGAACAGAGTGCCGGTAGCGTCCATGAAGGGGGCGAAGGGGTGCGGCTTTCCTGTGAGGCGATCAGCACCATCCGTGAAAAGATCGGTGAGCTGCTGGGGCAGGTGTCCCATGTGGCTTCCGCTGCAGCCCAGCAATCAAGCTCAACCGTGGCTATTTCCGACAGTATGCACGGTATTACCTCAGTGATTCGTGAGGCGGCCCACGGGGCTGATGAGACCAGAAACGCCGCTGCCCAGATGGCATCATCATCGGCAGAGCTGCAGCAGATGGTCAGTAAGTTCCGTATTAACTGAGACATATGGAACATACAAATTACCCGTGACCACCAGCAGCAGGGAGAACGCAGGTTGCCCCTGCATTCAACCGGTACATCGTGCAGGATTTTCTCTTTAGGAAAGGTATATTCATGCAACGTTCCATACGAGCAGCACTTGTTTCCTGTTTTCTTTTGCTGGCAGCCCTGACTGCCCAGGCTGCTGATCCGCAATCGGCAGCACCGGTAACGCCAGCTCCTGTTTCTGTTCCTGCGCCATCTGTTCCGGCGGCTGCACCGGCTCAACCTGCCTTAAAACCTGCTCCCGGTTTATCACTGATGCCAACCGCCAAAGAAGAGGCAAAACCGGTTGTAACGATAAAGATCGGTGTGGTTGATATTAACAAAGTGTCAACTGATACCGTTATGGGCAAGACGGCGCAGGCCCAGATGAAGGCACAGCAGGCCAAACTGCAGAAGCAGGTGGAGGCAAAACGGAAGCAGCTGGATAAGTTCAAGGCTGATACCGAGCGGCAACTGCCCGGTCTGACACCCCCGCAGCGTGAGGCTAAATCAAAGGAATTTCAGAAAAAAATTGAAGAGTTTCAAAAGTTTGGCATGAAGGCAGAGAAGGAGTTGATGGATAATCAGCAGAAGTTGACCAAAGGTCTGTTTGAGGCAATCGCTAAGGCTGCAGATGAACAGGGCAAGGCCAAAGGGCTTGCCGCAGTGGCCACCAACCGTGATCTGCTCTACCTCAGTTCAAATACTGCAATGGTTGATATCACTGATGATATTAGTACATCATTGAATGAGAAGGGCGCTAAGAAGTAACTCGAACTCTGTTCATAGCATGATACGCTGGGGGCTGCCTTGATTGGTTGCCCCCTTTGTTTGGCGTTTAGAAGATCATCTTTGAAATAATGTACGCCACCATGGTTGAGGTGCAGATAACGAGTCTGGCCTAAAACCGGCAGAATCGACCAGAAAATGAATGACGTTGGCGGCCCGGGCAGGAAAAATTTCACAAACAGTTTACCGTATCTATCACACTTTAAAGGTGGAGGAACGTTGTATCAGACTACCATGAAAGCAAAATTTCTGCTTGACCGGCAGTAGGGAAAAGAGTAGTGAATGAATGATCATTTATTTTTTTGGGGAGTATCATGGCACGAGACGACAAGCGAGAACTATTGCTACAGGCAACGCTGGAGCTGGTTGCCAAACAGGGCTTTCACGGGGCTCCCTGCGCAGCCATAGCTGAACAGGCCGGGGTGGCGGCAGGTACGATCTACCGCTATTTTGAGAACAAGGACGTGCTGATTGTTGCGTTGTATACCGAGCTTGAGGGCCGTATTACCACCCGGCTGATGGAAGGCTATGTCGCAGACAGGCCGATCAGTGACCGTTTTATGCATCTTGCCATCGGTGTTCTGGACTATTTCATTACACATCCGCTGGAATTCAAGTATATAGAGCAATTTCATAATTCTCCCTACGGTACAGATTTTCGCCGCGATAAGCTGCTGGGGAATATGGAGGGCAACGACTCCGGCAGCAAGTGCGACATCTACAAGCAGCTGTTTACCGAAGGGGTGGAGTTGCAGGTGATCAAAAATCTGCCAATGCCGGTGCTGTTTGACCTGGCCTTTGGTCCGATTGTGTCGGTGGCCCGCAATCATATTTTAGGCTTTATCCAGCTGGATGATCTGCTGGTACAGCAGATAGCAAAGGCCTGCTGGGATTCCCTTAAGCGGCACGAATACCCTGTCTGAACAGTTTTAGAGAAGAATATAAGAACGAGAGGTATCAACCATGGTGCAGATTAACAGTTCCCGATTAATGGCTGCCGCCCTGCTGTTGGCGGCCGGTTTAACCCTTTCTGCCTGTGGCAAAAAGCAGGCGCCAAAGCCGCAGGGCGGTCCGCCTGAGGTGGGTATAATCACGGTACAGCCCCAGCGTGTTGCCTTGACTACCGAGCTGTCAGGGCGTACTTCGGCACAAACCGTTGCAGAGGTGCGGCCGCAGGTGAGTGGTATTATCCAGAAGCGTGTCTTTGTTGAAGGCAGCGACGTCAAGGCTGGCCAGCTACTGTATCAGATCGACCCCGCCAGTTTTCAGGCTGCCTATGCCAGTGCCAAAGCCGTTCAAAGTAAGGCAGAGGCAACCCTGGGGGCGGTTCGTCTCAAGGCGGAGCGTTATCAGGATCTGGTGAAAATCAAGGCGGTCAGTCAGCAGGATACTGATGATGCGCAGGCATCTCTTAAACTGGCTGAAGCAGAACTGGCCGCTGCCAAGGCAGCAGTGGAGACCGCCCGGATCAATCTGGCCTACACCAGGGTGACCGCCCCGATTTCAGGTCGAATCGGCCGCTCAACGGTTACCGACGGTGCCCTGGTGACCGGCAACCAGGCAGCAGCGCTGGCCACAATTCAACAGCTGGGAACCATGTATGTGGATGTCACGCAGTCCAGTGCAGAACTGCTGAAGCTGAAGCAAAATCTGGCCAGCGGTCAGCTGAAGAAGGATAGTGCAACGGCTCAGGCAAAGGTCAAGCTGTTGCTGGAAGATGGCAGTGCCTATCCGCTGACTGGTATGCTCAAGTTTTCCGAGGTAACGGTTGATCAGAGCACCGGCTCAATTACCCTGCGGGCGGTCTTTCCTAACCCGAAACAGGTGTTGTTGCCCGGTATGTTTGTACGTGCCCTGCTGGAGGAGGGGGTTGATGAACAGGCAATCCTGGTGCCGCAACGTGGTGTGACCCGTAACCCCAAAGGTGATGCCATGGTGATGGTGGTGGGGGCTGAAGAGAAAGTGGAGCCACGCGTCATCCAGGTAGTCCGTACCGTTGGCGAAAACTGGCTGGTATCCGGCGGCTTGAAACCGGGAGATCGGGTGATTCTTGAAGGGCTCCAGAAGGCGCGTCCCGGCACCCCGGTCAAGGCGGTGCCGTTCGGTGCTAAGCCGGCGGAGCCGAACCAGCAAAAAAGTCCAAAACAGTAACAGTCAAGAACAATAGCACGCGGATGACGCAGATTTTGGCGGATATTCGCAGATAATAATTTGTTGTTCAGTACAGAGGAGATTCAAAATTTCTATTGTAATTCTCTGTATCCAGCGATTTATCCATAATTGAAGATCAGCCTGTTACTCCATGTATTCCAATGCTATTTACAGGCTCGAAGAAGTTTCAGCTATCAATCCGCGTTTATCAGCTTAATCCGCGTCATCCGCGTGCTATTAAGGAGTTAACAAATGGCCAAGTTTTTCATAGACAGACCGATCTTTGCCTGGGTTATCGCCATTCTGGTCATGCTGGCCGGTCTGCTGGCGATCAAGACCCTGCCGGTCTCCCAGTATCCGCCCATCGCACCGCCTCAGATCACCATTAACGCCGTCTACCCGGGGGCTTCGGCCCAGACGGTGCAGGATACCGTCACGCAGGTGATCGAGCAGAAGTTGAACGGTATCGACAACCTGATCTACATGTCCTCCACCAGTGACTCTGCCGGAGCAGTGGCGATCAACCTGACCTTCAAGGCCGGCACCGATCCGAACATCGCCCAGGTGCAGGTGCAGAACAAGCTGCAACTGGCCACGCCGCTTCTACCGCAGGTGGTACAGAAACAAGGTATCCAGGTGGTCAAGTCCACCAGGAACTTCCTCTTGATCATCGGCCTGATCTCGGAAGATGGCTCAATGGATCGCCACCAGCTGACCGACTACATGGTCTCCAACCTGCAGGACATCATCAGCCGGGTGGAGGGGGTAGGAGAACTGCAGCAGTTCGGCACTCAGAACGCCATGCGCATCTGGGTGAATCCGGCCAAACTGAACAACTACCATCTGACCACCAATGACGTGATCAGCGCCCTGCAGTCGCAAAATGCCCAGGTCTCGGCAGGTCAGTTCGGCGGTACCCCGGCGCAGCACGGACAACAACTGAATGCCACCATCACGGCCCGCACCTTGCTGCAGACCCCGGAACAGTTTGATACGGTTATCCTGCGAACCAATCCTGATGGATCCACGGTACGACTGAAGGATGTGGCTGAAACCAAGATCGGTACGGAAAATTATGACATCGTGGCACGCTACAAAGGCAAGCCGTTGGCTGGTATGGCGATCAGGCTGGCTGCTGGTGCCAATGCCCTAGATACTGGTAACCGGGTCAAGGCCAAGATGGCGGAGCTTTCAAAGTACTTCCCCGCTGGAATGAAGGTGGTCTACCCCTACGACACCACCCCCTTTGTCAAGATCTCGATCGAAGAGGTGGTACATACCCTGGTGGAGGCGGTACTGCTGGTCTTCATCATCATGTTCCTGTTCCTGCAGAATATTCGCGCCACCCTGATTCCCACCATTGCGGTGCCGGTGGTGTTGCTGGGCACCATGGGGGTGCTGTCAGCAGCAGGGTTCTCGATCAACACCCTGACCATGTTTGCCCTGGTCATCGTGATCGGTCTGCTGGTGGATGATGCCATCGTGGTGGTGGAAAACGTGGAACGGATCATGTCGGAAGAGGGGTTGTCTCCCCACGATGCGACGATTAAATCCATGGGCCAGATTACCAGCGCCCTGGTGGGTATCGCCACCGTGTTGTCAGCGGTCTTTCTGCCCATGGCCTTTTTCGGCGGCTCTACCGGCGTTATTTACCGGCAGTTCTCCATTACCATTATCTCGGCCATGATCCTGTCGGTACTGGTGGCCTTGATCCTGACTCCGGCGCTCTGCTCAACCCTGCTGAAACCGGTTGAAAAAGGGCACGAACCGGGAGAATGCGGGCCGTTTTGCAAATTCTTCCGTTGGTTCAACCGGAAATTTGACTGGGCCAGAGACAAGTATGAGGGGATTGTCGGGCGCTCATTCAGCAAGCCGATCCGCTATCTGGTGGTGTACGGCAGCATTGTTGCCGCCATGGTGGTTTTCTTCATGCGTCTGCCCACCGCCTTCCTGCCGGATGAGGATCAGGGCTTTATCATCTGCCAGGTGCAGTTGCCTGCCGGCGCCACCCAGGAGCGAACCCTGAAGGTGATTGAGCAGCTTGAGCAGCACTTTCTGGAAAAGGAAAAGAAGGCCGTTGATGCCATTATTACCGTGGCCGGTTTCAGTTTTGCCGGCCAGGGCCAGAACATGGGTCTGGCCTGGGTCAAGTTGAAGGACTGGAACCTGCGTAAAACCAAGGACCTGAAGTCGCCTGCAGTTGCCGGCCGGGCTATGATGGCTTTCTCCAAGATCAAGGATGGTCTGGCCTTTGCCTTTTCGCCGCCTGCGGTGATTGAGCTGGGCCAGGCCAACGGCTTTGACTTCCAGTTGCAGGATCGTGGCGGCCTCGGACACGATAAGTTGATGGAAGCACGCAACATGCTATTGGGCATGGCCATGCAAAACAAGAAGCTGGTGGCGGTACGGCCCAACGGTCAGGATGACTCGCCGCAGTTCAAGTTGAACATTGATGATGTGCGGGCAGGAGCCCTAGGGGTTTCGCTCTCCAGTATCAATGACGTACTCGCCACGGCCTGGGGCAGTTCCTATGTGAACGACTTCATCGATAAAGGCCGCGTCAAGAAGGTCTACCTGCAGTCCGACAGCCAGAATCGTATGCTGCCGGAGGATATCAATAAGTGGTATGTACGCAATGACAAGGGTGAGATGGTGCCGTTCTCAGCCTTTGCCACAGCTAAATGGGAGTATGGCTCACCGCGCCTGGAACGTTACAACGGTCTGCCGTCGGTAGAGATCATGGGCCAGGCTGCTGCTGGTGTCAGCACCGGTGAGGCCATGGCCGAGATGGAAAAAATGGCGGCCAAACTGCCCGCCGGCATTGGCTATGAATGGACCGGACTCTCCTATGAAGAAAAAAATGCCGGCGCCCAGGCTCCGGCATTGTACGCCATCTCACTGCTGGTGGTGTTCCTGGCAGTGGCGGCCCTGTATGAGAGCTGGACCATTCCGTTCGTCAACCTGCTGATGCTGCCGCTTGGCCTGGTGGGCGCGGTCACGGCGGTAACGCTGCGTTTTCTGCCCAACGACGTCTATCTTCAGATCGGCCTGTTGACCACCGTTGGTCTGTCCACCAAGAACGCCATTCTGATCATCCAGTTCATCAAGGAGCAGATGCATCAGGGGCATGAACTGGTTGATGCAACCCTGTCGGCGGTCAAGATCCGGCTGCGGCCGGTTATCATGACCTCGTTGGCCTTTTTCTTCGGCACCCTGCCGCTGGCACTGACCAAAGGGGCTGGCGCGGCTGCTCAGAACGCTATCGGCACTGCCGTAACCGGCGGTCTGCTTTCAGCCACCTTTATTGACCTGATCTTTATTCCGTTCTTCT
>CAZNWF010000119.1:0-8237 GCA_964576485.1 uncultured Geobacter sp. | reverse complement strand
GGCATCCTGGAGGATACCTGGGCTGAGGCACCGGAAGAGATGTATGTGCTGACCTGCAAGCCTGAAAAAGCCCCCAACAAGGCCCAGTATGTTGAGATCGAGTTTGAGCAGGGCAATGCGGTTGCTGTTGATGGCGTACGGATGACTCCTGCCCAGCTGTTGGCACATCTGAACACCATTGGTGGCCTGCATGGGGTAGGACGGGTTGATCTGCTGGAAAACCGCTCGGTTGGCATGAAGTCCCGTGGTGTCTATGAGACCCCCGGCGGCACTATCCTGCGCGAAGCACACTCCGCTGTTGAGCAGATCACCATGGACCGGGAGGTAATGCGGATTCGTGATTCCTTAATCCCTGAGTATGCCCGTCAGGTCTATGCCGGTTACTGGTTCTCACCAGAGCGTGAAATGCTGCAGACCCTGATTGATGAGTCGCAGAAAACGGTCAACGGCGTGGCACGGGTCAAACTGTACAAGGGACACTGCCGTACCGTTGGTCGTAAGTCAGAGACCAACTCGTTGTTCAACCTGGACTTTGCCACCTTTGAGAAGGACAAGGTCTTCAACCAGGCAGATGCTGAAGGCTTTATCAAGATCAACTCCCTGCGCTTACGGATTCGTGCGCTGATGCAGGGCAAGAAGTAGGTTTGTGACCAAGCCGCGCTACAGGAAGGAACATATCGTCACGTCTGTGGTGGCGGTGATTATTGATGAACAGGAACGGGTGCTCCTCACCAGGAGGAGCATCCCGCCCTTTAAAGATATGTGGGTCATGCCGGGAGGCAAGATTGATCTGGGTGAGCCGATTGCCACGGCACTTCGGCGGGAAGTGGATGAAGAGGTCGGGCTGGAGGTGGAAGTGGGCAGCCTGATTGATGTGTTTGAACATGTTACCCCCGGTGAAGAAAACTGCCATTATATCATCCTGTTTTACCGCTGTCGGCCGGTTCATTATGAATTGGCCCATAATCCGGATGAAGTTGCCGAAGCGAGCTGGGTGCCAAGGCATGAACTAGCGGCCTACCTGATGCCTGACGGAACCCGTACCATACTTGGAAAGATCTATCCTGAGCTTGTCACCGTCGGCCCGGAGTCGCGCTGATGCCAAAGATCATTGATACCAAGGTGAATCTTGTCTTCCCACTGGGGCATCACCTGCACTGCCTGATCGCTCAGCTACCCAACCATCTGCATCGAACCTCAGGCTTTCATCCGGTAGAAGAACAGCAACAGTGGCAGGCGATCAATTCCGTCCTTGAGCTGGTGGCTACCGGTGAAGGAAATCTTAAAAAGCTTCATTTTTTGCTGTTTCCTGAATCCAGCCTGCCGGTAAGCTGTCTTGACCAGCTGCTTGTAACGGTTGAACAGCGTTTCAGGCCCAATACGGTTACTATGATCGGTGTCGAACATGTCAGCCTGCAGGAGTATCGCCGCTATCTCGAACGGTTCAAGGCTGATAACGGGGAGGCGATTGCGCTGGTTGATCAGGATATTGACTCGGGCGATGTGCTGGGTATGCCGGTTAACTGGTGTCTGGTGCTGGTTAAAGAGGCTGACGGTCGTCTACGGGTCTTTCTGGAGGCGAAGAGCCATCCCTTCCATGGTGAAGAGTTTATTGACAAGTACCATGATCTGTACCGGGGACGACATTTTTACCTGTTGCGCAGTAGGCCTTCCTGCTTCAATTTTATGGTGATTATCTGTCTTGATTATCTCTATCGCGACCTGTACAACTCCAATATCAAGCAGATCATTGATCATGCAAATCAGCTCTATTTCAGTACTCGCCAGGGGCTGGACGCCCTGTTTGTGCTCCAGTGTAATCCCAAGCCGGAGCATCAGGCCTACCGGGATGTGGTCAGTGGCTTCTACGGTGAATATCTGGAGGACACGCCCGGTGTGCGTGAGACGGTAACGGTCTTTGGGAATGCCTCTGATGAGACCATGCTGGAAGGGGTGGTACAGTCAGCCGGTTTTGGAAGATCCTATGTGGTAATCAATCGCCACCATCGCCTGGAGCAGATGATGGCGGATGAGTTTGTTACCGATGATTTCGGTGGTGCGCCGGTCTGTCGTCTCCGGTTTGGCAGCGGCACCCGTCTGCTCTATTTTAACCTGCCCTTGCACCATGAAATAGATCCGCGCAGTTCCAGGGTGCCGCTCAAGGTACACAGCATTCTGCAGCGTTCTGCTGGAGATAGATGGGAAAAGGTGCAGTCAGCTACCTTTGATGGTGGCATCTAACACGTAATCAAGGAGTTTTTTGTATGTCTCAGGATAAATTATGGGGCGGGCGTTTTACCCAACCAACCGATACGTTTGTGGAAGAGTTCACCGCCTCAATTGATTTTGACAAGCGGCTGTACCATCAGGATATCCGTGGTTCGGTAGCCCATGCGCGGATGCTGGGGCGTCAGGGAATTATCCCTCAGGAGGATGTTGACAAGATTGTCCACGGCCTGGTGGCTATTCTGCAGCAGATCGAGGCTGGCCAGTTTGATTTTTCCATCGGTCTTGAAGATATCCATATGAATATTGAGGCCCGTCTGTCCCAAAAAATCGGTGAGGCTGGCAAGCGGCTGCATACCGGGCGGTCCCGCAATGATCAGGTGGCACTGGATATCCGGCTCTATCTGCGGGATGAAATTGTTGAGGTGGTGGCCTATCTGGAGATGCTGATTGATGCACTGCTGGAGCAGGCTGAAAAGAACCTTGAGGTGGTGATGCCCGGCTTCACCCACCTGCAATCTGCTCAGCCGATCCTGTTTTCACACCACATGCTGGCCTATGTAGAGATGTTTAAACGTGACAAGGGCAGGATGGAGGATTGCTTTAAACGGGTTAACGTGCTGCCTTTGGGGGCTGGCGCCCTGGCTGGTACCACCTTCCCGATTGATCGTGAATATGTGGCTGAGCAGCTTGATTTTCCTGCGGTAACCCGTAATTCTCTGGATTCGGTTTCTGATCGTGATTTTGCCATTGAGTTCATCTCCGCCTCATCAATTCTGATGATGCATCTTTCCCGGATGTCAGAGGAGCTGATTATCTGGTCCACCAGTGCTTTCCGCTTTGTTGATCTGTCTGATGGCTTCTGCACCGGTTCTTCGATCATGCCCCAGAAGAAGAACCCGGACGTACCTGAGCTGGTGCGGGGCAAGACCGGCCGCGTCTATGGCAATCTGATGGCTTTGCTGACCGTGATGAAGGCGCTGCCCTTGGCCTATAACAAAGATATGCAGGAGGACAAGGAGCCGCTCTTTGACACGATAGATACGGTTAAGGGCTCTCTCAAGATCTTTGCCGACATGATCCGGGAGATGCGGATCAATGCCGGTTCCATGGGCCGTGCTGCTGGTCAGGGATTCTCGACCGCAACCGACGTGGCTGATTATCTGGTACGTAAGGGATTGCCATTCCGTGATGCCCATGAGGCGGTGGGTAAAGCAGTGGCCTATTGTGTTGAAAATGAGATGGAGCTTGAAGAACTTTCATTGGCTGAATGGCAACTGTTTTCGCCGCACTTCAGTGATGATATCTTTGCAGCCATTACGGTTGAGGCCAGTGTCAATGCCCGTAATGTGATTGGCGGTACAGCTCGCACCCGTGTTGAAGAAGAGATTCGGCGCTGTCGTGAAGGGAAGTAGTATGCAGGCTAAACGGGTTCTCCTTGTGGCTGCATCAGCTGCCATGCTTATGACCGGCTGTGGTAAAAAAGGGCCCTTGATCTATCCTGATATGCTGATCGCCCAGCCACCTCAGCAGTTGAAGGTCGAACAAAGCGGTGCTGCCTTACGTCTTTCCTTTGATCTGCCTGACAAAGACCGTTCAGGCCGTAAACTTGAAGATCTTGAGGCGATCCTGCTGGGACGTCGTGTGTATCAGGAACATGACTGCGTCAGCTGCCAGGACCAGTATCAGGCGCTGCAGAAGATTGATCCGGCTTTCCCTGCACCGGCCCAGCGCCAAGGCAACCGGATAGTTGTTACTGATACAGATGTGCGTCATGGCGAACGCTATCAGTATCGCCTGCAGACGGTTCAAAAGGGAGGTATTACCGGGAGTGCTGTAACAACCGCCATGGTGAAACTCCTGGCAGCTCCTCAACCGCCAGAGCTAAAGGCACGTTCTGCCTTTGGCGGGTTTATTGCCCTTGATATCAATGGTAGCGTGCCGCAAGACGCAACCTTGGTCGGTTATGCCATTTACCGTGCTGAAGGTTCCGGACCTCTTGCACCGCTTACAACCCTGATAGCTGCTGCCCAATATGAGGATCAGGCCGTACAGCGTGGTGTGGTCTACCGTTATGCTGCCAGTGTTGTCATAAAGCGCGCTGACGGGATGTTGGCTGAGAGTGAACCCTCTGCTGCTGTTACCATCAGTATGGTGGATGACCCAAACTAGTTTGCAAGGAATGCTTCGTTCACAAGAAAAGGCGACCGAATCACTCGGTCGCCTTTTCTTGTGTTCATGCAAGCAAGAAGCAGTTGCTCAAATTACTTGGCAACGGTCTCCAGAGCCTTGATCATAACATCCTTGTAGGGGTTAGCAAACAGGATGATCAGACAAACAACCAGAACGTAGATAGCCAGGGACTCGATCATGGCCAGACCGATCATCATGGTGGTCAGGATTTTACCGGAAGCACCGGGGTTGCGGGAAACGCCTTCTACGGCGCTCTTAACAGCCATACCTTGGCCGATACCGGTACCGAAAGCGCCAATAGCCATACCAAAACCTGCTGCCAGCATACACATTGTGAAAAAGTTCATCTGTACTACCTCCGTGTGGTGTGTGCTCCTAAACAGTATAGGAGAAAAATGGATAATCGTTACTTAGTGTGCTTCTTCCAGTGACCCCTGGATATAGATCATGGCCAGCAACATAAAGACGAACGCCTGAATAAAGGAAACCAGTACGCCCATCAGCATCATTGGCAGAGGAACCAGAAACGGTGCCAGAGCGAAGAAGATCATCAGGACCAGTTCGTGACCGTTCATGTTACCAAAAAGACGCAAAGTAAGGGACACAGGACGGGACAGGTGTCCGATCAACTCAATGAAAAACATCAGCGGAGCCAGCCACCAGATCGGTCCCAGGAAGTGTTTCAGGTAGTGAAAACCGTGATGCTTGATACCGATCACGTGGGTTGCCACAAATACAACAATGGCGCAGGCTGCTGTGGTGTTGATATTGGCGGTCGGGGGATAGAAGCCGGGAATCAGACCCACCAGGTTGGACACCAGGATGAAGATGGCAAGTGTGGCAATTAATGGGAAGAAGGGGCGGCCATGCTCCCCCATGGTCTCAACGATCATGTTTTCAATACCGTCAACCACTACTTCCATGAAGTTTTGAGTGCCGCTCGGTATGGTCTTCAACGCACTGGTTGCAATCAATGACAGCACCAGCAAAAGGGCTATGACCGTCCAGGTATAGACAACTGCGTTAGCTGAAGCGTCAGAGATATGCAGCAACTGCTGCAGTTTTGAGCTGAGAAACTGGAGAAACAACAACGGGTGGACCATGGGTCAATCTCCTTTATAAAACGCTGAATACAGAGTTAAAGCAATTATGACTGCCACGATTACCGAAAGACCAACAAGCAGGGCAATTATTGAAAAACGCCCGGAGGTCAGAACAGCATAGAGTATGATGGCAGTTAAACTTAATCGAAGCAGGTAACGTAGTGCAGCAGAACCTGCTGAGGGTGTGACCTGACGTTCAAGTAGTTGACGCAATGTCCTGCGTTGCCAGACAAAGTTAATGATGGCAATGCCGCCACCAGCCAGAATACCAAGTCCAACCGGAGCTGTATAAAAAAGAAAGCCGGTTAATGTTGCAATAACAAGCAGTACGATGCTTGCATGCAAAATAACCGTAGGCAGCCTTGCCTCGTTAATCGTTGCCACTGTTCAGATTTTTTATCTCGCGTCGAGTGATGATATACACATTCTTAAACCCGGCAGCGATGCCAATCATAAGGAAAATCCAGAAAAACCAAGGTGCCGTACCCAACCAGCGATCTATCGTCAAGCCAAACCAGACTCCAATTGCGATGGCGAGTACAACAGAAATACCCATGCTTGAAACGGTACCGATGTTGCGGAAAATATCACGAAGTTCGCTCAGTTCCGCCTCCGGTCAGCAGGGATCGTATACAAAACCTGTTTCTCATAGCACAGTGACGCTCGTAGTGTCAATTATTTCGTGAATCATGCAATGAGTTTAAAGCTCTTGCGGGCTGCAGCAATAGTTGCTTCAATCTCCTGTTGGGAGTGTGCTGCTGACATAAAGGCGGTTTCAAATTGAGAGGGGGCCAGGTAAATCCCTTCCTCAAGCATTGCCAGGAAGTAGCGGGCAAAGGCCTTGGTGTCGCAGGCGGCAGCCGTTGTCCAGTCGAAGACTTCGTGGGGGGCGAAGAAGGCGCAGAACATGCTGCCGACCCTGGTGGAATAAAGTGGGTATCCAGCTTCTTTGGCCGCTAGCGTGATGCCTTCTGAAAGCATGCAGCTCTTCTCTTCCAGCTGCTCGTAAAAGCCAGGCTGCTGTAATAACTTGAGCGTTTCAATGCCGGCGGTCATGGCCAGTGGGTTGCCCGACAGTGTGCCAGCCTGGTAGACACCGCCTGAGGGAGAAAGTTTTTCCATGATTTCACGCTTGCCGCCAAAGGCGCCAACCGGAAGGCCGCCACCTATGATTTTGCCCAGGGTGGTCATGTCCGGGGTGACGCCGTAGAGCGCCTGTGCGCCACCGTACGCGACACGAAAACCGCACATCACTTCATCGAAAATCAGAATAATACCTTCGTTGGTGCAGAGTTCACGCAGCCCTTCGAGGAAACCGGGTCGAGGAGGGACGGTTCCCATGTTGCCAGCCACCGGTTCAATAATTATACAGGCGACCTGATTTTTGTTTTCTGCGATGAGTGTGTAGACTGACTCTAAAGAATTGAATTCAGCTGTCAGGGTGTGTTTGGCGAAATCAGCAGGTACCCCAGGAGAATCGGGCACGCCAAAGGTGGCGGCGCCGGATCCTGCCTTGACCAGCAAAGCGTCGGCATGGCCATGGTAGCAGCCGGAAAACTTAAGGATTTTGTCGCGCCCGGTATAGCCGCGAGCCAGGCGGATGGCACTCATGGTTGCCTCGGTTCCGGAGCTGACCATGCGAACCATTTCAATGGAAGGTACGGCATCTATCACCATTTGCGCCAGGGTAATTTCAAGTTCGGTAGGGGCGCCAAAACTTGAGCCGTTTTCCATGCATTGCTTAACCGCGTTGACCACGGCAGGATAGCAGTGGCCAAGAATCATGGGGCCCCATGAGCCCACGTAGTCGATATAGCTGTTATCGTCTTCATCAACTACGCGGCTACCGAAAGCCTTTTTAATGAACAGCGGGTCAGTGCCAACCGATTTAAAGGCCCTGACCGGGCTGTTAACGCCGCCGGGAATGACCTGAAGGGCTTGTGCAAATAGTGTGTGAGAGCGAGTGTGGATCATGGAAAGATGTGCCTCCGTTTGTGAGCGTAGATTAGTAGGGCTTTTGTACCTGTAGCCATGTTCGTTTGTCAATTCAGTTCGTTTGCGGTAAAAAAACTTATCAGAATTATGCCTGAAAAGTTATTTACATCCTGTAAAAGTGTTTAAAAATAATAACTTGAGAAGTTAAAAATGATTTAATGCAAGCTAAAAAAAAGGGCAAAAAGTGCTTGACAATCAGCACCGAAATGCAATAGGTTTGCTGCGGTTTGTATACAGTATACGTGAAAAGTCGTGAAAGAAACTGCTTGGGGAGGAAATAGAGAATGCTTGGTACCTATCTGCCCATAATGCTGCTGATCCTGGTTTCGCTGGCCTTTGGCCTTGGTTCGGTGGTGTTTTCTTCGTTGATTGGCCAGAAGAAGTATTCAAAGGCCAAAATGGCGCCTTATGAGTGTGGTTGTGAGCCGATCGGCACAGCACGCGAGCGGTTCCCAATCAAGTTTTATCTGATCGCAATGCTGTTTATTTTGTTCGATATTGAAGCTGTCTTTCTTTATCCCTGGGCAATTCTGTATAAGAAGCTTGGCGTGTTCGGGTTGGTAGAGATGGGGCTCTTTGTTGTGATCCTGTTTGTTGGTTATATCTATGTCTGGAAAAAAGGAGCACTGGAATGGGAGTAAATCAGCCCCTCGGTGGTAACGTAACCGTTACGTCACTTGATAAGCTGGTCAACTGGGTCAGGAAGTCCTCCATCTGGCC
>CAZNWF010000118.1:0-8279 GCA_964576485.1 uncultured Geobacter sp. | reverse complement strand
GCTGCGCCAAGTGCCACCTGCCCCAGCTGGCCGATGCCACCGACAAGGTGGCCCAAGAGGTTGTTACCACTATCAACGACTGGCAGGACGCCATGAGGAATGACGATGAGGCCAAGGCTGCCAAGGCTGAAAAAACCCTTTCCTCGCTCAACATCAACTGCCTGATCTGCCATAACCGTAATGCCATCACCCATAAGTGGTCTGAAGGCTATCCCAAAAAGGACACGGTCTATGGTGCCAAGTCCGGCGACCATATGGACCCCAAGTTCACTAAAATGGCCAAAGGCCAGATTATGTCCGAGTCTATCCAGTGTGGCCAGTGCCACGGCCTGGGACCCAACTTTGACCAGGAAAACCCTACCCAGTGTGCCACCGCCTACGGCAGCTACCTGTTCGCCTATGTGCCTGAGGGGGGCAACAAGACCTGCCAGCAGTGCCATATGAAAGAGAGCAAGCTGGGTCACAACATCCAGAGCTACCGTTCAAAAGAGATGGCAGCCAAAGCGGTTGAGATGCATGTGGAAACCAGCTCGGTTTACTGGCGTGACAACACCAGCATCCGTCCCAAGGCAGCGGTGCGCATAGAACTGACCAACAAGGCCGGTCACGGCGTACCCGACGGCTGACCGACCCCCAACCGGCTGGTTCTGTCGGTAAAAGCAAAAGACAAGAGTGGCAAAGAAGTATTTAATGCAGAACGTATCTTCATGCCGATCCCGCAACAATTGGGCAAAGGCGACCGGATGGGACGTGGTCCCTACGAGAAGAGTGGCCTGCTGGAAGATACCAGCCTGCCGCCATTAAGGACAATTACGACACAGCATGACATATTCTTCCCGGTTAAAACAGAAGAGAAGGACGGCAAGAAAGTGAGCACTATCAGCAGCGAGACCCTGGATCTAGAGGTCAAACTCTGGTACCTGCCATTCGGTACCATGGATGACGACCCGTTCCTGTGGAAAGAGTACAAGAAGACGGTAAAGATATCTACCCAAGGCAAATAGCTAACGGTAGAAAACAAGCAACACCGGGATAGATACGCACTATCCCTCCTTCATGTGGTGCCGACGGGTCAAACCGTCGGCTTTTTTTACTGAGACAATTACCATGAGTACTGGCAAGACAGCGCTTCAGCTGGTATGCTGCCGTTCACCATCATGCATCTATCGCTACTCACCATACTGCTTGTCTGTTACAGCTTACTAACTGCCGGATGCAGCTCCCGCGATTCAAGTCAGGAGCAATGCCTGACCTGTCACAAAGGGATTGAGCACACCTCAGCCAGCCACAGCGGCTGTGTCTCCTGTCACGGGGGTAATCCGAAAGCAACAACAAAAAATGAAGCCCACCAGGGGATATTCGGGCTATCCAACCGTTCCTATCCGGGCAGATGGGAGCTGGGCTGCGGCCCCTGTCATCGCTCGCAGCTGGAGCGGATGCAGAGCAGCCAGATGTACACGGCAGCCGGTATGATCTCCCAGACCCAGGCCACCTGGGAAGGCGAACGGCCCGGTATCCGCTATGGCAGCCAGGCTGCGGAGCTGTATGATCCGGAAGGAAGGCTGCTTAAACAGCAGGACGTTGCACAGCTTGACAACCTCTCCGGCGAGCTCTATCGCAAATTTTGTGCCCGCTGTCACGTTGCCCGGCACCAGGATCCGATCAACGGTTCCGGTAACCCGGCCGGCTGTGCTGCCTGTCATTTTCCTTACGGCAAACAAGGCTTATACAGAGGCGCTGATCAGACGGTGCTGGGTAAATTACCTCATAGTGACACCCACGCTATGCATATACTCCCTTCTCTCCAGTCCTGCGCACAGTGCCACCACCGCAGCGGTCGCACCGCCCTCTCCTACCAGGGCTTGCTGGATGGCAACAACGGCATGGTACCCACCAGAAACGGCCAGCCCGGACCTGTCACGGGCAGTGATGCCCGCAATTTTACCGCCATCAGCCCTGATATTCACTATAGTGCCGGTATGGACTGCATTGATTGCCACACCTCCCGTGAAATCATGGGGGAAGGCTATGCCTCGGCCAGCATGCATGGGCAGCTTGAGGTTGCCTGTGAGGACTGCCACGGTTCTGCTGCAAAGCCGCCGGTCTATCGCGCCATTATCCGTGAAAACGAAGATCCGGTGCGGGAGTCCCGCTCCTACCCGCTACAGATGCGGCCCGGCATGGAGATGATCCTGACCTCCAGGGGACGGCCCTTTTCAAACGTCTTTCATGTTGATGGTAATGTCCTGGTGCAGGTCAAACAGAATGGCAGACTGTTACGGTCGAAGATCATTACCGGTACGCCGGAACATGGCGTGGTCGGTCATGGCCGCTTAACCTGCACCGCCTGCCACTCCCGTACCGTGGTACAGTGCTACGGCTGTCATACCCGGTATGATAAGGACGGTACCCAGACCGACTTCATCAAGGGGGTTGCTACAAAAGGGGAGTTTACCGAGACCGAGGATTACCGCACTCTTTACCCCTTTCCGCTGGCATTAAACTGGAAAGGACGGATCTCGCCGGTAACACCCGGCTGCCAGACCTTTGTGACAGTGGTTGAAGAGGACGGCAGCAGCTCAAAGGAAGGGGCCATTGCGCTGTACAAAGGCAAACGCCAGTTGCGCTTTGCCCCGTTCCACGGCCATAATACCGGCAAGAAAGCCGTAGGCTGCGCTGAATGCCATGCCAACCCTGCCTTTCTGGGCTTTGGCCAGCATATCGTTGAAGGACGCAGCATTAAAGGCACCCTGCTCTGCGAGCTATCCGGCCATAAACCGCTGGACGGCTTTCTGACCATGCACAATGGCACGGTACAGGCCTACTCGGCCATCACCCGTGAAAACGCCCGGCCCCTGAACCAGCAGGAAGTACAACGGACCCTGGCTGTCAACACCTGTCTGGTCTGCCACAGTTCGGCCAAAGACCCGATCTACCGCACAAGGATCAACTACCGTGACCTGGACGATACCCTTCATCGCCGCCTGCTGGCTCCTCGTTAGCAGCCTGGCGGCCCAGGCAGCTGACCGGTGCCGTCTCTGTCATGCTGCTGACAAAACAGTGACCGGCGTCCACCAACGGCTGGCCTGTCGTGACTGCCATCAAAACGGCAGTCAGATACTGGCTGATCCTGCCAGCCGGATGTCCGGTTCAGCAGGATGTGTCCGTTGCCATCAGGGCTATCAGCGGATGTATCAGCACGCCATGGGCAGCAAGATCAAAGAAAAAGCCTTTATAGCCCGCAGCTACGGGAAACGTGACCGGGCGTTTGAACAGAAAAACTGTGCCTCCTGCCATCTGCAAGGCTGCCAGGACTGCCACGGCAAAGGGCATGCCATTGCTCGCCCGGCAGCTGATGCCTGCTCAAAATGTCACAAAGGCTATTATGTTGGCTGGGACTATTTTGGCAGGGCCCCACGGGAGGAACATGAACGCTACCAGCGTGGCGAGCGTTTGCAAGGCGAGACCTTTCTGAAGATGCTGCCGGATATCCATCAGCAAAAGGGGATGACCTGTAACAACTGCCACACCATGCAAAGTCTGATAACGGGACAGGTTGCCGCCAGATCCTGCACCGGCTGTCACCGCCCCAGCCCCAAGGTGCTTGAACACCGGATTGCAGCCCACCTTGAAAAACTGGAATGCGCAGCCTGCCATGCAGCCTGGGCTCCACAGGAATACGGCACCTTTTACCTCCAGTTCAGTTCCGGTACGGTTGACGATAGCTATCAGGCTCTGACCGTAACCGGAAACGGCTATGCCAAAAGCGTCTACCTGAAACGTCAGGAGCTGCCGCCGCTGGGGCTTAACAGCCGTGGCAAGCTGGCACCGATCAGGCCTCAGTTCATCGCCTACTACAGCAAGCTTTCCAACGGCAGGGCAACAGGCCGTGAAAATGAACTGCTGGTGGCTGAATGGCGGGCCTTTGCTCCCCATACCATCCAGCGCGGCACTGTGATGTGTGATGGTTGCCACGATAACCCGCGCCGGTTTCTGCTGGAACGTCCCCAGGATCGGATCTATGATCTGCAGCGAGACGGTATGACCCTTTCATCCTTCTGGGACCGGCGGGGACAACGGGTGGTAAACGGCAGTTTTCTGGAAGAAACACGCTACCGGCAGATGGCTGCCAAAACTGATGCCTACAAACGAGCATACGTGGAAAAATGGAAACAGTTCACCAAACCCGCCGCCGCTTCATCGGCACACTGATAGCAACACCGCTGGTTCTGGCCGGACTCTGGCGTTTTCTGACGCCCCGGCAGATCAGAAAACCGGCTCTGCTACGGGTGGCGCAGGCAGACATCCCGGTTGGTGGAGCCCTGGTCTACAAGCAGGAGCGGATTGTGTTGATGCGCCAGGGAGAGCAGATCATCGCCTTGAGTCTGGTCTGCACCCATCTGGGCTGTACGGTATCGGTGACACCGGAGGGGATGATCTGCCCCTGCCACGGCAGCCGTTTTGACCGGTCCGGCAAGGTGCTGACCGGTCCGGCAGAGCGTCCATTACCACGGTTGATGGTTGAGCAGGATGGCGTCATGCTGGTGGTGCGGGGGTAAGGGAAGGAGTACAGGTTGTTCAAAGAATTTTTCAAACATCTCTTTCCCAGGGTGGTGCTTCAGCAAAACCTGCGGATCAGCTACAGTTTCTGCCTGGGCGGACTGGCCTTTACCGCCCTGCTGGTGCTGGCGCTGTCAGGTCTGCTGCTGCTGTTTTATTACCGTCCCGGCGCTGCTGAGGCCTACCCGTCAATCATCTTTCTGGAAGAGTCGGTCTATGGCGGCAGATACCTGCGCAGCCTACACCGTCTGGCCTCCCACGCCTTTCTGGTCTGCATGTTTCTCCACATCTTGCGGGTGGTGCTGACCGGTGCCTTTGCCCCACCCCGGCAACGGAACTGGATCATCGGCGTCTGCCTGCTGGGGCTGGGCATGTTCGAAGCCTATACCGGCTACCTGCTGCCGATGGATCAACTGGCGCTCTGGGCCACCCAGACCGGCATGACCCTGCTGGAGGCGGTTCCACTGGGCAGTTTCTTCAAAGCCATACTGGTGCCGGATAGCGTTGGCGGGCCATTATCGCTGATCCGGTTCTATGTCCTGCATGTGGTGCTGTTGCCGTTAAGCACCTTCTGTCTCTGTCTGCTGCACTTTTACCTGGTCCGCAAACAGAAGGGATTATTGCCCTACCTATGAAAACCTACGTCAAGAGTTCTCCCGTTTTTTTCCGGCTGATCAAACATGCATTCCTGGGCTGCGTAGCGTTGCTGCTGGTACTGGCAGCGTTGATCCCGGCTCCGCTGCAGGAACCGGCACAGCTGGCAATCGTACCGAACCCGGTCAAGTCGGCCTGGTTCCTGCTCTGGATTCAGGAACTGGTCAGTTACCGGGTCTGGCTGATCTACCCGTTGATGCTGACGGGACTGGCATTTACCGCCCTGCCCTGGCTGCAACGGGCAGCGCCTGAAACGGCGGTCTGGTTCGGTCCCCGACATCGTTTGACTGCAATAGCGGTACTGGCGCTGTTTCTGGTGATTGTGCTGCTAACGGTGATCGGGCTGTTTTTCAGGGGGAAAAATTGGGCGCTTGTCTCGCCATTCTGATAGCGATTATGTCGGTACTGGCGGCGAGTCCGGCTCAGGCTGCCACAGCCCGCAACCAGTGTCTTTCCTGTCACCCGCCACACTATGGTAAGCAGGGTGCCTGCGTTGACTGCCATCGCGGCAACCCCCGTACCAGCCGAACTGCACTGGCTCACAGTGGTCTGATCAAGGGGCGCTACGCCTCCTTTACCAATCCGTTGTCTGCTGCTGTTGTTTCCGGCAAGCGCCTGGCCGAACAGAGCGCCTGCCGTCGCTGTCATAGTCTGTCAGAAACCGGAAACCGGCTGGCATCAAATCTGGACACTCTACTCAGGACATCCACACCAAACGAGATCCGCACAGCCCTGACTGATCCGGCCATCTTCATGCCCGCCTTCTCTTTTTCAGAGCAGGATCTTGACCGGTTGATAACCGCAGTACTGGCTGGAGGGTTGCAGTCAGGAAAAAACCTTCAGGAACCACCCCGGATCGTCCATTTTAACGAGCAGAAAACAGGGCAGCAGAATCTTTTTGTCAGACAGTGCGGCGGTTGCCACATACTCCTCTCAAGTCAGTACGGAGGCCTGGGTAGCGGCACAACCGGACCCAACCTGTCCGGCCTGCTGACCAGATTTTATCCTGCCAACTTTGAAAGGGATAAAGCGTGGAATGAAGAGCGGCTGAAACGCTGGCTGAAAAATCCCCGGCAGGTTCGCGGCCAGACGCTGATGCGACCGATACCCCTCAAACCGGAGGAATGGAACGGGTTATTGAAGATCTTTGACATTGGGCAGAACAACTGATCACTCGTCAAGCACCTGCTTGACTTCTTGGGCACATCATCTGCCCCGTGGGGACAGATCTCTACAGCGCCCCAACGTACAGGCGCCGGTCGTGCGGCGGATATCCTCCACCGTAGTTGCGCCGTCTTGTTTCGCCTGCCGGATTGCCCCGGCAGTGATACTGCTGCAGAAACAGACCAGTTCGTCATCATGCATGTACGTCCTCCTCAATGATCATGACCGCAGCACGCTTCCTGCCGTTGCTGATGTTGCAGCGGTTTGATCAGTGGCCCGCCGTTGCAGTCGCTGCACTCAAGCTGAATCGTGGTATGGGTGATATGAAAGCGATGTTCAAGGGCATGTTCAATCCGGTGCAACAGATCGCTGCGCCGGTCCTCATAACCTGTTGCAACTTCAACATGCACTGACAGCGCCGTGATATGTGAACAGACCGACCAGAGATTCAGATGGTGCAGGTCCTGCACCCCTTCAACAGCACGAATGGCTGCTGCAACTTCTGCCAGATCAAGTCCCCGTGGTGCCCCCTCCATCAGGATATGGGTTGCATCCCGCAGCACCCGTCCTGCCCCGGTCAGGATCAGCAGGCCGATGGCGGCAGACAGCAGTGCATCCAACAGATACCAGCCGGTATAGTACATCACAATCCCGCCGATGATGACACCGACCGACGCAGCAGCATCCCCCACCAGATGCAGAAAAGCACTTTTCACATTCAGATCATCGTGGCTGTGGCTATGCAGGGTCTTGGCGGCCAACAGGTTCATTACCAGGCCGATGGCGGCAATCAGCAACATCGGACCGCTCTTGACCGGTTCTGGCGTGGCAAAACGGCCCCAGGCCTCATACAGAATCACTGCCCCCATGAGAAAGACGGTCAGGCCGTTGATAAAAGAGGCGAACACCTCGGAGCGGTGAAACCCGAAGGTATGCCGTTCTGAAGTTGGCAGACCTGCCAACTGCACCGCAGCCAGCGACAGCACCAAAGCAAACAGGTCAAGAAAGACATGGGCTGCATCAGAGAGAAGCGCCAGTGAGTTGGTCCAGAGGCCGCCTGCCACCTCAGCTACCAGGGTTACCGCAGTCAGGGCGATGGCTATCTTGAACTTGCCGCTGATATGTCTGTCAAGTATGGTCACAATGAATGTTCCCTGACAGCCCCGCAGGAACAACTGCAGGAACAGGCCAGCCCCTTAGCCTTGCCAAAGGCCTCGCGCCCCTCTTTGTACGCCAGCCAGGCAATGACGCCTGCGCCAACCGCATCAAGCCAGCCCAGCCCGGTCAGCTCATACCCGACACTGGCAATCATCAGCACCACCGAAAGATAGAGACAGGCCCTGGAGCAGGCTGCATCAGCCAGAATGGCCGGTGAAGCCAGCGCATGTCCTACCTTATTCTTCTGATGGATAAGAAACCACATGAACGAGATTGAAATCAGGGAGATGATGATCCCCCAGACCGTTGTCTCCGGTTTGTGGCTGCTGAAGAGGTTAAAGCCGGCGGTCAGCAGCAGCCCGACCGTCAGCAGATAGAAGGCTGTGCCGGTAATCCGCAAGGCCCGCTGTTCAAACTCATCACGCTGTTCGCCGCCGTTACCCCTGATCCGGCGCAGCATGTGCCAGACCCCCGCTGCCGAGATCACTTCGATAAAGGAATCCATCCCGAAACCGAACAGCGACAGGGTCTCGTCAGCCACGCCAAACCAGACTGATCCGACCCCTTCCGCAATGTTATAGAAGACCGTAAACAGCGCCAGCCAGTGCGCCCGTTGCAACCACTGTTCTCTGCTCATGCCGTCCCCTTTATCGGCCTACTTTGCAAACCATGCAGCCCGCTCTGTTGCCTCATGGGCTGCAATCAGGCCGGCCAACCGCACCATCTCCAGCACCTCCGGGTGC
>CAZNWF010000117.1:4279-8384 GCA_964576485.1 uncultured Geobacter sp. | reverse complement strand
TCACCGTTCTGCAGCCGCACATCCTTGCTGCGATCCCCGTTCAACAGCATGTCATACAGATCAACCTGCCCAACAACCTTGCTGCCACGGCTGACCTTGATCATACGCAAAGAGCCATTGCGAGAAGGGCCACCGGCAGCTGCCAGGGCATTGATGACGGTCCCCAGGGAACTGACGGCGTAACGGCCTGGGTTCACCACTTCGCCCACCACATAGACCTGAATCGAGCGCAGGCGTCCCATGGTCAGGCTCATGCCAAAGTCACGGTAATAATTCGACAGCGCAGTATTGATGGCAGCACGGGCCTGTTCAAAAGACATCCCCCACAGGCGCACCGTGCCCACCTTGGGGATCATCACCTCGCCGTTGCGGTCAATCGTCAGCTCCTGCCTGATGTCGACACTACCCCAGGCATTCAGGTTCAGTACATCGCCAGGACCGACCTGATACTCACTGATATCAGGCAGGGTATCAACAGCGGCAAGCTGGGCGGTATTGGCAAAGAAATCGTAGCCGAACTGCTTTAACTGCCGGCCAAGCGGCACAGCATCAACCTTATCCAGCAAGGTCAGGGTCTTTTTTGAAAATGCTGATTCTATGCGGGATGCTGGTACGTTCTCAGCCCCAGGGGAGACGGGAGGAGGCGGCAGCTTGCTGTCGCCCTTGTCAAGTTGCATCGGGGAAGCAGCTTGGGGAGTATCATTTTTTTTGCCGATGGCGTCTGCCAGCATTTTTTCACGTACCCCGGCAGGTAACTGCTGCACCTGTTGCACCGTTAAAACGCCACCAGGTGCGGAAACAGTTCCCGTCCCAGAATCGCTGTTCTGCTGAGGCAACTGCCCGGAAGGCAGCTCCGTAAGCGGCACCGCAAAAATCTGCTGAGAGTAAAAAAACGAGAGCACAACTAGTGCCACAACTCTTCGAAACAGTTGCTTCATATCTAGCCCCTTTAAATCAATAATTATAACGCAGTTCCAGCTTCATCAGCTGGTTGGTACGGTGCTGCCCCAAAACCAGATTGAGATTTCTGATCCCTTCGACACCGTACAGCAGCTGCGCTTCAATCCGCTCAAGCAGCGGCAGGGTCAGAGAGACCCGGCCAGCATGTTTCTGCTCAACGGCCTGGCCGGGCAACCTGCCGAAATTGCCTCGCGTGGTGTAGGCATAATCCAGCGCAATATTGTTTTTTACCCCCAGCCAGTGACTGTAGCGCACAAAAAAGTCCTCGGTGGCGCCCCCCTGGGCATGGCCCAGCGGCAGATTGTGGTACAGATACCCCTGGGGCATGGTACTACTGGTGTACAGAATCTCGTTGCCCCTGAAGTACTCAAAGCGCAGGTCGTTACGTCCGTCACGGGTAAGCATCGGGATGTAGAAACCGGCCAGGTAGCTCTCCACAATCGGCCAGAAGCTGGCGGTATCCTCCCCGGAAAACTCGGCGTAAAACTCGGTGTTACGCAGCCAGGGGGCGCGATAGCGAAGTTCAAACCCGGCCATGCCGTTTGAATTGTCTGCTGAGGTGCCCCCCAGTATCCCGTTTAAATACTGCTGCAGGCTGTTGTTCAGGCCGGTTCCACCCGCCTGTTTCCCCAGGTTAAAGCCGATCTCCAGATTATCAACTGGCTTGCTGATCAGCTTGGCTGCGTAGTAATACGGTTGGCGTTCTTTGCCGTTGGTTATTGTATGATCAAGCCTGGAGAGCAAAAACATATACTTCATGTCACCCAGCCAGGAAAGCCAGCCTACCCTGAACGGCTCTGGGCTTGAAAGTTTGATCATATCCAGGTTGCGGGCATTGTTTGAAAGCGTGATGGCGCCGCGCTGCCCCAATCCCATCCAGCTGCTGTCCCGTCCCAGCTCCAGCTCCAGCGCTCCGCCGCCAAGCTTTACATACGCACGATTCAGGGTCGCAATCGGTTTGTGCCGTTCAGAACCGTACAGCAGCTGCGGTTCAAACAGCCCGACGGCATAGCGGCTGATATACGCCTCACCTGCAACCCTGAACTCTGCAGTGTGGCCTTTGTCATACAGCGTGCCTTCATTGTTCTCCAGCAACGGGGTACCTTCAGAGCCATGGTGCTGAACCGGCGAGGGGTACGGGTTCCGGGGACGCAAGCCCTGGCCGATACCGAACACCCCGTCATTACCCGGATCGTTGGCCTGCCGCTCATAGCTGCGTGGTGTCCCGTTCAGGTAAACATACCGTAGTCGCGCCGACAGCACCGGCGTGGCATCAAAGAGCCGGGGCTTCGTATCGTTGTTGTAGAGCGCCAGTTCACGTGCCAGCTGGCTTTTAAGCTCCTTCAGCATCGCCTTGGCCACCACGGCCGAGGTCTGCTCCTGGCCGGCGTTTAACCGATAGGTTTCCGTCGCCTCAACGGTCAGACGTGCCGCCTCAGCCCGGGAAAACGGTTTCAGTCCCCTCATATCCGAGCGGATCAGCCCCATGCCGGAGAGCTTCTCCAGGTACAGATAGATCGGGCTGTCCAACGGTATGTTCGAGGAGGAAAGCATGGCTGCCGACGCTGGCACCGTCGTTACCAGCAGCAGAATCAGGGACAAACGTACGCTATAGATCATCACAGCTCACATCCGGACGCAGCCGTTTAAAAGAAAACGGCGGCTCGCCCTTAAAATGATAGTGTGGCGTAAATTCCGGCACCGCCTCCTTCAGACGCTGCAGCACAGCGCCGCTGTCAAGCCCCTCGGCAGACTGCAACAGGAGGCTGGTCATAGCCTGAACAGCCGCAAAATCATACGGCACAGCGCCAACCACCCGTATCTTGTCATGACTGGTGGGCATAACCCCTTCCCCTTCGATCAACAACTCTTCGTACAGTTTCTCGCCCGGCCGCAGGCCACTGAACTCGATCTCGATATCTTCACGGGGGGTCATCCCGGAAAGCCTGATCAACTCCTCCGCCAGATCAAGGATCCGGACCGGCTCACCCATATCCAGCACAAAGATATCGCCCCCTTTCCCCATGCAGCCTGCCTGCAGCACCAACTGACAGGCCTCGGGGATAGTCATGAAATAGCGAACCACCCGGGGATCGGTGACCGTAATCGGCCCCCCTTTTTTGATCTGTTCCTTAAAGAGCGGTATCACGCTGCCGTTACTGCCCAACACATTACCGAACCGCACGGTGGTAAAACAGCTGCGGGACCCCTGGGCCAGGGCCTGCACATACAGCTCGGCAGCCCGCTTGCTGGCCCCCATCACATTGGTGGGGTTAACCGCCTTATCGGTGGATATCATCACAAACTTCTCCACCCCGCAGGCGTGGGCGGCAGCTGCCAGATTTACCGTGCCACCAAGATTGTTACTAACCGCCTCCATCGGGTTATACTCCATCATCGGCACATGCTTATAGGCAGCGGCGTGGAACACCACCTGAGGCAGAAAACTGTCAAACAGGGCCTCAACCCGGTCTCTGCGGCGAATATCGGCAATGATAGGCACTATCCGCAGATCAGGAAACCGGGCAGTCAACTCTTTTTCAATCTGGTAGAGCGGCGTCTCTGCATGATCCACCAGCAAGAGCTTTGCCGGGCCATAGCTGCAGATCTGACGGCAGATTTCACTGCCGATGCTGCCGGCCGCGCCGGTCACCAGCACCCGTTTACCTGCCAGATAGCTGCAGATCGACTGCTGATCAAGCTGCACCGGTTCTCTCCCCAGCAGATCCTCAATCTCAACGTTTCTCAGTTGCGAGACAGAGACGGTACCATCAATCAGCTCCGGTATGGCTGGCAAGGTCTTAAAATGAACCCCGGAACGTTTACAGCAGGCAACAATCCCGCGAATGACTTTTTTGGGCGCCGACGGGACCGCGATAACCACTTCCTCGATCTGGTGCTCCTTCAGCAGCTTCGGCAGCTGAGCCACCCCCCCCAACACCGGTACGCCGCCAAGTCGAAGCCCCTTTTTTTGGGGATCATCATCCACAAAACCGATCACATGAAAGCCACACTCCTGCTGCTTGGCAATCTCCTTCAGCAACAGGTTACCGGCATCGCCAGCACCGACAATCAGGGTCGGACGCCCTGTATGGTTATGGTTATGGTTATGGTTATGGTTATGGTTATGGTTATGGTTATGGTT
>CAZNWF010000117.1:0-4179 GCA_964576485.1 uncultured Geobacter sp. | reverse complement strand
TATGGTTATGGTTATGGTTATGGTTATGGTTATGGTTATGGTTATGGTTATGGTTATGGCGAAAATACTGGGGTAGCAGGCTGCAGTTCTCCCGGATAAAACGCCAGATAAAACGGCTGCCAAGCATCAACCCCATCAGCACGCCCCAGTCAAGCAGCAGCAAGGTGCGGTAGAAAACCAGGGTATCACGGGCAAACAAGAGTCCAAAGGCGGTCATGATAACAGCAAAGGTGACTGCCTTGAAGATTTCAAGCACATCCTGTAGTGAGGCGTAGCGCCAAAGGCTTCCGTAGAGCCTGAATGTGAGAAAAACAAGGGCCTGAATCGCAACAACATATGGAATGGAATGAAGAAAACGAGTACTAGCGACAGAAGAAATGAACAAATCTTCATCAAGCACCAGGGCGATGCCGTAGGCAACAATAATCAGTACCAGGTCAAGCGAAAACTTTATCAGGGTACGCGGGATAACCATACGTCTTTACGTCCTTTATATAACCAGCTAGTCAGTTACAGGGCAGCGCTACAGATAGCGGGCACAGCCGTTTAGAAATAACAAAAAACAAATAACGTTAAAAAGTTACACTATACCCGGAAACCAGCGTAAGGCTACTGCGTCTACAATAAAAAAATGTAATAAATACACAAAACAACGATAACAGCAAGAGCGTAATGAATTAGTACCACAAATCAAGCCTGTTACAACTGTTCTAGGCAACCGCCAGGACATAGCCGCGCAAAAAACCTCTTATACATTAGATCAGCCCTCACGCGGCAAACAGTCAAGAGACAGCTAGCCTTGCCCATCCAGAGCCCCCTTTCCTGCATAGCAATTTTTCTTCACCCCTTGCCCTCCCCAAGAGCATACAAATATTTTTACAAAACCGCCATTTCAGAGTAGTAATGCCCGTAAACTAACCGCTACCAGTGTTACGGTTTCATCCTAAAACAGTGATTTTGACTTTATCGGCGTGCATCCGCATCTAGCGGAGGTAAGCTCAAGGACAACAGAGGTTTCTATGAAAGAACGACTTGTCCGGTTTGACTGGGCACTCAAAAAACTGCTGCGTAACAAAGCCAACTTCGATATTCTTGAAGGCTTTCTCTCTGAGCTGCTGCTGGTTGATGTCAAGATCGAGCAGATACTGGAAAGCGAAAGTAACAAACAGAGTGCAGATGACAAACACAACCGTGTTGACCTGCTGACCCAGATCAACAGCGGCGAACTGGTGCTGATAGAACTACAGGCAGAAGCGCAGTACGATTACTTTCACCGCATGGTCTACGGCGCATCAAAGCTGATCACCGACACCATGGACACAGGCTTCAGTTACGACAAGGTCCGCAAAGTCATCTCCATCAATATCGTCTACTTCGATCTTGGTCATGGCAATGACTATATCTACAAAGGCACCACCGACTTTCGGGGGATTCACGCCAATGACATCCTGCAGCTTTCACTACTGCAAAAAAAGGAATTCAGTAAGTTACAAAAAGTCTCAGATGTATTTCCGGAATACTACATCCTCAAGGTAAACGGTTTTAACGATGTTGCAAAAAACAGTCTTGATGAGTGGATATATTTTCTAAAAAACTCTGAAATTAGGAGCGATTTCAAGGCAAAAGGGCTCATAAAAGCGGCTAAAGAGCTTGACATCATGAAGTTATCCAAAGAAGAGCGTGCCGACTATGAAAGCTACATAGAAGACAGACGCGTAGGTGAAAGCTCCATTAAGACTTCCTGGATTGAAGGCAAGATTGAAGGCAAAATCGAAGGGAAGATCGAAATAGCCCGTCAAATGTTACTAGATGGCGAATCGGTTGAGAGGATTATGAAATACACCGGGCTCTCGCATGATGAGATAGGCAGTTTGAAGGGGCAGGGTTAAACGTGGGGTTTGTACAAAATTTACTATACTGCCACCAGAACTCCCCCTGATCAACTTCGGTGCTGCCTACTTGAAGGATGGTATTTCCCATATCATCAACGGCACTCTGTAACCTGTTTTCCCCGTGTTCTTTGTGTCTTTGTGTGAGATAAGCAGTCTGAACAGCTTTGTTAATGGCTGGATTCTCGTTGCGTCGTAGCGCCGTTGCGTGACACCAGATTTTGACTCTATCGGCGTGTATCCGTCTTTATCGGCGGTTAAGTAGAAGGAGACTCATGATCATGCCACAAAGAAAGCTGATAACGTTTGACTGGGCCATGAAACGTCTGTTACGCAGCAAGGCCAACTTTGAAATACTGGAAGGTTTTTTAAGCGAGCTTTTGAGCGATGACATCAAAATCATCGAACTACTTGAAAGTGAAAGCAACAAAGACCACGCAGCAGACAAATTTAACCGTGTTGACCTGAAGGTAAAAAACCGGGCCGGCGAAATTATCATCATAGAAGTACAGTATGAACGTGAATTTGACTATCTGCAGCGCATGCTGTACGGCACATCCCGTGTCATAACCGAGCACCAGCAGGAAGGTGAGCCGTTCTCCAGCCTGACAAAAGTCATCTCCGTCAACATCCTCTACTTTGATCTTGGCCATGGCAGTGACTACATCTATCACGGCACCACCAGCTTTACCGGCATGCACGATAAAGACAACCTGCAACTAAGCAGCAAACAGCGGCAATTATACGGCAAAGACCAGCTTTACCACCTGTTTCCGGAGTACTACCTGATCAGGATCAACAACTTTAACAACATAGCTGCCACCCCCCTTGACGAATGGATCTACTTTCTCAAAAACGAAGAGATCAAGGATGAATTCAAGGCCAGGGGATTGCAAAAAGCCAAACAAGCCTTTTCCATCTTGAGTCTGCCAGAAAAAGACCGTCTTGCTTTTGCCCGCTACCAGGATGATCTGCGGTATCAGGCAAGCCTGATAGAATCAAACTATGGTCTTGGCCGTTTGGAGGGCAGAGAAGAAGGGATACAGCAAGGGATACAGCAAGGTGTACAGCAAGGCAAAATCGAGGTTGCACAGCGATTACTGGCAAAAGGGATAAGTATAGAGGAAACGGCTGAAATGGCTGGAGTGGATATAGAACTGTTGCGGCGTAGCAGTTAACTGCTTTTACGGTCAGGTTGTACGTTGCGTCGTAGCACCGTTGCGTGACACCTATTTGCTTGATGTTATCGGCGTGCATCCGCCTTTATCGGCGGTTACAGGTCTTTGTTTCATTGTTTGGAAGTGATGAATGGCAACAGCAGATAATTGCAGGACTTGGTTTGGCATCAACAGTGTAGAGAAGAGGACGGCCATGGGAGAGAAAACAAGCCAGCCTGTCCCCTTTAAACCGCTTGGACTGGAGATGAACAATGGCACATCTGATTGAGACATTACGACAACACAAAGCAGAAATCCTCGTTATTGCACGTCAGTATCACGCAGATAATATCCGTCTATTCGGTTCTGTTGCCCGCGGAGACGAGCGACTGGACAGCGATATTGATCTCCTGGTCGACTTTCAGCCTGGTTCCACACTTTTCGACCAAAGTGGCCTCATCGATGCTCTTTCAAACAAACTGGGGCGCAAAGTTGATGTAGTAAGTTCCCGTGCACTAAACCGGCACTTGGCACAAAGGATTCAGCAAGAGGCCGTGACGCTATGAAAGATACATCTGTCTATATCGCCACCGCACTGGAATGTATCGATCTGATCAAAGAATATACCACTGGCTACACGCTGGATATGTTTCTTGAGGATCGTAAGACCCAGGATGCCGTCATTCGGAATCTTGAAGTCATCGGGCAGGCACTCAAGGATTACGGGATTGACTCCCTCAAAGTAAGGAAACCACATATGCCTTGGCTACAGATTGCAGGCATGAGGAACATCCTGGCACATGAGTATATGGGGGTTGACATAGTCATGGTTTGGGATACCGTACAACGGCATCTCAATGAATTGCGGTGGGCGCTTGAAGACGAGTAATGTCACTTTGATCTTCATCCAAGATAATGTACGCGTGTATCCGCCTTTATCGGCGGTTAAAAAAGCCTTTACAACCGATGCAACCGCTGATGAACACCCAGAAGGCAACAGCAGTAACTGGTTTTGCTGCTTCCGAAAGACCGGATTTCTCCGTTGCTCCGTCGTTGCTCCGTGTTTCAAAATGACACGTCAGCCCTCAGCCCTCAGCCCTCAGCCCTCAGCCCTCAGCCCTCAGCCCTCAGCC
>CAZNWF010000116.1:0-8424 GCA_964576485.1 uncultured Geobacter sp. | reverse complement strand
CACTTTTGTACCATTTTCAACTGCCATCTTGTACCAATTTTAACTGCCAGCTACAACATAGTATCGATCTTGCCACTTATAACTCGTGGACTTGTCACCCCCCCCCTAATCCGTTGTCAAATAGCATAAGCGTGACGCTCATATCGACAGATTATGGATGCAATGACTCTTATAAATTTGATGCTCGACTTTTGTGATCAACAGATAGAAATGCCCCCAAAAAACCTGAGTGCATAAAAAAAGCGGGGCAGAATCAAGTTCTGCTCCGCAGTTGTTGGAATAATCCTTATTAACAGCTTGACACCAAATCATATCTTGTCAATTAAGGTTCCAGAGACAATATAATCGAATGCTCATGGAGGTCAAGAAAAATGTTAGAAAAAAAATACCGTCTTGGTATCGACTTAGGATCTACATCGCTCGGATGGTGTATGTTGGAATTAGGAGAAGATGATATTCCCAAAGGTATCATCAAGATGGGAGTACGCATTTTTTCTGATGGCAGAGACGCCAAAAGTAAGGAACCTCTTAGCGTTGCCCGCAGAGGTTACAGAGGACAAAGACGCAATCTGGATCGTTATCTGCAACGCATGCGTAGCTTGATAAACTACCTCATTCAGCATGGTTTTCTCCCTGAAGATGAAGTGAAACGCAATGAGGTATTTCAGATCAATCCCTATCTCCTTAGAGCGAAAGCTCTGGATGAAGCATTGACTCCAGCGGAATTTGCCCGGGCCTTGATCCACCTGGCGCGCAGAAGAGGCTTCCGAAGCAATCGCAAAGTGCTGAGTGACAAGAAGACCCAATATACTGAGGCTATCAACAATCTGAAGGAGAATCTGGAACAATCTCATGCCCGAACTCTGGGAGAATACCTCTGGATGCGCTACAATCATACTCCAGAAGACAAGGCTCACACCAGAACACCGCTGAAATTTCGGTATGAGAAAAACAACGAGCAGCCGGAACCCATCTTCCCTCTCAGAGAGATGGTAGAGCATGAATTTCAGTCTATCTGGCAGAAACAATCTCGATATAGCTCTCAGTTGACAGATGAACACAAACAAGCCATTCAGGATATCATCTTCTTCCAGAGGCCACTCAAGCCCGTTCCCAAAGGGAAATGCCAGCTTATCCCGGAATTTCTCCGGGCTCCCAAAGCTCACCCCTTGTTTCAGGAATTCAGGATACGGCAGGATCTGAACAATATAAACCTGATCAATGTCTTTACCAATGCTATCACAGATTTATCAGATGAGCAATATGCGATTCTGTATGAACTTCTGAGCCACAAGGAAAAAGTAACTTTCAAGGCCATGCGCAAGGCTTTGTTTGCTAAACAGGCTGATGATTACAGGTTCAATCTGGAGACCAATGATCGAAAAGAGCTCCTGGGTGATCTCACATATCACGAACTCCATAAAGACAAAAATGCACATTTATCCGGAATGTGGGATGCTCTGGGGATTGATACTCAAAGCGCGGTAATTGAGACCATCATTTCTGATCTGGATGACATTGAGGCAGCAGAACAATTGGTTTCCCTGGGGATTCCCCAAGACAACACTGATGATTTTCTGAATCTCAAGCTTCCCTCGGATTATTGCCATCTCAGTCTTCAAGCCCTCGGTAAGATATTGCCTTATATGCGTGAGCGCCAGAAGTATCATGCGGCATGCCAGGCTGCGGGATTCAGCCATTCGGGAGAATATGACGGCACCGTGTATCACGATGGTGATTTACCTTACTACGGGAAGCTCCTGAAGCGGGAAACTATTGAACTCAACCGGAAAACAGGAGATCATGATGCTGATCTTTTTGGCAGAATCAACAATCCCACCGTGCATATTGCCTTGAATCAATTGCGCTTGCTGGTCAATGCTATATGTAAGAAATACGGCCCTCCTTCAGACATTATATTGGAACTGGGCAAAGAGATAAAATTGGGAGAGAAAGAAAAGGACCGGCTCAATAAAATAGCAAATCAAAATAAAAAAATCAACCAGGAAGTCGATCAGATCCTGGCAGACCATGATCTCCCTGCCAATCATAACAATAGATTACGGGTAAAGCTCTGGAAAGAGCTGGCTGCCAATGAAATCGATCGCCGTTGTGTGTATTCCGGAGTACAGATCAGCTTTACCGATCTCTTCAGTAGCAAAATCGAGATCGATCACATCCTGCCCAAGTCCCGCACTTATGACGATAGTACTGCAAACAAAATCCTCTGTACTCGTGATGCCAACCGATGCAAGAAAGAAAGGAGCCCCTTCGAAGCCTTTGGACAAAGCCAGGATGGATACACCTGGGGAGATATCATCTCCCGGGCAAAACACTTGCCGGAAAACAAACAACGCCGCTTCCTGCCTGATGCCATGGAACGCTATGAGAACAAAGAAGAACTTCTGGGGAGAATGCTGAATGATACCAGATACATGAGTAGAGTGGCGATGAAGTATATGCAATACATCTGTGGTGACAGGCATGTCTGGACGGTTACAGGGCTGCATACCGGTCTCTTGCGCGGCAAATGGGGGTTGAATACTGCCCTGGGAGATGGCGATAGCAAAGACCGCAGCGACCACCGTCATCATGCCATTGATGCCTTTGTGATAGCTCTCACCACAAGATCGATGATTCGCAATCTGGCAAACAACATCGAAGCCAGCCGCGAGCGTTTCATCGAAAACCTCGATCCACCTTATCCAGGGTTTGATCATGAGGATTTCAAGACTCATGTGCAAAACATCATTACTTCCCACAAGCCGGATCAGATTCACCCGCAGCGGCTAAAAGGCAGAAATCAAACCGGAGGTGCACTCGTGGATGAAACTGCCTATGCTTTTGAGGGGATCGATCCCAGGAATCCCAAGTATAGCCTCTATTCGGTGCGCAAATCCATATCAGATATTACTGAGAAAAACTATGATTCCATCGCTGCTCCGGAATATGTCCGGGAAATTGGCAGATTCGCTGAATCATGCCGGGGTGAGGATTTTAAGGCAAGAGTGAAGCAGTGGGCAGCGCAAAGAAACATCAAAAAGGTCAAGCTGATCTTCAGCATGAATCCCAAAGGTATGGTGCCGATCTATGATAAGGATGGCAGAGCCTTCAAGTTTATGTCCTCAGGGGAAAATCTCTTTGCCGATATCTATCTCAAAGACCCCACTTCCCCGGATTGCAAGTGGAGCATCGAGATTGTAAATAGTTACAACGCTCACCAACCAGGCTTTGTACCCCAGTGGAAAAAAGATTATCCTAAAGCCAGGAAGATTATGCGAGTGTTCAAAGACGATGTTATCGCTATCGATGGAGATATTGGGAATAGAGAACTACTAAGGGTAAGGAAGATGACGAAGGGAGTGTTGTTCTTACGTAATGTTAACATTGCCAAAAAGGAAAAAGGTCAAGAGGACATAGGAGAACAGTACTCACCCATCAAATTGCATGAATTGAGAGCCTGCAAAGCTGGCATAGACATCCTGGGACGCTACTACGATCCGCTGATGAATGGCAATGAACAGCGTTCTTGAGATTTCGTCTGAACAGATCAGAATCTCCGTGCAGCGGGGCTTTCTGCTCCTTGTCCAGGAAAACCAGGAGCAAAAGGTGCCACTATCTGAGATCGAAACTCTGCTCATCAATTCGCATGGCGCTTATATCTCCAATGCTGCCATCATGCGCCTTAGCGAAGCGGGAATTCCCATCGTGCACTGTAGTAAAAACGCTATGCCCTGCGCGCTTACCTTGCCTTATGGATCCAATGTTTACCGTAAAGAAAGGATCCACCTGCAGATCAGCGCCAGTCTGCCGCTAAAGAAAAACCTCTGGCAGAGCGTAACCATAGCCAAAATTCTCAATCAGGCTGCAGTCCTGAATCTGGCGGGGAAACGCAATAATGACCTGGTAGAACTCAGCAAGAAAGTGTTTTCGGGTGATAAGGGCAATTGTGAAGCCATTGCCGCCCGCATTTATTGGGAACGGCTATTTGGCAAAGGCTTCAAGCGTAAGCCCGAGTTGGAAGGGATCAATAGCTTTCTGAATTATGGCTATGCTATCCTGCGGGCAACTATGTGCCGGGCGATAGTGGCGGCTGGACTCCTGCCGGAGCTTGGCATTCATCATCATAATCAGATGAATCCCTACTGTCTGGCAGATGACTTGATGGAGCCCTACCGCCCCTTCATCGATCTGATGATCCATACTATGGGGATTAGCGATTCAGATTCACTCATGCCTGATTCCAAAAAGCTGCTGGTGGGCATCTTGTATCTTTGGGTAGAGGATGCAAAGCAAAAATCCCCCCTCAGAAACAGGATGTTTGATACGGTCAGTGAATATGTGAATTCACTCAAAGACAAAAAAATCCTCCTGGACTATCCTCTCATCGATAGTGGCATCGTCAGTGAGATCAAGGAGCGTGTAGGGAAATAAGGGCTAAAGTGGATACGATCCTGAATGGGTACAGGCTTATGTGGTTGATGGTAATGTTTGACCTGCCGGTAATGACTGCCGACGAACGAAGAATTGCCAATAAATTCAGGCATTTTCTGGAAAAAGAAGGCTTTGGCATGTGCCAGTTTTCGGTCTATGCCAAATACTGCGGTCCCCGGGAACGGCTCGATAGCCTGTTCCGGAAGATCGAATCTCAGATACCTGAAAAAGGCAAGGTGAATATCCTCCCCTTTACCGATAAACAATTCGGGAGGATCATCATCATGGAAAACAACAAACGCCGTAAATCCCGGGAAAATCCGGAGCAATTGCTTCTCTTTGATGATGACTGAACCAGGTTTATTCCTGTAATGATAAAACTAAGCCCCTGAAAAATCAGGGGCTTACAAGAGCAATATATCACTCTATAAGGTTTTGGTGTCAAGCTGAAACACTCCCAGCCGTTGTCAGCTATTACCAGCCATATCACTCTATAAGGTTTTGGTGTCAAGCTGAAACCTACGTTGTCCTTAGATCTCTTTATCTGCTGATATCACTCTATAAGGTTTTGGTGTCAAGCTGAAACATTATCGGCGTTATGATCGTCTCCAGCATCATATCACTCTATAAGGTTTTGGTGTCAAGCTGAAACAAACCCCAGGTTGTTATGCCAGCCCGTCCTATATCACTCTATAAGGTTTTGGTGTCAAGCTGAAACAACCAACACCAGTAACAGTCTTTCACATTTCATATCACTCTATAAGGTTTTGGTGTCAAGCTGAAACATACAATGTATGCAGTAGATAAAAAATCTTATATCACTCTATAAGGTTTTGGTGTCAAGCTGAAACTATTATATTTCGCGGCATTAACAGTATATCTATATCACTCTATAAGGTTTTGGTGTCAAGCTGAAACTGCGTTTATCATATACCACTCCCCTTACCGTATATCACTCTATAAGGTTTTGGTGTCAAGCTGAAACCCTTCGGTGGGCGGATCGAATGAATCCCAGTATATCACTCTATAAGGTTTTGGTGTCAAGCTGAAACTGACACTGGTTTGGTTGTGCGGGAGCTGCGATATCACTCTATAAGGTTTTGGTGTCAAGCTGAAACTGATTCACATCACTGGATATAGCATCAACGATATCACTCTATAAGGTTTTGGTGTCAAGCTGAAACTCACCAAGGTTTGGCTACGGAATACAAGCTATATCACTCTATAAGGTTTTGGTGTCAAGCTGAAACTACAACGATATTACCCATTTGAGTTGTGGCAATATCACTCTATAAGGTTTTGGTGTCAAGCTGAAACGGCCTTATTGGTGGGCTTGGATCAGGCAAGAATATCACTCTATAAGGTTTTGGTGTCAAGCTGAAACCTCTTCTCCTTGACGGTTATAGTCATTTCTATATCACTCTATAAGGTTTTGGTGTCAAGCTGAAACAATCATGGACAAATGCAAGAGTTGACCAGCTATATCACTCTATAAGGTTTTGGTGTCAAGCTGAAACTGGTAAAGATCGTCACTCCAAATAGCATAGAATATCACTCTATAAGGTTTTGGTGTCAAGCTGAAACAAGATATGAACCAAGGTTATCATTGAGCCAGATATCACTCTATAAGGTTTTGGTGTCAAGCTGAAACCGGCACTATGCGCACCTTGCTGAGGCTGCTATATCACTCTATAAGGTTTTGGTGTCAAGCTGAAACCAATCTTCTTGAATCAGAGTTGCCAAATTCATATCACTCTATAAGGTTTTGGTGTCAAGCTGAAACAGTGAGTGGGTAATTGAGAATGATGGAACGCAGATTGAACTGATGGAACAGATTTAACAGGATTTTCATTTTACCACAGAGTAAAGCTGAGACCACAGAGGGTAATGTAGATATAGGAATTGAGTTGAAGGGAGGAAGAGAGAACACGTGGTATATTTTTGTAACATAGGCTTTTAGCCTGTTGAAAGCTGGGTTTTCTAACCCGGTGTTAAAGGATCGTAAACGTCCTCGTTTACGAAGACCCGTAGGGGCTCGAAAAGGCTCGGCCTGCGGCCTCGTCGACACGAGGACGTGTCGAATCCTTTGTCATGTAAAGCCGAGTACATCGAAGGTGAATCAAAATTGAGATTTGAGAATTCAGTGCTAAGGTGGAAGACTGAAACACGCGCTTTAGATTGAGGCGTTTCATTGAATTCGTTGACAATAATACATTTTGGCTCTCTTTCCAAGCGAGTGGGTAAGAATCTAGTGGCGGCTGTAATGGGGTGGTAAATTCTATGTGATACAGAGGCTGGAGGCTTCATGAACAGGCGTCTGAGCCGCCTCTGCTGATCAAATATCAGCAGCCCTTTCAGCATGACATAATTCTCTGTTTACATGTTTTACCCACCAGGTTTGAAAGAGAGCCACTTTTTTATCTCTGGGGGTTATGCGTCGTAAAATGAGTATGCGCTCCGGGCGTCGGGGCTATGGAGGTTCCAGTATGTCAGGAGATTCCAGATCACGCAGTCAATGCTGCGCATCACCTGCTGTCTGGAATGACGGCGGGGGGGGGGGGTAATTGAGAATGGAGAATGAATGGAACACAGATTGAACTGATGGAACAGATTAGCATGGAATTTCATTCTTTTCCACGGAGTAAAGCTGAGACCACAGAGGGTAATGTGATATAGGAATTGAGTTGAAGGGAGGAAGAGAGAACACGTGGTATATTTTTGTAACATAGGCTTTTAGCCTGTTGAAAGCTGGGTTTTCTAACCCGGTGTTAAAGGATCGTAAACGTCCTCGTTTACGAAGACCCGTAGGGGCTCGAAAAGGCTCGGCCTGCGGCCTCGTCGACACGAGGACGTGTCGAATCCTTTGTCATGTAAAGCCGAGTACATCGAAGGTGAATCAAAATTGAGATTTGAGAATTCAGGGCTAAGGTGGAAGACTGAAACACGCGCTATAGATTGAGGTGTTTCGTTGAATTCATTGGCAAAAATTTTTGGCTCTCTTTCAAAGCGAGTTAGTGAGAGTCTTGGGTTGGCGGTTATGGGCGTGGGCTATGTGGGTTCCATGATGTCAGGAGATTCCAGATCACTCAGTCAATGCTTCGCATCACCTGCTGTCTGGAATGACGGCGGGGGGGGGCTTTAATTGAGAATGGAGAATGATGGAACGCAGATTGAACTGATGGAACAGATTATCACGGATTTTGATTTTTACCACGGAGAAGGCAGAGTTGATTGAGAATTGAGAATGGAACGCAGATGACTGGATTAAGAGGATTTACTAGGATTTAATAATAACTAATAATACAAATTGAACGATTGAGTCAACAGGAGAGCAAGCTTCCTCTGTCCATATAGTGGAAACGTCATCATAGTGGAAACGTCATCTTGACGTTTTTGTTTAAATGCTTCGAGGTGAAGCATCTTAGGATTAAGCGGCTACAAGCCGCTTCTACTCTTCACAATTAAGCGGCTACAAACTGCTTCTACTCTTCAAGCGGCTACAAGCTGCTTCCACTCTTCAAGCGGTTACAAACTGCTTTCACTCTTCAAGCGGTTACAAGCCGCTTCCACTCTACCACTCTTCCACTCAATTCTCAATTTAGTCTCTGCTTTCTCTGCCTTCTCTGTGGTAAACAAAAGACCCTCTCGACCTCCCGACCCCTTGACCTCTCTGTAGTAATTTTTTTTCTCATCCATATCTCCCGATCTATTAGACACATAGCCTCTGTATCTGCCCTTTCTTGCTCCTCTTCATGAAAGATTTTTGGGCTCTGTCAACTGATTTGTCAACCGCAACCAAGTAGAAGGCAATTTCCGGAAAGCCTAAAAACAACAAAATGGAGAGACCCATGAAAACTACCTTTAAGTATGGAATCGGCACTTACAGCGGTACGATCGACAGCATCACCTTCGGCAGCTACAAAAAGGGCACGGTCTGCATCGCCCGCAAGCATGTGATCCCTCGCAGCACTGAGCAAAATCAGGAGCTGG
>CAZNWF010000115.1:0-8453 GCA_964576485.1 uncultured Geobacter sp. | reverse complement strand
CATTCAGAAGGTTACAACATTTTTGGCAGTTTAACTGCCGTTTTTAGGATTAATGCTTTTGCAGGAGCCGTTGATGAAACGTCTTGTCCTGGCCTGTACAGCAGTTCTGCTGTCAGCCCTTCCTGTTAGCGTGGCTGTTGCTACCACCGACGGCATTTACCAACTCTCGGAAGTAAGCTACACCTGGGACGGCACCGACGCAATCTTTCCCGCTACTCCCACTGCCGATTACGATGCCCTACTTGGCGACGATACTGTCCTTACCTACACCCTGCCAGCTTCCTTCTCCGGCTTCACCTTCTACCGCCAGCCCTACAACCAGATCACCGTCGATATCAACGGCTCCATTTGGTTCAGCAACACCAGCTCAACCTACGCCTTCAGTCTGGGGATCACCGGTAAAGGTCCGGTCATCAGCCCCTGGAACAACGACCTCTCCTCTTACGGTTACGGCGGCGTCTTTATCCAGCACAAGACCAGTCCAGAACGGATTGTTATTGAGTGGCAGACAGAAACCTGGAGTGATGAAGGCGGTTTCCTGCCCAACACCTTTGAAGCCGTACTCTTTCCCGACGGCACGATCCGCTTTGACTACCAGACCTTCTTAGCAGCCACTGTTGCTGACTTCGGATCAGGTATCTCGCAGGATGACGGCAGCCACTCCTTAAGCCTCACCAGTGCATACGGCAATGTCCAGACCCTGGGCGGCAAATCTTTTCGCTTTATTGATGTCGGTCTGCTCCCCAGCTACACCCTCAGCCTGCTCTTTAACGGCACCGGCAGCGGTACCATCATCAGCGATCCTGCCGGTATTGCCTGTAACGCCAACTGTTCCGCCTCATTTCCTGAAGGCACCACCGTTACCCTGCACCAGACCCCCCGCTACTCCTTCTTTGACGGTTGGAGCAACGGTGCCTGCAGCGGCACCGGCGACTGCCTGCTGACCATCACCGCAGACAGCTCCGTCACCGCCAATTACAGCTACGACACGGCCCATCAGGTCAAGTCCGGTGACGGCTCCTCCTACTCATCCATTCAGGCCGCCTACAACGTCATCGGTGACAGCACCACCCTCAAACTCTGGGCCACCACCTACACCGAATCCCTGACCTGCAACCGCCCGATCACCACCACCCTGCAGGGCGGCTACGACAGCGGCTACACCAGCATAGTCGGTGAGCCGATCCTGAACGGCGAACTCACCATCAGCGACGGAACCGTCATTGCCGACGGTCTGGTCATCAGGTAGGCCCCATGGCACGGACATCAACCAAAACTTTACGAGACCGACTCATGCCCATACTGTCATCTACTTTCCTCACACACGTGAAGCACAGCCTCATTACCCTGCTGATCTGCCTTACGCTGTTGTTCTCCACCACCGCCGCCCATGCCGTATCCTGCGACCCACAGGGAGGCATAAGCTTCATTGGCCTTGAATGGGTGGCTGACCAATGTGTCCCGGACGGCATGAATGACAGTACATCCATCCACTACATTAATAATGCCATTGAGTGTTCGGGGGGCAGTGTCTCTGTTTATGCGTCGTACGGTGACACCACAGCGTCCCCCGGTGCTCTTGCCGAATATGCCCGCAGTCAGGGGTACCGGGTCTTACGCAACAAGGAGGGGACACATATTGTTGCTGTCCACCGATACTACTCCGGTCTGATCGACGGAATAGGCATGAGTTCTTGTGGCTCCTATAGTATATGCACCGACCTTCTTAAGCAGGCCCTGGTATTGACCAGTTCTGCCCCTGTCTGCCGGGGCGGCGACTTTAACCGCCCTTCAAACGAAACCTGCGCCGCCTCAACCGTCAACGTCGGCACCGGCAGGCTCTCCCACGACCAGACGCTGTTTCAGCTCTCCGGTGGTCAATCACCGGGCCTTGCCCTTACACTCTACTATCGCAGCATCCAGGCTGCCCCCAGCACCATCGGCAACGGCTGGAGCCACAGCTACGAAACCTCCCTGACCAGTGGTGCAGGCAGCTCAAAGATCCTCTGGCTGAACGGTAAACGCCACATCTACAACAACTACAGCGGCAGCTATGTAGCACCCAAAGGCGATTACTCAACCCTGGTGCAAAATAGCGACAGCAGCTTCACCATCACAGAAAAAGACGGACTGAAACGCAACTTTGATGCAACCGGCCGTGCCACCGCAATTATCGACCGTAACAACAACACACTCAGCTTCAGTTACACAGACGGCAAGCTCAGCAGCGTCACCGATGCCAATGGCCGAACAGCTCTCTTCAGCTATGACAGCAACGGCAAATTGAGCAGCATCACTGATCCCAAGACCACCAGCTACAACTTTAGCTACACAGGCGGCAACCTGACCACCGTCACCCATCCCGACACCGGCCAGTGGCTCTACAGCTACAACTGCAACGGCCTGCTGGCTTCAAAGACCGACCCTGAAGGCAACCTCACCAGCTACACCTACGACAGTACCAACCGTCTCAGTGTTGCCGTTGATCCCAATAGCAGAACCCTCAGTTACACGTCTCCTGCAACGGTTTCGGCTGGCAAGGTTCCTGATCCATATCCGCAGTTGCTTATCTCCCCGATGACAGTAACCTACACCGCCAAAGACGGTAACGGCTGGAGCTACACCTTTGAAACCCTGACGGAAAACATCCTCTCCATCACCGATCCCTTGGGCAATGTCACCAGCTACAGCTACGACACCCAGGGCAATCTGCTGACCAAAACCGAACCCGGTGTCGGCACCACGACCTACACCTATGACAGCAAGGGCAATGTTTTAACCGTTAAAGACCCGCTAAACCAGACCACCAGCTACAGCTACAATAGCTTCGGCCAGGTACTGACCGTCAGCGGGGCGCCGGGCAATTATGCCTATACCTACGATGCAACCGGTAACCTGCTGACCGCCACCAATCCGGCAAGCGAAATCACCAGCTACAGCTACGACAGCAAAGGCAACCTGCTTACCATCACCGATCCCCGCAGCAAGGTAACCACCCTTGGCTATGATGCAAGCACCAACGACCTGCTCAGCATCATCCTGCCAGAGACTGGAACTCCAGCCGTTGCGGCAGTCTTTCAGCTGACCCATGATGTAAACGGTAATGTTCTGACCGTGCAGGATGCCTACAGTAAAGTCACCACCTATACCTACAACTCCGGCAATCGTGTTGATACGGTCAAGAATCCTCTGGATAAGACTACCAGATACAGCTACGACAAAAACGGCAACCTGAAGAGCATCACCGATGCTAACGACAAAACCACCAACTACATTTATAACTATCGTGGTCAGCAAACCAGCGCTACCGATGCCCTGAATGCCGTTACCAATCTGGGCTACGGCAGTCCTGCCTGTCCCACCTGCAGTGGCGCTGATCAACTCACCAGCATCACTGACGCCAAGAACCAGAAAACCGCCTGGGTTTATGACACCCTGAATCGTATCACCAGTGAAACCGATCCCCTGAACAAGACAACCAGCTACGGTTATGGCGCAACCCCGCTGCCCAGTTTCCGCACCGATGCGAACGGTCAGATCATCAACTATACCTATGACAACCTGCAGCGCCTGACCCAGAAGAGCTACCCTGACAGCAGCAGCACAACCTTTACCTACGACAGCAGGAACAACATCCTGACTGCAGCAAACAGTGCCGTCAGCTACAGCTACAGCTATGATGCAGCCAACCGGATCAAGACCGTTACTGACAGCAGAGGCTACAGCGTAAGCTATGACTACGACGCCAACGGCAACCGCACCAAGACCACCCTGCAACCGGGCAGTGCCGATGAACGGATCATCAGCTACAGTTATGACGATGTAAACCGCCTGAGTGCCCTGACCAGTCCTGCCGGAGCATTCGGCTTTGGCTACAACCTCAACAATCAACGCACCACAACAGGCTACCCCAACCAGATAACCGCCAGCTACAGCTATGACGATGCAGGCAGACTCACCGGCATTACCCACACCAACCCGGACACAACCATCATCACCAGCGCCGGGTATACTCTGGATGACATCGGTAACCGCATTGCAAAGAGCGGCAGTACAGCGGAAAGCTACAGCTATGATGCCACCTACCGTATCCTGCTGGCCATTACCCCCAAAGGCTATGAAACCTACAGCTATGACAGCGTGGGTAACCGGACAACCGGCCCCGGTCCACGGGATACCAGCTACAGCCATGATGCAGCCAACCGGATGACCCAGGGCAGACAGTACAGCTACAGCTACGACAACAACGGCAACCAGATAGCCAAAAGCATCAACGAAACCAAAGGCTGGATTCAGAGCTGGGATTATGAGAATCGGCTGAGCAAGACAGAAAGAACCAAGGGGGCAGAAAAGCGCACCGTAACCTTTAAGTACGATCCCTTTGGCAGAAGGATAGAGAAGAAGCAGGTAACCACCAACCCGAGCACTACCGAGACAACCAGCTATGTCTATGATAATGAGGATATTGTCCTTGAACTGACCACAATCGGGTCAACCACCACCAAGACCTTCTACACCCATGGACCGGGTATTGATGAACCGCTGGCGATGGAGAGGGGCGGAAACTATTACTACTATCATGCCGACGGTCTGGGTAGTATCACCGCCATTAGCGATGCTGCCAGGACTGTGGTACAACGATACAGCTACAGCGTGTTTGGACAGCCACGTCCGACGACTGGATTCAGGAATACATACCAGTTTGCAGCCCGCCCATTTGACCGGGAAACCGGATTGTACTTTAACGAAGCACGGTACTACGACCCGATGGAGGGGCGGTTCATCTCCAAAGACCTCATCGGGTTTGCGGGCGGGGATGTAAACTTATTTGCGTATGTAGGGAACAACAGCCCGAATTTTACGGACCCGAGCGGGTTAGCCACAGAGTTTTGTACTCGCCCATTAGTAATTATGCCAATTGCTCCTGCAAGTCATTGTTTCTTACGTTTTGGTGGACAGAAGAACGACACACTAAGCTTTGATCCTAGCGGCGTCAGGAAAGATCCAAAGCCTTCATGGGGTCGTTGCATACCAACAAAGGGTAAACAAAATGATGATTGCGTAAAGAAAGAAATGCGTAAATGCAAAGACTATGATTTTACTGGATTTAACTGTTGCCACTGTACTGAACAGGCAATGAAAGCCTGTGGATTATCAATACCAGAGGATGCTTGGCCGAATTGGCCAATCAATCCAGGACCACGACCTGGAGAAGTGTCGAGATGAGAGATGCCAATATGCTAAAAATATATTCCTTGGGACTTGGATTGTTGATGCTGGCTAATTTTTTGTGGATATTTGTTTTAAGATCAGAAACATATCCAAGATTATTAGTGTATTTGCTGCAATCTATTCCAATAATTGCCGCTTTTGTAGTTGCATATCTTTCGCCTCGCAAAAAGTTTTTTTGGGGAACTTCTATGGCTATCCCTGGTGCGGTATTTACAGCTATTGCTAATATTTTGTACGAGGTGTTTGGCCTTCCAGTTGATTTTCCTGGACTACGCGGCGGAATAACCCTTTTGGGTATTTCGTTAGCAAGTAATTTTGTACTCTGCGCATTAGGAAGTGCGGTCGCTTGTTTTTTTACCAGTAGGACTCCTCACAATAGATAGTAAATAAATGGCAAATAAAGGGACACCTTGCCCATTTTTCTGCCCCAATCCCCCTGACACGCGCCCTTATGCTCCCTCAACCATCACCCCATCCAGCCATCAACCGATCACCCCGCCGCAGGCCTAAACACCACCGGCAGCCCTGCCTACCCCACCTGCAGCGGCGCAGATCAACTCACCAGCGTCACTGATGCAAAGAATCAGAAAACCGCCTGGGTCTATGACACTCTGAACCGGATCACCAGTGAAACCGATCCCCTGAACAAGACAACCAGCTACGGTTATGGCGCAACCCGCTGCCCGGCTCTCGCACCGACGCCAATGGTCAGGCCATGGCGTTCTGGCAAAAATTCTGGGGCGGTTGACGTAGCAGCGGTGCCTGTTACACTTGTGGCGAACCGGGGAGGTCCGTCATGATGTTAATGGTTCCAGCACAGGTACGGAATGCCAGTCTGCGAATTGTGGCCATTTATGCCTTCTTTGGGGCAACCTGGATACTTGTCTCCGATACGGTTGTGGGCTGGCTGGTGAGTGATCCTGCAATCCTGACCAAGGTGGCGCTTTTTAAGGGCTGGCTGTTTATTCTGCTTACCTCGTTACTCCTCTACAAGCTGATCTGCTCCGACAATCTCAAACTGGCAAAGACAGTAGCCCTGTTACGGCACAGTGAAGAGCGTTTTCATACCATCTATGACTCCCTTAACGACGCCATCTTTATCCATGACGCAGAAACGGGCCGTATTCTGGATGTGAACGAGACCGCCTGCAGGCTCTATGGCTATGGCCGTGAAGAGCTGCTGGATAAGGAGTTACAGCAGCTGGGGACAGGAGAGCCGCCCTATAGCGGGGCAGAAGCCCTGGCCTGGATTCACCGCTGCGCAGAAGGTGCTCCCCATACCTTTGAATGGATCACTCCCACAAAATACTCCAACCGTCTGTGGGTTGAGGTAAGTATGCGTCGCGCAACCCTTGACGGTGAAAAACGGATTGTGGTGATGGTGCGGGATATCTCAGAGCGCAAGCAGGCTGAGGAACAGCTTAGTCTGCAGCAGGCACAACTGGAGGAGCTGAACCGGACCCTTGAAAGAAGGGTGAATGAGGCGATTGCCGAGCTGCGTCAGAAGGATGAGCTGTTACTGCAGCAGAACCGCCATGCCGCCATGGGAGAGATGCTGAACACTATTGCCCACCAGTGGCGGCAGCCGCTGAACAACATTGCGATCTACGTTCAGAGTATGCAGCTGCTGAAAGCCTCGGGTGAGCTGACTGATGAGCAGATCCAGAGCGATGTTCAGAGCATCATGGCAATCATTCAGTACATGTCGAAGACCATTGATGATTTTCGTACCTTCTTTCGCAATGAAAAGCAGAAAAACCCCTTCTCCATTGCAGAGGCTGCCGGCAAGGCGATCAGCTTTGTCTCGGCGCAGATGGAGCATCATGGCATAGTCTGTCAGCTGACTGTCCACGATGAGCCGACCGTTAACGGCTATCAGGCTGAGTATATCCAGGTGGTGCTGAATATTCTCAACAATGCCATTGACGCGCTGAATCATTCCGGCAGCCCGGACAGGCGGATTTTAGTGACGGTCAGTGCAGAAAACGGCCGGGCGGTCCTGTCGGTTCAGGATACCGGCGGCGGAATCGCCCCTGAAGCGCTGCCCCACATCTTTGAGCCGTACTACACCACCAAGGGACCGGGGGAAGGAACCGGCATCGGTCTCTACATGGCAAAGAGTATCATTGAGAAACATATGGCAGGTTCTGTGTCTGCCCGGAATATGGCTGAAGGGGCCGAATTCCGGATTTGCCTGCCGCCAGCTGACGTCGCCTGAACATCTGCCTGTCCAGCCCACCGCTGTCTGAAATTTTATAAAGATGTAACCTCACAGCCGCAGAACGGTAAAAACCTTCCCGTATGGTGACCTGACTCAATACCATAACGCGGGGGGGGAACACATGTTTTTTGAACGTAGGCATCTGAGGACGGTGGCGGCGGTTCTTGCGCTTACCATGGCGAGCAGCCTGACCGGCTGCGGTACGACAGGCTCCAGCACGGCACCTGCAACGGCAGTCAAGAACGTCATCCTGGTAATCGGCGACGGCATGCAACTGGAACATGAACGGGCAGCCAACAATTATCTGTTCGGCAACTACACCGAAGGCCTTGCCTTCTGGAAGTTCCCCTACCAGGGGCAGGCATCCACCTGGGATGTCACTACCTACAACAAGTTTGCAACCGCTGCCGGCAAGAGTTTGTGGAGTGCATCCACTTCAACCGCAGACGACAGCAAAACCTTTGATGCCCTGCTGGGATATGACCCAGCCAAGGGGGGCAAACAGCCCTGGCCGCTGGACAGCACCGGTGACAAAACCTATCTGCTGACCGGGGCCACTGATTCCGCTTCTGCCGGAACTGCCCTGGCCACCGGCTACAAGACCGATGACGGCAACGTGGCTTGGAAGACCGGTGACCCTGAAGACGGGCGCCTGCTGACCATTGCAGAGATGTACCGCTACCAGAAAAAGGCCGCCATCGGTGTGGTCTCTACCGTGCCGTTTACCCACGCCACGCCGGCCACCTTTGTCAGCCACAACAAATCCCGCAATAACTACAAAGATATCGGCTATGAGATCATTAACTCGGTCAAGCCGGAGGTGGTGATCGGCGGCGGCCATCCGAATTACACCACCAGTTACATGGATACCCGCGATTACAACATCCTTAAAGCCTCGACCGAATATGTCCTGGCTGAGCGTCAGACCGGTGTGGACGGTAACACCACCATTGCCGCCAAGGCAACCGAGGCGGTCGCCAACAGCAAGAAGCTGTTCGGC
>CAZNWF010000114.1:0-8481 GCA_964576485.1 uncultured Geobacter sp. | reverse complement strand
TGGATTATACGGCTGTGCCGCTGAGCGTTGAAGAGTTGAAAGAGACCAAACGTCACCTGCGGGAACAGGCGGTTGAGGATATTGAAAAGGCCTTTGTGGTGAACGCCCTGCAACGTAACCGTGGCAATATTACCCGCGCTGCTGAAGAGACCGGCATGCTGCGCCCCAATTTCCAGGCCATGATGAAGAAGCTTGGCATATCGGCCAGGGATTATGTTGAGGCCTGATCAACTGCTGCGACGACTGCTGCCACGTCGTTTTTCGCTGATTCAGAAACTGACCATCCTGACCGGTACCGTGGTGATACTGTTCATGACCCTGTTCGCTTGGGTCAATATCAACAACCTGCAAGCACTGCTGGTCAATAATACCGTCCGCGATCTGGACAACCTTGCCTCAACGATTATCAGGGTGACCCGGCATCAGATGTTGCTGGATAACCGTCCGCTGGTCTACCAGATGGTCAATGAGGTGGCTAATCGCCCAGGTATAGACCGGATCAGAATGATCAACCGTGAAGGTGTCATTGTGCACTCGACGGTTTCTGATGAGGTTGGAAAACGCCTTGATCAGAAGGCCGTACATTGTGACTTGTGCCATAAGCCTGACAAAACCTTATCCCATTTACCACTACAGGAACGTAACCGTTTTTTTACCCTTCCCGGCGGGCAGCAAGTGATGGGGTTTGCAAAATCGGTGCATAATGAAACCAACTGCTCTACTGCCGCTTGCCATGCCCACGCCGAGTCACAGAAGGTCTTGGGGGTGGTGGATATTATTGTCTCGCTTGATCTGCTCAAGGCGGATCTTGCCTCCTACCGCAACCGGATCATCCTCTTGACTGTGCTGCTGATCATCCTGCTGGGGGCTTCGCTTACCTTTTTTACCCTGCATCTGGTTAATCGTCCGGTCAATGAGCTGCTTCGTCACACCGCAAGGCTGGCCCAGGGACAACTGGATTGTGAAATGACCCCTACCTCCAATGATGAACTGGGGGAGTTGATGCGCGCCTTTCAGCTGATGACCAGCAATCTTCGACAGGCCCGTAATGACCTGGAGGAATGGGGCCGCACCCTTGAAGAAAAGGTGCGGGATCGTTCTGAACAGCTGCAGCGGATGCAGATGCAGCTGGTGCATACTGAAAAACTGGCGTCATTGGGAGAGCTGGTGGCCGGGATTGCCCATGAGATTAACAACCCTCTTTCCGGTATCCTGATCTTCAGCTCGTTGGCTGCCAAGGATAAACGACTTGATCCAGCGTTAAAAGGCGATCTTGAGACCATCAGCAGCGAAGCGCAGCGTTGTGCCGGGATCGTCAAGGGACTGCTTGAGTTTGCCCGAGATTATAAACCAAAGATGACCAGCTGTAACATCAACCAGGTGCTGCTTGATTCCTTGCGCCTGGTTGAATGCCAGTCTGTTTTTCAAAACGTTGCCATCATGCGGCAGCTGGGTAACGACTTGCCGGAGATTATGGCCGATGCAAACCAGCTTAAACAGGTCTTTATCAATATTTTCATCAATGCCGGGCAGGCGATGCAGGATCAGAAACGGGGCGAACTGCAGATCACAACATGGTCTGACAAGCAGCCTGAAGGCGGCGTTGTGATTACTATTGCAGACTCCGGTTGCGGGGTGCCGGTGGAGCAGCTGGGCAAGCTGTTTGATCCATTTTTTACCACCAAGGGTACCGGCGGTACCGGTTTGGGGCTTTCGGTCTCCTACGGTATTATCAAGGCCCACGGCGGGACAATCAAAGCAGAAAGCGACGTGGGGATGGGGATGACCTTTATCATCAACCTGCCCCGTTGTGCCGAAGGGATGGGATCGCTTCCAGACACAGAACAGCCCCTGCTGACCTGATTTTACCACCTTTTACGGCTCCTGATATTGTCCGCATGCTGAAACGGGACACCCCATGAAAAACATTGTTACGCGCTTCAGTCCGATCAAAATTGCCCTTTTTTATGCCTGTATCGGTGGACTCTGGCTTCTGTTGAATATCAGTATGTTGGTTGCCAATCTGGTTCTTGAACGAGATTTCCTGCATGCGATCGAGATACAGAGCGTAATCTTGATACTGGTTACCTCATGGCTACTTTACTTTCTGATAGTACGTACTCGTAGTGACACGTTATCCGGCAAGTTAGAACCGCTTAACAGGCTTGTACGGGCTTTAAAGGCCTATAGCGAGTGCCATCAGTCGCTGATCCGGGCTACTGATGAAAAACAGTTGATGAACGATATCTGCCGGATTTTTATTGAAGTTGGCGGCTACCGTATGGCTTGGGTCGGTTTGGCTGCTGATGATACTGAAAGAACCATAACCCCTGTTGCCGGTTGGGGTGAAAATCGTGAATTTGTAGAGATATTCAAATCTACCTGCATGAACAGGGATCTGGGCAACGGGCCGATCAAAACAGCCATCAAGACCGGCAAGCCGGTGGTTCTGCAGCACCAGCAGAAGGATGTTACCTGTGAGGTCTGCAGGATACGCTGTTTGCAACAAGGCTTTTGTTCGTCAATCTTTCTGCCGCTTAACAACCAGACCCAGACTTTTGCCGCGTTAATGATCTATTCCTCAGGCACAGACACCTTTGATGACGAAGAGGTTACCCTGCTGACCAATCTGGCCAGTGACCTTTCCTACGGTATAACCGCCCTACGGGTTGCCGCTGCAAACAGAGAGGCTGAACAACAGCGCCAACTGCTTGCCTCGGTTATCGCGCAGATGCGTTCAGGGTTGTATCTGCTTGACAACATGGGGACAATTGAATATGTGAACCCCGCTGCAGAAATGATTTCAGGCTATAGCTCAGCAGAGCTTGTTGGCAGTTCCATCAGGGAACTGTTTTCAGGTGAGCACGAACGTCGAATTTGCGAAGCGATCCAGCAACAGCTTACAGCTGTTGCTGATGATCAGCTGGCACGTCATTTTCAGCATATACGTAAAGATGGTGTCGTGTTTGAGCTTGATCTAACGACCTGGACCGTAACCGACAATGAGGGCGGGATTCTTAATTATGTCGCCATGGTCCGTGATATTACCCATGAACAACAGTTGGAAAATCAGTTGCGGAGGGCCCAGCGGATGGAGGCTATCGGTATACTGGCAGGAGGTATTGCCCATGATTTTAACAATGCGCTGGCATCCATCATTACCTGTACAGAACTTGCCCTTGATACGCCAGAAGCAAAAGGCAGCAGCCTGAAAGAGCTGTTAGAGGTGGTGCTGAAATCAGGACAGCGGGGTAAAGAGTTGGTCAGGCAGATTCTTACTTTCAGCCGCCAGACTGAGCAGGAACAGCAAGAGGTAAAGGTTGATCTGATTGTTAAGGAATGTCTTAAAATGTTGCGCTCAACACTCACCCCTTCCATTGAACTTCGTCTGCAGATTGAACAGCAGACGGGGGTGGTGTTTGCAGATCCAACCCAGATACATCAGATTATTATGAATCTTTGTACCAATGCCATTCATGCCATTTATGCCCAGGGGCATGGGGTGCTGGAACTGTTGCTTGAATCCTGTGTGTTTGATCAAACAGCAGCGGCACAGTTTGTCAATCTGCTGCCGGGTAGCTATCTCCGACTTACCGTGCGTGATAATGGGCATGGCATGAACGAGGCAACCCTTGAGAAGATCTTTGATCCGTTCTTCTCAACCAAAGGTCAGACAGAAGGGACCGGTCTGGGGCTTTCGGTTATCCACGGGATCATTACCAAGCTGGGAGGCGCCATCACTGTAGAAAGCAAACCGGGACAGGGAACCCGTTTTGACGTCTATCTTCCCAGCAAGGATGGGGGCACGCCCGGAAGCGATAACATTGTTGAGGGTGTTCTGCAACCTGCCGAAAGTAAGCGTATTCTACTGGTTGATGATGATGAGCATCTGCTGTTCAGCGTAAATCTGCTGCTACGGCAACTGGGGTATATTGTTGTTACAAAAGACAAACCACATCAGGCACTGGAACTGTTCCAGGCAGATCCGGCAGCTTTTGACCTGGTTATAACTGACCAGGCGATGCCGGAGATGAGCGGGATTGAGCTGGCATCCAGACTTGCACAGCTCCGCCCCGGCATACCGATCATTCTCTGCACCGGTTACGACCCGACTGCCGGCTATGGTGCAGATGCAAACGGCCAGATCGCCGATTACATCACGGAGCTGGCCATAAAACCGCTTGAGCGGCACGAGCTGGTTGCCGTACTCGCCAGGGTCTTTCATTAACGGATTAGCCGACAAAGGTACAAACTAATGGCAAACATACTCATTATTGATGATGAACCGTTGATGTGTCAGTCGCTGTCACTGGTGGTACAGCAGAATGGTCACCAGACGACCTGTGCTGCTACCCTGGCAGTTGGTCTGGAGAAAAACCACACCAAATCATTTGATGTCATCTTTCTTGATGTCAATATGCCTGACGGCAACGGATTGGACTGTATTCAACAACTACTCAGTCCTGCCGAGGCCCCTGAGATCATCATAATAACCGGGCTTGGTGACGCCTACGGCGCTGAAACGGCAATAAAATGCGGGGCATGGGATTATCTCGAAAAAGGAGCTTCGGTTAAGGAGATTACCCTGTCTTTGCTACGCGCCCTGCAGTATCGTGAGCAGAAGCTTGCCAGTCGCAGTTCGGTAGCCGGTATAGATTTCAAGCGGGAAGGGATTATCGGCACCAGCAATACACTGAGGGAATGCCTTGATCTGCTGACCCAGGCTGCCCTTTGTAATGCGGGTATCTTGATAACCGGAGAAACAGGCACTGGTAAAGAGCTGTTCGCCCGGGCGGTTCACCTTGTCAGTGAACGTCGGGCCAGAAAATTTGTGGTGGTTGACTGTGCCGCCATGCCGGATAATCTGATTGAAGGGCTTTTGTTTGGCCATGAAAAGGGAGCGTTTACCAGCGCGGATCAGTCTCGGGAAGGGTTAATCCTGCAGGCGAATGGCGGCACGCTGTTTCTTGATGAAGTGGGGGAGATGCCATTGGCGCTGCAAAAGGTCTTCCTGCGCGTGTTGCAGGAACGCCGTTTTCGTCCCATCGGCAGCAGCCGGGAAATTGAAAGCGATTTCAGGCTGGTGGCGGCAACAAACCGTAACCTGCAACAGATGGTTGAGGAGGGTTCTTTTCGTTCAGACCTGTTATTCAGGATGAGTACCTTTGTGATTGAACTGCCTGGTTTACGAGAACGTAGCGATGACATCCCGCTGTTGGCCCGTCATCATGCCGACAGGATCTGCAGTCAGTACCACGTTGACTCCAAAGACTTCTCACCGGAATTTATCCAGATGCTCACTTCGTACCGTTGGCCCGGTAACGTGCGTGAGCTGGTCAACACACTTGAACGGACCATTGCTGTGGCACGTAATGAGCCGGTACTCTTTCCCAAACATCTACCGATGCAGATCAGAATTGAAGTAACCCGTCAATCACTTAAGAATGAACAAGCCGGTCCGGATACCTGCCCGCCCCCCCTTGAATCTCTGCCGCAACTATCGGACTACCGTCATGCAATTTATCTGCAGGCGGAACAGAAGTATCTGCATAACCTAATGCAGTCGGTCGACTACAACATTGTCAAGGCGTGTGAAATATCCGGCCTTTCCACCTCCCGTCTCTATGCCCTGCTAAAGAAACAAGGTATTCCCCTCCAGCGCTAACTATTCATTCCTTGCTTCCCTCCCAGTTTTTCTTGCCGGACAAGACATTTCTTGTCCGGCAAGAATCAGTTTTATCTCTCATTCACGTCAGAAAACAAAATAAATAGCTTGTTTTATTGAGTAATTCTTGCCTGTAAGCAGCTGAAAGCGTGGTGACGTTTTATGATGCAAGACCTCTTTATGATGTGTAATAAAAATTACAACATTCCGATATTGTTACATATATTTTATTTGTGAAAATATTTTAAATAATTGGCACTGCTGTTGCTCTATGACCACTGTAATCATTTTTGATGTACGAATGAAAGGAGCAGGTCATGGAAACAACAAAATTGAAAAGCTCAACAAGGAAGATTGTGAATATGCTGATGATTCTGATGGTGGTAGCCGGTGCAATTGCCTTTACCATTATGAGTACGACCCACGCGGACGGCGAATTGATGTCTCGCCTATTTATAATCTTTTTCGGGGTCATTATTACGGTGCAGATTATCCCCGGTTTGATGTTGTTCGGTATCATGCTGAAAGAGGTATGCGGTTTGGGACGCAAGGCAGAAATTCGCAAGTAGCTGTCAGTTCCTGAACGAGGTAGATCATCATGGAAATACAAAACATTCTGGTGGCAGACAAAGACACGGCATTTCTCAGGGATATTTCCTGCAGTCTATCAGGAGCAGGGTATCAGGTGGAAACAACCTGCTCTACGGTGGATGTTATTAGCAACATCCTGAAAAAAAAGACACCGGTAGTGATGCTGGGAAGTGACTTTGACGATAAGGTCAATCTGGTAGACCTGGTACGTCTTTTAAAAAAGTGCAACCAACATCTGGCTGTTATCCTTGTGTCTGACAGCGCTTCGTTACCGGTGGTGCAAAAGATCAGAAAAGAAGGGATTTTTTACTATGCACTGCGGCCGGTTGATGCAGAAGACAGGGATGAAATCAAACAGGCAGCAATCTGTGCCATTAAGGCTGCAGAACGGGATCTGAATGACCACAATAAGGGGCATCAACAATAATAACTATTACTAATGATTAAGGAGAATAAACATGTTAGCAGCTAAAAAAGTAGTCTTTACCCTGGCAGCACTGGCTGCAATGGTAGTACCGGCAGTAGCAGCATCCGTTGATCACGGCAAGGCTTCCAATTTTGTTATCTGGGCTTTTCTGTCCCTTTGCGGCTTGATTGTGGTTGCCCAGGTGCTGCCGCTGATCCGCAAGATGAATGAAGATGTTGCAATGACAGCAGAAAAGGCGCGTTTAAAAAGACAGCAGGAATCACATTGAACAGCTCTGCATTGTTTTGAAAGGAGGGATGCCCTGATGTACGCACAACGTCTGCCGATACAACATATTGCTGTAGTCTCTGCTGTTATTGCAGCCTGTAGCCTGCTACCACGGCTTGGACTGGCTGACCCTGGCTTTGGCTTTGGTGAAGGCGCTCAAAAAAATCAATCCTGCCTGACCTGTCATAAAAATAAGGAACTGGTCGGTGCCGCCAACCAGATTAATCCAAAGGCCTTTCAGCATACTACTCATGCCCAGCTCGGTTGTAAGACCTGCCATAACACGGTCTCTGATAATCACCCCAAAGACGGAAAACCGGCTCGGACAACTACCTGTTCAGACTGTCATGCCGATATTGCAACCCAGTATTCAATCAGCAAGCACTCCTTGAGTGTGACGAACTGCAGCGCCTGCCATAATCCGCATACCGTGCACAAGCCGGGAGAGCTTTATGCGCTTGATCTCAACAAGACCTGCACATCGTGCCATAACCAAGACAGGATCACGGCCAGTCATGCCCAGTGGCTGCCACAGACGAATCTTCACCTAGGCTCAATCACCTGTATTACCTGCCACACCAAGTCTGATAACTACGTGCTGTCTGTGTACGTTTCACGGCGGGATCAGAAAGGCAACGGTTCAGGCGCAGCCGTTGCTGACTACGCATACCTCAAAGCCAAGGCCGGTTCTGACAACACTACCAAGCTGGTTGACAGAAATCTGGATAGCTATATCTCCATTGAAGAGTTGAGAAACTTCAATTCTAATCCTGCAAACAAGGACCTGTATCTGAAAGCGGTCCTGACGCCTGCCAAAACAACCCACGCCTTTCAGATATCGGATAAAAGCTGGAACTGCACCGCCTGCCATGCCTCAGGCCCCGATGCCGCCCAGGTTAGCCGTCTGGTCCTGCCAAAGCAGGACGGAACCTTCCAGCATATGAATATTGAAAAAGGGGCGAGCATAGCCGCACTTAACGTAATACCTGATTTTTACATGATGGGGTCATCCCGGAATACTATCCTGAATATGTTTGGAGCAGCTATTCTTGTAGGTGGCATGGTCATGCCGGTCGGTCACGGATTCTTCCGCTTTCTTACACGCAAGAACAGAAAAAAGGAGTAGCCATTATGAACGCCAAATTAATCTACCTGCAACCGGCACCGGTTAGAATATGGCACTGGCTGAATGCTTTAGGTATCGTTACGCTGATTATTTCAGGCGCCCAGATCCGTTTCCCTGAATACGTTGCTGTCTGCGGAAATTATCGCTCTGCCATCCTGCTGCATAATACTGCCGGTATTGTAGTTGCCCTCTCATTTTCTTTCTGGTTTTTCTACTACAAATGGGTGTCCGGTGCACTTACTAACATCTATGTGCCGAAGCTGGATGAACTGTCAAACGGACTTATAAAGCAGATGTTTTTTTACTTTTACGGTTACTTTAAAGGTGCATCTGCCCCGTTTCATGCAACGCCTGACAGCAAATTCAATCCGATGCAGAAATCAGCCTATCTTGCTATTATGTTTG
>CAZNWF010000113.1:0-8537 GCA_964576485.1 uncultured Geobacter sp. | reverse complement strand
GCAGTTGCCACAGAGATCACAGAGGTCTCAGAGGAAAAACAGGAAGATATAACAAACAACCTGATTCCTTTTGGGTGAGACCCTAAAAACAAATTTTTCTTGTCGTTCTCTGTGTTTCTCTGTGCCCTTGTGGCTAATTGCCGCTTTTAGGATAAATAGGCACACTGTAGGGGCGACCGGTTGGTCGCCCGAAAAACGGTCGGACGAAACATCGGGCGAATGCCATTCGCCCCTACGGGGGTTAATGCAGGATGGTAACGGTATGGTTGAATTTAAACTGGCTGAAGTGGGCATCAAATGAAAAGAGATGATCAAGACGGTGGGCATTTACCAGGGCAAAACTGGTACAATCAACATAGCTGAGGCGGGGCAGGTTGTATTTGCGGAAAAGAGCATCGGCTTGCGGGCAGATGTCAAATGCCGAAAGCAGTTTGATGCCGCTTTTTTTGAAGGCATCCATGTAGGCAACAGCCGTATGATGGCCTGATCGTACATTCAGCAGCGTATACAGTTCTGCAAGAACGTAATCAGAGGTAACCATGGTTGCCCGCTGCTGCTCAATCCAGAGAAACAGGCTTTGTGCCTTTTGACAGTTGGTATCAGAGGGAACAATTGCCGCACAAATGGCGCAGGTATCTACAAATACCTTCATGGGGCTTCATCTCCATACAGGTACTTGTCATGGTTTATGGAGAGATCAGTATCTGTGCAGTCCGGTGCAAGGTTGAAAATAGCATCAATAGAGCAATGGTTTTGCGTCGGCTGTTGAGCGGTTGCGACTCTTTTTTGCCGGGTTCGGCGGGAGGAGATAAAGGTGATAAAATCAAGTGCTTCACGTTTTTGTGCCGGTGACAGCAGCGATACCTTTTGAAACAGTTCCTGTTCAACAGTTGCGGTGGATGATCTGGCCATAGCGGGCTCCTTTACTGGATATGGGTAAACAGTACCACAGTTTTTTGACAACGGCAAAGGGTAGGGTTTTGTGGTTTCGTAGGGGCAATTCATGAATTGCCCGTACAAGGCGGATGATATCGTAGGGGCACGGCGTGCCGTGCCCGATGGTGGTGATGAAAAATTCCAAACCCAGGGAGGAACGGGTATGAAACGATTGATGATGGTGGTGATGCTGGTTTGTATGGTTTTGGGGGCTGGCCTGACACCGGCAGAGGCAACAAGCAGTTGCTCCAGTTCTGATTCGCCTGTGAAATGCTCAGAATTTAAGCCCAGGTATGCGGTAACTGGTGAGTCGCTGATCAACTTCTCTCTGGCAGAGCTTGCTGCAAAGATTTCAAAGGAAAGTTACAACAAATTGAGTGTTTCCGATTCTACTGCAGCATGCACGGGTACTGGTGCAAGCCCAACGTACTTTGACTGTGCTTACAAAAGCGTGGGGTTTAGAAACATAAAGCTACTGAAAGCTACGCAAACTGCTATGAGTGCCGCTGAGATTGTCTTAACGGTGCAGTCTTCGCTTGATGGTTCTATTGGCACTGCAGCCATGCGTAAACTGGCTCGCAACTCATTGCAGGCGACAGTTGGCTATCAATGGGCGCGAGTTGATGGCAAACTGAGAAGAATTGTTGCTGTCTCGTTCAGGGGGACCGAGTTTGGCAGCCTTATAGAGTCCCCGGACTTCAAGTACGACTTGGCAATTGATCTTGCTGCCGGTCAGATGTCATATAGCGTTGCTGACCCCAATAATAAAGTACACGAAGGATTCATGACCAGTGTCAAGGTTATGGAAGAAGAACTGGAACAAACGTACCAATTAAACGATGCTTTTAATTCAACGCTTGCTGATATTATAAGCAACGCGTCAACCAGTGATGACATGTTTCTTATAACCGGCCACAGTCTTGGAGGCGCTGTAGCAACATTATATGCAGCTAGGTTACTTGATCGGGGAGTCAAGCGAGATAACCTGCTATTGTATACCTTTGGTGCACCATCTGTCGGTAACAGCAATTTCCGTAACGTTTTTTTCAATGAAGAAGCCAGCCCTGCACCAGCCCAACTAGCAAAGAAGCTCAATCATCACCGTGTTCGCGATAAGTACGACCTTGTTCCGTATCTTGCGTATTTTGAGTTTCTGACTAAGTATCTGAGTGAAGACCTCTTTGACTACCTGAAGTTCAAAGAAAAAGCTGCGCTGGCAGCACTGGAATTCAGTGTCAGATATATGTTTAGTTCATGGCCCTACGTGCATACCGGCTACCCAATGGTGTACGCATATGGACAAAATGTGACGGCTGAATTTGACGAAGGTGCTATCTCTTTGTTGGATAGATTCAGCCTTGATATTGAGTCCCATGACATGAAACATTACATAAACAACACTCAGAAAGTTGGGGTTGGTACGCCACTTCCTGACACGAGCATCCCAAGGATTACCGCTACCCCTGCACAGTCAACAGCCTATTTTGATTCTGTTGCTGTAACTCTTGCCTCGAACGAACCTGCCAAAATCTATTTCAATGCAAACGGATATGATCCCGATGTAAGAGATATTGAAGACGGAGGCGATGATAATCTTATTGGTACCAGGCTGTATTCCTCTCCATTCAGCTTGCAGACCTCAACGTCTTTCAGGGCAATAGCCGTAGATAACGTGGGTAACACCAGCGAACCCCAAACATTTTCATATGACATCAGGTATCTCCACGCCAACGGCCCCTACCTCCAAATAATCGTCCCCAACCGTACCAAGGCCGCCTTTAACGCCCAGGATGACAGCTTCTACGCTGATCCGGGGGATGTCATCAGGCTGAAAGTTGCAAACGCCAGCCCGTCACCCATTGCAGCGCTGGCAGGGCAGACCATCAAGGTTATTGTATTCATGCCTGACGGTAGCGACAAAAGCGTTAACGGCACCTTAAGCGGTGACGAGATTTCCTTCACCATTGCCACTACAGCAGACGGCACCACCATGCCCGCCGGACGGTACCGTGTCTTCACTTTCTTAGGCATAGACAGTAACGGGGATAAACATCCCGTACCGCCGTATACCCTAGTGCAGCTGGTGGAGAAAGATGTGAGCTCGTCATTCGACTTAAATAATACAATAACAAATATAAGTTTTACATCAAACAATGGGAATTTTATCAATGATACGGTTGTTGCTAAAGTCGGGATATATCCTAGTACATCTCCTTTAGCTTTTACAGCTACAGCTGACCTTAATCAACCATTTTTGAATGCGCTAGACTCTACAATAACCCTTAATTATGGCAGTTATTATGCTATTGCTTTTCGAAGTTACGGTGCACATGTTGGGCCAGGTACGGTATCATTTTTATTGAATGGCGTTACTTCATTCTCTCAGGATGTGATTTTTCCGGATCCATCCGCTGCTAGCAGCAATTTTGCAAGCTTTGAACTTCCAAATGGTGATCGCCTGACAATTTCTGCTACAGGTTTTTCTGCTGATCGCATCAAAATTGGTACAGATGGGGATGGTTTGAGTCAGGACGGTGCTCCAGATGCTTACTATCTATTCACTTTTACCAAAGCCACACCGTCATCTGGTCTTGTTGCCCACTGGTCGTTTGATGATTGTACTGCTAAGGATGTGAGTGGGAATGGACACGATGGTACTTTGAATGGGAATCCACAGTGTGTAGATGGTGTAATCGGTAAAGCTTTTTATTTCAACGGAACTACTGATTATATAAAAACAAATTTGGTGCAATCTAGTGTAGCAGCATATTCTATATCAACTTGGGTCAAACTTGATGATAATGGTGTTTATACATCAATAATGCAAGATAGAGGATTGGTTGGTTCAGGTGGTAAAAGTATAACTTTAGGAGTTACACCAAATGTTACAGGTAATACAAATTACTATAATTCTATATCATATGCAGTTGAAGCTGATAACACTCTTATTGGCCAGGTAAGTCAAAACATATCTTTGTCAAATTGGCATCATATTGCTGGAGTTTGGAGTACACAATATTCAAACAAAGTTCAAGCAGAAGATTTTTCATTATATCTAGATGGAGTTAAAACAACATATTCAACAAGTAATGTACTTTTGTCTGGTGAAAGCACTCGTCCTGTATCTCCACTAACTGGATATGGAGGAACGCAAATTGCACATAATGACGCTTGGCAGTCATTTTTAAAAGGTGCTTTAGATGAATTGAAAATATATAATCGTGCTCTTTCAAACGACGAAATCCAATCTCTCTACGCTACCAGTTACGCTGAACTCTTAAAAAAACTCCCCGTTGCCACCTTCCTCTCCGAAAACCTGCCAGATAACAGCTACCAGGTGGGGGCTGCCACCAAGTCCTGGCGGTTCAAGTCCGGCACATCCGCCATAACTGGCCTGAAGGCGGTGCAGGTATCCACCGACTCCGGCCTGGGGATCAGCCAGACTGAGATCGTGATCGGCGATGTAGCAGCCAACACCGAATTTCTGGTCAACCTGCCGATCAACCCGGTGCATGATGCCACTGACGTGAAGACCTCCTACTGGAAGCTGGTGGATGGCAGTAATCAGGCCGTTACCATTACCAACTCATCCAGTGGTCAGTTCTGGCTGAAGCTGAAGACCAACCGGCCGCCAGTCTTCTCGCAACTACAACTTGAAAGCGTCAGCGGTATAACCGGCCAGCCGCTTTGCCTGCCGCTGCTGGCAACAGACCCTGACAATGACAGCATCACCTACAGCGTGCTTTCCGGCGGTGGCAGTGTGACTGACGGCACCTGCATGGGCAAGAGTGGCAAGATCTACCAGAACAACTCCCCAACCGCAGGGGTAACAAAGGTTACGCTACAGATCAGCGACCCTGCCGCTGCAACTGCTACACAAGAGATCTACACCGTGGTTATCAATGAAAACGGCGCAGTAAAGGACTTCTTTAATGACCTGAAATACGCCAATGCCAGCACAGAGCAGTTAAAAGAGCAGTACAAGGCGATCAACTACCTGGCCTTAAACGGTATTGTAATTGGCGTTGTTGACCCGAATGACCCCAATGGCCGTATCTTTGAACTGAACAGCGTAACCAAACAGGCAGAGGCGCTTGGTATGATCATGAAGGCCGCAGCCAGACTGGGCAGACTTGAGCTGGATGCAGAAGAACGGAACCTGCCCAACCTGATCAAGATTGATACAACAGCCATGACCTACCAGAACTTCTCCTGGGCAGCCCCCTATGTGCTGAAGGCAGAAGAACTGGGCATGATTGACAGTGCCGACACCTTTGACCCGGCAGCCCCGGTTACCCGTGCCTGGCTGGCAAAAATGGTCTACAACCTGATGGAACTTGATCCGCCAACCGATGCCCTGAACCCGGCAGTGTACCTCTTTAGTGATGCAGCCAGCTTCACCAGCGCAGAAGAATATGATGCAGCCCGTGCTGCTGCCTTCTTTGGCTACATGGGCACCCTGACCAGCGCCTTTAGCCCGGCTGACAGCATGATCCGGGCAGATGTGGCCATAGTAACCGCCCGTATCCTGCAGACCCCGGCACTAGACGGCTTCAGCACAGTAGGCCTTGCAGACCAGACTGTGTTTGATCGCACCCTGCCAGCCACCACCCACGGCAACAGCTTTAGCGTAAATGCCCTGACCAACCTGACTGGCAAGACCGCCCTGATGGACAGTAATGGTTATGTGACCGAAGGCACCACCGTACCGGCCCAGACCAAGCTGGCGGTTATCAGGCTGGGGTATGGTGTAACAGCAGAAAACATCATGGCTAATACCCTGGCAGCCAGCCCGGTAGCCGTTGCCACCAATCCGCCGGATATCAGCTCCACCGAGATCCGCAGCCTGTTGCTGCTGATTGAGGATACGGTTTCCGGTGTGCGGACCACCAGCCGCAAAGAGTACGGCGTGATCTTTCCTGATGCCGATGGCGACGGCGTGCGGGATAATCTGGACCATTGGGCCACTAACCCGCTCTTTAGTACTGATGCCAACAACAACGGCATACCGGATAATGCCGATGCCCTCTGGGGCCTGAGCAGTCGCCAGGGTAGCGAGATTATCACCATCAATGGTCAGCAGATGACCCTGATTGATGCGATTCTGAACGGGCTGTACGATTATCCCTTTGTGGCTGTGCTTGACCTGCCAGCCACCAGCACAACCCTGGCGGTTGCTGTCAATTTCTTTGATGCAGCAGGCGGTACCGCCCCCTACAGCTACTGCCTTGCCACCACCAACAGCAGCGCAGCCTGCAGCTGGAGCAGCATAAAGCCGACCAGTTACACTTTTGGTTCTGCTGGTACTCAAACCCTGTATGCCTTTGTCAAGGATGCAGCGGCCAAGGTGTCGGCAGCACGTTTTGCCACAGTTGCCATTACCCTGATGCAGAGCTTGAATGTGACCATTACCAACAGCAACGGTGGCGGTGGTGCCGTCACCATCCCCACGACATCCGGTAATACCGATTGTACCAGTGGTACCTGCAGCAACAGCTTTGCCAAGGATGTCAGCATTAGCCTGACCGCCACCCCTAACGCCGCCTCCAGCTTTGGCGGCTGGTCAGGCGCCTGCACCAATAGCACGGGTGGCTGTACGGTGGTCATGTCCACCGACAAGAACCTGGGCGCACTGTTTAACCTGGTGCCCAGGGCACGGATCGGCGCAACTTCCTACGGCACCTTGAACAGCGCCTATGCTGTGGTGGCTGGAGGCCAGGTGATTGAGATCAAGGCGCTGACCTTTGTTGAGAACCTGCTGCTGAACAGGGGGCTGAACATCACCCTGCGAGGTGGCTATGCTGACAATTATTCCGGCCAGACCGGTTACACTACGCTGGACGGCACGCTGACCATCAGCAGCGGTACGATTGTGCTGGATAGGATTGTGGTGAAGTAGGTTGTAGGGGGGGTCATTAAATGACCTGATTGGCGTTAATCTTCCGCCACAGCATCCCTATAGTCCCCTCTCCCTGAGGGCTAGGGTGAGGGTGAGGGGGAACTACTGGACAGTATATGCGCCGCTGCCCCCTCATCCGGCCTTCGGCCACCTTCTCCCTCAGGGAGAAGGGTACAGCGGAAAATCAGCGCTAATCTGTTTAAATGATGCGGAGAGCAGCAGTTTGAGGGCGACCCACCGGGTCGCCCCTGTAGAATGAGTGGTGCGATCATACCTGTGGGGGCGAGGCACTGCCTCGCCCCCACAAGAGGTTATCGGTTTTTCTTTTCCAGCAGCAGTAACAACGCCGGTAAAAATAGTAGAAACGCCAGTACAATGGCGGTCATCCCCAGTGACATGACCGCGCCGATGCTGAAGACCCCCTGGTGGCGGGCCACCATTAAGGCGCCAAAGCTGAACAGGATGGTCAGGGCGTTCAGGAAAACCCCCTTGCCGGCGCTGCTGGTGGCCACCTCCACCGGTGATTCCTCCCCCTTCAGGTGACGGCTGATGATGTAGATGGCCGAGTCAATCCCCACCCCCAGCAGTAGCGGCATGACAATGATGTTGGCTACGTTGAATTTCAGGCCGAATAGCCACATCCCCCCCACCATCAGCAACAGTCCGGCTGCCAGTGGCGCAACACCAAGCAGGGTGGAGCGCAGGCTGCGGAAGGCGATCAGCAGGATCAGCACCACTCCCCCCAGGGCATACAGGAAGGCCTGCAGGTAGGAGAGCTTCAGGATCTTGAATGATTCATAGACGCTGACCGGCTCACCGGTGGCGTGGGGATCAACCGTTTTGATCTGGGTGACGAATTCAGCCAGTGGTTGCTCGTTGAAGATCTCTTTTTTCGGGGCGATCTGCAGCAGCAGGCGGCCATCCTTGCCCACAAAGCGTTGCTTTAAGGCAACCGGAACATCTGCTTCAGTCACGGCCCGGGCCTGCAGGCTTTCCTTCAGCAGCTTCAGCTTCTCCGGCAGGGGGGCAAACATGGCTTCCTGCATTTCACGCAGCATGGTCAGGGCGTTGCCATCTTTTTCCTTTTCCAGTCCGGCAAAGAATCTGTCCAGGGTGGTCAGGAAGGCGGCTATCGGACCAGCCTGGGGCAGCTTCCGGGCTTCAAGGCTCAGCTTCAGCTTTTCAACCCGCTCGCGGAACCCTTCAAAAATGGCTGGCAGCTCCATCACCCGCAGGTTTTCCTCGTAGGCCACCGGCTGCACCTTTGCCATAATCTGCTTGATCCGTTCCAGTTCAGCCAGTTTTTCCGGTTGTTGATCCGGCACCAGGGCTGGCAGGGAAACCACATGGTCCACACTGGGCAGCGCCTCAAAACGCTTGGTCAGCCTGAGCGCCTCGTCACGGTCCTTTGCCATGGAGACGCCGAAGTAGCCGGAGTTTTCCTTGCTCTTCATCAGTTTGTAGGCATAGCTGACCGACTCCAGCCCCTTGGCCTGCAGGTTCAGCATGTTGAAGTCAAACGGCACACGGGTCAGGGCTGCTGTGCCGGCCAGGCCCAACAGGGCGGTGGAGGCCACAATCAGGCCGGGTCGGGCAAACAGTTTTTGTACACCCGGTCTTGAGTTTTGTTGAACTGGCTTCAGAGTTCCGGTTTCTGATTTTTTATGCAGCATGACCAGCAGGGCAGGCAGCACGGTAAAGG
>CAZNWF010000112.1:0-8783 GCA_964576485.1 uncultured Geobacter sp. | reverse complement strand
CCCTGCTGTGCCAGAAAACGTGCAGAGGCCACGCCGGTTTTGGCGAGGCCCATGACGGTTATTTTGGTATGTTTCAGTTCCATGTCAGCGCATCTTCAGGGTTGAAATGGCCACCAGGGCCAGGATAATGGTGATGATCCAGAACCGGACAATGATCTTGGGCTCTGCCACCCCCTTCAGCTCAAAGTGGTGGTGGATCGGTGCCATGCGGAAGATCCGTTTGCCCCGGTATTTGTAGGAGCCAACCTGGAAGATGACCGAGAGCGCCTCGATCACAAAGATGCCCCCCACGATCACCAGCAGGATTTCCTGCTTGGTCAGCACTGCAATCACACCCAGGGTGCCGCCCAATGAGAGTGAGCCAACATCCCCCATGAATACCTCGGCCGGATAGGAGTTGAACCAGAGAAATCCCAGGCCGGCCCCCACCATGGCTCCGCAGATCACTGCCAGCTCACCGGCGCCAACCACCCGGGGGATCTGCAGATAGGCTGAAAGGGTTGCATGGCCGGCAATATAGGCAAACAGCAGGTAGGTGGCGGCATTGATCGCCACCGGCCCGATTGCCAGGCCATCCAGGCCATCGGTCAGGTTGACGGCATTACTGGCCCCGACGATCACCAAAGTGACGAACGGTATGAAAAATATCCCCAGGTCCGGGTGAAAATTCTTGAAAAACGGCACATACAACATCTCATTGAAACCGGGCGTAACGTAGAGAAATACCGCCACGCCGCCTGCCAGCAGCACCTGCCAGAACATCTTTTGTCTGGCCGAGAGCCCTTTGGTGTTCTTCTTTACCACCTTGAGATAGTCATCCATGAAGCCGATCAGACCATAGCCCACAATGATGAACAGGGTCAGCCAGATGTAGACGTTGGTCAGATCAGCCCAGAGCAGGGTGGGCAGGATAATGGCCGTAAGGATGATCAGACCGCCCATGGTGGGGGTACCCTGTTTTTCCAGGTGGGACTCCGGCCCATCAGTGCGGATTACCTGCCGGGCCTGCAGCCCCTCCAGCTTACGAATGATCCAGGGGCCAAGGACAAAACAGACGATCAGGGCCGTGATCATGGCATAGATGGTTCTGAAGGTCAGATACTTGAAGATGTTCAGAATCTTCAGGTTGGACGCCAGGGGGTAGAACAGGTGAAAGAGCATTGGTGTTACACCTCCTGACGATCTGCTGCCCGAAGCAGAGCGGCAATTTTTTCCATCTTCATTCCCCGTGAGCCCTTAATCAGGATCAGATCACCTGAGCCTGCGTTTTTGATGATATCCTGGGCTATTTCTTCATGATTCGCTGCAACCATAATGGCCTCTGCAGCCAGACCTGCCTCTGCTGCTGCGCGGGCGGTCTCTTTGGTAAGGTTGCCCAGCAGATAAAGTCGATCAGCAACAGAGGCCGCCTGGATGCCCAGCTGACGGTGCAGTTCCAGTTCATCGCTACCCAGTTCAAGCATGTCGCCAAAGGCTGCCAGTACACGATTACTGCCCTTGATGTCCCGCAGGGTTGCCAAGGCAACCGCACAGGAGGCAGGGTTTGCATTGTAGCTGTCATCAATCAGCAGCCGGTGATTGGACAACTGTTCCAGATGGAACCGGCCTGTGTAGGGGGTAAATGCCTCAAGCCCTTCGGCAATGGTCTCCAGGCTAACCAGCTCCAGCAGGCCTGCTGCTGCGGCAAGGGCGTTATAGATGTTGTGCTGCCCCAATGCCTTAAGCTGGATCGGAATACTGCCTTTGGGAGTAACCAGCTTGAATGCCTGTCCCTCGGTTCCGATTGTCTGGATATCTTCAGCGCGGACTTCGCCTCGCCGGATACCGAAGCTAATCCTGCGGGCAGAGGGGTTCTGATGCAGACTGGCAATGCGTGGGTCATCAGCATTCACCACTGCAAGGCCACCATCCTGAATCCGGTGCAACAGCTCCCCCTTGGCTTGTGCCACAGCCTCGACACTGCCCATACTCTGTAGGTGGGCCGGATAGGCGTTGAGGACAATACCGATTGAAGGGCAGGCGATCTCGGCCAGGCGATCTATCTCTCCCGGCTCACTCATGCCCATCTCCAGCACTGCCCAGCAATGTTCCGGTTTCAGTTGAAACAACATCTGTGGCAGGCCGATCAGGTTGTTCAGGTTGCCACAGGTTTTCAATCCTTGATCAACCTTGCCAAGAATGGCAGCCAGCATCTCTTTGGTGGTGGTTTTGCCATTGCTGCCGGTAACCCCGATCATGGTCAGGGCAAACCGCTTCCGAAAGGCTGCAGCAAGGTCACCCAGGGCGCGCAGGGTGTCCTGGACCACGATGCAGCTTAAGGTTGCTGGTGGTTGTTGCTGCTGCAGCCATGCCTCACTGCAAAGGCTGGTAGTGATGCGTTTAGCCGTGAGCCCACTGATATAGTCGTGCCCGTCAAACTGATCGCCCTGTAACGGCACAAACAGTTCACCAGGCTTGATGGTGCGTGAGTCGGTTGAAATGCCGGCTATTGGCCCGGTCTCAGGGCCGACCAATCTTCCCTTGGTGATGCTTGTCAGCTGTTCTGGGCTGAACATATCAGATCTGCTCCCTGAAGGCGTTGGCTGCTTCTTCCCGGTCATCAAAGTGGTGTTTGGTGGTGCCGATGATCTGATAATCCTCGTGCCCTTTGCCGGCCAACAGCAAAATATCTCCCGCCTTGGCCAGCCGAACAGCGAGTCTGATCGCCTCACGACGGTTTTCAAGCATGACAAACCCCTTGTCCTTGGTGCTGACAGTGAGTTCGTTCGGGCTGTACTCCCGCAGTCCCAGCGGAAGAATTCCCTCGCGGATTTGGCGCAGGATCTCGTGGGGATCTTCGGTGCGCGGATTGTCTGAGGTAACAATGGCCAGATCGGAATAGTCTGCCGCAATCCGTCCCATAATCGGCCGCTTGCCGTTATCCCGATCACCGCCGCAGCCGAATACGGTGATAATCCTGGCGCTGGCCAGATCCTTCAGGGTGCTTAAGACATTTTCAAGGGCATCGCCGGTATGGGCATAGTCAACCAGACAGGTCACGCCGCTGTTATTCTCAACCCGCTCCAGGCGTCCCGGTACGGTCTTGTGCTGTTCAATTCCCTGTACAATGGCCTGCAGCGGCAGCTTCAGTGCCACTCCTGCGGCAGCAGCTGCCAGGATGTTGGAGAGGTTGAACCCCCCCAGCAGCCGCGAGTGAAACGGTTGTTCCCCCTCTGGCGTCACCAGAATAGCGCTGATCCCGTCAACCGAAGAGCTCATCTTACGCACCGTTACCTCTGCCCCGGAAGCACGACCATACCGGATGACCGGACAGGCAGCTGCCTGGATGAACTCTTCTGCTGCCGGATCATCGGCATTGATGACAGCAGAGCGTTGCGGTGTGCTGGTGTCCGGCTTTAGCAGTTCGCTGAACAGGCGCTGTTTCGCGCTGCTGTAAGCCTGCATGGTGCCGTGGTAGTCAAGATGGTCGCGGGTCAGGTTGGTGAAAATACCGACATTAAAGATTGCCCCATCTACCCTGCGCTGTTCAAGACTGTGGGAGGAAACCTCCATCACAAACGCCTTTGCACCCGCATCAGCCAGCTGGCGGAAGATGCCTTGTAGTTCAGTGGATTCCGGTGTGGTATGGCTGGCTTCGATACAGGTGTCACCAAAGCGGTAGCTGATGGTACCCAGCACGGCAGCAGGCAGGCCGGCAGCGGTAAGGATACCTTCCAGCAGGTAGCTGGTGGTGGTCTTGCCATTGGTGCCGGTGATGCCGATCAACGGCAGATCATGGGTTGGCTGACCAAAGAAACAGGCGGCCATTAACGCCATGGCCTGACGCCCGTTTGCTACCTGTACCCAGGGGATCTGTGCAGGTGCATAGGACGGATCTTCCAGCACAATGGCTGCTGCACCGCTAGCAACGGCCTGGGGGATGAAGCGGTGTCCATCAACCTTGGTGCCGTGCAGGGCAAAGAAGAGTGTGCCTGCTGCTGCCTGACGTGAGTCGCAGGTGAGTGCCGAGACTGCGACAGAAAGATCACCGTGGCTTGCCTCTAGCGGTAGTTCATGCAGCAGTTCTGAAAGTAGCATCACAAGCTCCTTATGCCGCGGGTGTCAAACGGACCCAAATTTCATCTGAGCCATGGATTACCTGCCCTGGCTGCGGATGCTGCTCAATAACCCGCCCGCTGCCACGTAGTTGCAGGTTGAGCTGGCGTTTTTCCATTACCTGTAGTACGCGGCGCATACTCATGCCCCTGAAGTCAGGCATGGGCGTTCCAACGCCGGCTACCTCGATGCTTCCGCCCTCTTCGGCATCTGAAGCGGCTGATGATTTTGCTGCCGGTACAGCCGTTGCCGGCGTGGCCTGTACGGTCTGTGCCTTCGGCAGTTCGCAGGCTTTACCCACCCCGGCTGCCTTCAGGTAGCACAGCGTATTAAAAGCTATTTCACGGAATGCCGGAGCAGCAACCACTCCGCCATAGGGGCTGGTTGTGGGCTCATCAATCACCACCAGAATGGTCAAGAGCGGCTTTTCTGCCGGCACAAAACCGATAAATGAAGCGGTCCGCTTGGTGGCGGAATAGCCCTTGCTGACCGGATCAACCTTTTGGGCTGTACCGGTCTTGCCTGCCACCCTGAAACCTTCTATGGCGGCATTGGTGGCGGTGCCACCTTTTTGGGTAACCCCTTCCATCATCTGCGAAATTGTTGCGGCGGTCTGGGCTGAAATCACCCGTCGCACGGTTTGCGGCTCAAAACGTTGCAGTTCCAGTCCGGCGCTATCAGTAACCCGTTCAACCAGGTAGGGCTTCATCAGCAGGCCACCATTTGCCACTGCAGAGGTGGCGGTCACCAGCTGCAACGCCGTGGCTGATACCCCCTGGCCAAAGGAGATGGTGGCGATATCTGTGCCGTACCAGCGACTGACCGGGCGCAGGCCTCCTGATGCTTCGCCAGGCAGGTCAATGCCACTCTTGTCGCCGAAGCCAAACGCCTTCAGGTAGCGGTGCAGCCGGTCATCCCCCAACTTCAGGCCGATTTTGGCTGATCCGATGTTGCTGGAGTATTTCAGTACCTCAGCAACAGAAACCCTGCCGTGGGGGTGATCATCCCTGATAATCCGGCCACCAAAGGAATAACGACCGTTTTCACAGTTGATACCGTCACGGGGGGTTACTATTTTTTCCTCAATGGCAGCAGATAACAGAAAGACCTTGAAGGTTGAACCTGGCTCAAAATTGTCGCTTACACAACGGTTGCGCAGATTAAGCGTCGGATACTGTCTGAATGAGTTCGGGTTAAAGGTCGGGTAGTTGGCCATGGCCAGCACCTTGCCGGTCCAGGGGTCCATCACCAGCGCCATACCACTTTTTGCCCTGCTGCCTTCGACTGCCTTGGCAAGCTCTTTTTCCGTGAAATACTGGATGTTCTTATCCAGGGTCAGATAGAGGTTTTTACCTGGAGCCGCATCCTGGACTACGGCACTTCGTACCGCGACATCCCGCCCCAGAGCATCCCGCTCGGTCAGCAGGTAGCCGGTTTTTCCCAGAATAGTAGCGTCATAGCGACGTTCCAATCCTTCAAGACCACCGGGGTCCATACCGGTAAAACCAAGGACATGGGATGCCATCTCAAAGTTGGGGTAAAAGCGCTTGTTCTCTTTGACAAAGCCGATCCCTGGCAGCTTAAGCTGTTTGACCTTTACCGCTGTTTCCGGCGGCAACTGGCGGGCAAGCCAGGTAAAGCTCTTTGCTGAATCCAGTTTGCGCTGAAGCTCGTGCTGGGGGAGCTGGACAAGTGGTGCAAGAGCTGCTGCTGTTCTTGCGGGATCACTGATCCGTTTGGGTTCTGCATAGAGCGAATCCATTTCCAGCGAGACAGCCAGAGGTGCGCCGGTCCGGTCAAAGATGCCGCCCCGCGCCGGTGTAATCGGGATGGTGCGGTGATGCTGGCGCTCGGCCAGTTTAACCAGCTGGTCGTGTTCAAGTATCTGCAGGTAGAAGCTACGTGCCGTAACAGCAAGGAAGCCAAAGGCAAACAGGCAGGAGACCATGATGATCCTGACCCTCGCCCATTTTTCCTTGTCGTTTTTCATGCTCTGCTCCCTGCAGCTGCTCCGCTGTGCATCATTTTACCAGTATTATCTGCTGATCCTGAGGAACGGTCATGCCTAAATCACGTTTTGCAATGATCTCAATCCGTGCCGGTGTTTTGAGTGATTCTGCCTCAAGCTTCAGACGTTTCTGTTCCTGTTCCAGATCTTTGAGCTGCCGGCTTGCCTCACCGATCTGCAGGTTGAGTTCAATCAACCGGAAACGTGACCAGACGTGAAAAATGGATACCACGGTCAACAGCACCATGCAGATCATCAGGAATTTGACAATATCCATCCGGCGCGGAGCCAGATCAGCCCCCAGATGTCCGGGAAAGGTAAGTTTGGAACTATCGGTTTTTGCCATGCCCATGGATGAGCCCTCCTTCCGGGACTAGCCCAGTTTTTCAGCAACCCGCAACTTGGCGCTGCGTGCGCGGGGGTTACGGTTAGTTTCTTCTGCTCCGGCAAGTATCGGTCGCCCGGTCAGGATGCGCAGTTGCGGCTTTTTGTTACAGACGCAGTACGGCATCCTGGGGGGGCAGGTGCATCCGGTTGCTGCCTCACGAAACAGGTGCTTCACGATCCGGTCCTCAAGTGAATGGAACGAGATCACGGCAATGCGGCCTCCCGGCTTCAGGGCTGCTATTCCTGCGCTAACCCCCTGTTGTACCTGTTCCAGCTCCTGATTGACGGCGATCCGCAACCCCTGGAAAGTACGGGTTGCGGGGTGAATCCGGTCTTCGTGAAAGCGGCGTGGAATGGTGCCCGCCACAAGATCTGCCAACTGAAGCGTCGTGGTGATCGGCGTTTCCTGGCGGACCTGCACAATCTTCAAAGCGATTTTTTTTGCCCAGCGCTCTTCGCCAAACTCCTTGATGATCTGTTCCAGTTCCCCGGCTGAGCATTCCTGCAGCAGATCTGCGGCAGAGTCACCAGAAGTGCGATCCATCCGCATATCCAGTGGTCCATCAAGCCGGAAGCTGAAGCCACGCTCATCGGTATCCAGTTGGTGTGACGACACACCAAGGTCCAGCAGCAGGCCGTCAAGGGCGCTGATCCCTTCCTTTTTCAATAGCTCTGCCAAATCTCCAAAGCTGCCTTGTACCGGTTTGAAGCTGGAACCAAAACGGCGCAGCCGTTCAGATGCTGCAGCCAAGGCAGACTGGTCCCGATCAATGCCGATCAACAAGCCATCCGGGCCGATGTTTTCCAGAATCAGCTCGCTGTGGCCTCCGCCACCCAGGGTGCCATCCAGGTAGGTGCCGCCGGGGCAGGGGGCCAGTTGTTCGATGACCTCCCTGGCCAGTACTGACAGGTGATGAAATGGCTCCATCTATATGCCAAGCGCTGCAAGTGCAGCTGAATCCTGCGGGAAATTGCGTTCATCCTGTGCATTGACCCGGGCATAGGTTTCGCTGGCCCAGATATCAAAGCGCCTGCCCATGCCGACAAAATAAAGGTCACGGCCAAGGTTGGCATGAATCCGAAGCGCTGGCGGGATCAAGACCCGTCCCAGTTTGTCTGCGGTACATTCCTGAGCCGGCCCCAGTACCAGACGCTTGAGGCTGTTAAGCTGCGCCAGTGGCAGTTCGCCTTCGTTGGACTGAATCTTTTTTTCCAGCTCCTGCCACTCGTTCAGCGGATAGACAGAAAGGCCGCGACCGTAACTGCCATCATCGAAATCCACAGGGGAAGCTTTGGTAACGATAAAACGTTCGTCACCAAACTCTGTTACCAGTACCTCCCGGAATCGTGCCGGGATGCTGGTACGCCCTTTCGCGTCGATGGTAGTCAGGCTTTCGCCACCAAACATGGCAGTCCTTTCGTGTTGCTTTGCCACTAATTTCCACTTTTTTCCACTTTGCGGCAAAACTATACCAGTAGTCAAGGAGCTGTCAAGAACAAAACTTTCTGTTGTTTTTATTGTTTGAGCATAAAAAAACGCCCGGTTAGGGGCGTTAAAAGCGGGTGGACTGAAAGAAGGGGATTACTTCTTTTTGCGGCGATCCGCCAGAGAAACGACTTTCTGCCCTTCATCAGCAGGAACGGCCTCTTGGATTTTCTTGGCCTGTTCATCAAGCTGGCGACGTTCTTCATCAAGGGGGGAAATCAGCTTTTCAAGGCGCAGCGGAGTGCCACCCATGGTAAAGGGGGCCTCATCCAGCTGTTCTTCATCCAGAATCCAGGTGAAGACCTGCAGCGGGAAGGTGAGTACCAGTAGTTTTACCTGCCACCAGCCAGCCTTGACGTCGGGGCTGATCTCTTCTGCCCTGGCGTAGAAGCCGGGCTTGTTGTCCACATGTACCAGTACCAGATCTGATTCTAAAATCATGGAAATGTTCCTTGTCGTAATGAAAAATATTGGTTGGAGCAGGCCGTAAGCCGGGTTCTGTTCCTGCCGGAAGTTGCCTTGCGGCAGGTGACGATCATTCCTCTAGGATCATCGTTACCGATGACCTCAAGCAGCCAACCCGGAGGCACGGGCGGGCCACCCTTAACGCCTCCCTATTCGGCCTTGCTCCTGGCGGGGTTTACCTGGCATCCGGTGTCACCACCGGACCCGGTGAGCTCTTACCTCACCCTTTCACCCTTACCCGTCGAAACGGGCGGACTTCTCTCTGTGGCACTTTCCCTGGGGTCGCCCCCGCTGGTGATTACCCAGCGCCCTGCCCTGCGGAGCCCGGACTTTCCTCCCTCT
>CAZNWF010000111.1:0-8814 GCA_964576485.1 uncultured Geobacter sp. | reverse complement strand
CTTTGGCAACCGTGCCGTACATGGTGCCGATCTGGCTGCGCAGCCCCTTGCCCAGGTCTTCCAGACCGGCACCAATCGGCAGCCCGCCTTCTGAAAAAGCGGTCTGGGAACGACCATAGACGATCTGCAGAAACAGTTCCCGCATGGCGGTGTTGATGGCATCACAGACCAGGTCGGTATTAAGCGCCTCCAGGATGGTCTTGCCCGGCAGGATCTCCGCTGCCATGGCCGCTGAATGGGTCATACCGGAACAGCCCAGGGTCTCCACCAGCGCCTCTTCAATAATCCCGTCCTTGATATTCAAGGTCAGCTTGCAGGCCCCCTGTTGCGGGGCGCACCAGCCCACCCCGTGGGTCAGCCCGGCAATATCCCTGATCTCTTTGGCCTGGGTCCAGCGGCCTTCCTGGGGAATCGGGGCAGGACCATGATTAGGGCCTTTGGCCACACAGGTCATCTGCTCTACTTCATGCGAGTACTGCATCTCCACCTCCTGTAGCGGTTAGGATTTGTCGTGGGTATAGCGGATTACGGTGGCCTTCTCCAGGGTAATCATACCACCCCCCATCATGGCGTCAATCTGCGGCATAATCGCGCTGATCTTCTCCTGACTGTCAACCACCTCAATCACCATCGGCATATCAGCCGACAGGTCCAGCAGCTTCTGGGTATGATAGATCCGGTTGGCTCCAAAACCAGAGACCCCCCGCAAGACCGTGGCACCGGCAAAACCTTCCTTACGTAACAGTTCCACCAGCACCTCGTAAAGCGGACGATGCTCAAAACGATCGCTCTCGCCGATAAAGATCCGCATCAACTGCTGTTCGCCAATCAGCTTGGACATGTGATCATCTCCTTAAAATAAACTTAACGCGGAGAAAAAAGAGAGGTACAAAGGCACAGAGAATCTCAAAAAGGATGACTACCCACTATTTTAAAGACTTTCTCTGCGGCCCATGCACCTCATGCCTCTTCGCGTTAAGGTTTAATCCTCTACCGGCTACGCTAACGAACGGACGGTCACAATCCCCAGCCAGGTACAGAGCAGACAGACCGCCACACTGGCCAACACATTGGTAAAGGCCAGCACAAACTGTCCATCTTCCAACAGTTTGAAGGTCTCATAGCTGAAGGTTGAAAAGGTGGTCAGCCCCCCCATGAATCCAACAGTCAGACCAATCCTCAACGTACCTGGAAACAGGGTGCTGCGCAGGCTTAATTCTATGATCAGACCAATCAAATAGGCTCCGATGAGATTAACCACAAAGGTGCCGTAAGGAAAGACCCGCCCCAGCAGGCTGTAGACCCAGCCAGACAGGTAGTAGCGGGCAAGCCCCCCGCCGGCGCAAAAAAATGCAATGGTTGCAGCGGTCTTCATCTATGCATGTCTCCTTTTGCCTAGTATAGCGCACAATCAATGATTGTCATCCCACTGTCCCTGAAAAACAAAAACTCCTGCCCTTGGGTGTAAGAGCAGGAGTCATCAGCTTGGGATACAAGCGGTTATGGCGAACTCCATCGCCGTTGATTTTCTGCAAGCATAATCTGCCTACCGCCGCTTGTCAAACCACAAAAACTGACAACAGCAAAACCTTGCCATGGATATTTCACTAGCGATCGCAGGTTTGTTCAGCAGGCAACAGCCAGACTGCCAGCACCAGGGCAGTCAGGTAGACGAATCCGGCGCTCCAGACCACATCCGACAGGAAATGTCCTCCCTGGATGATCCGTGCCGCGCCCATAACGCAGCCATAGCCAAAGCCGCCCCAGAGCCAGAGCAGGGCCTGTCTGCGCTTTTCCCGGCGCAGGATGAAATACGGGGCAGACAGATAAAAGGCCACGGTGGGGTGACCGGCCGGAAAGGAGGCGTTTTTAGGGGCCGGTCCCGGCTGCCAGGGCTGATGAAAGGCCATGGTGCCGCCAAGTTCCATCACCTGGCGAGGCCGGGGTCTTCCCCAGTGATCTTTGAAAACAGCATTGGCAAGAATACCGGGGGCAATGATCAGCAGCAGGGCCAGAAACAGGGCCTGTCGTCGGAATACTGCGAGAGTTGGACGAAAGAAACCAAGCAGAAAAACTATCCCGGCCATCCCCCCCAAAGCAAAGGCAGGCCATTCACCAAAACGGTACAAGGCATACCACGGCTGTTTTTGACCGATCGAAAACCCTAGGCCGGGAGTATAGAAGGCCCGTGCCAGCTGCATATCCCAGCCGAAGCATGCTATGAGTGTTGTTGCCGCCACCAACGCCAGAACAATATAACCGGCATGCCGCACGGTAACGGCTCTCAGTGTATCCATAGCTTATTGCTCACTTTCATCCGCAATGGCCGTCTCCGGTTCAGCATATTCTGCCTCCCCTGCCTCACAGGTTTGAAGGCGGCGAGCACTGATCTCCCAGTGCTCGATATGTTTGTACAGGATCACCTTGCCCTTCAGCAGAGTCCCATGGGTACGACAGAACAGCTCAAGTTGCTCTCGGGGACCAACCAACTCAACACACAGGTTAAGCGACTTGTTGGGTGTTTCCAGATCGCCTGATTGCACACGGCCATCACCGCTGAAGCCATAATGGGTATGATGGGCCGTAGCATTGAGTAAGCCATCCAACTTGGCTGCCTTGATAATTTCCCGATACAGTAGTGGAGAGCCGGTCAGCCACTTTTTGAGCCCTTTGCGGTTGCCAACGCACTTTTCTCCCTGTTCCAGATAGATGCGAACCTGTCCGACTTCGGAACTGTCTACTTGGTGGCGGTGTGCCATTCGTGATCCTCCAATCCGGCTATTATTTATCTGGTGCTATGGCGGCTTTGCTACGCCGGCGTAACAGGTAGGCACCCAGGCCGGGCCGCAGATCCCGGGTTGCCCGCAGCGAGGCGCCAAACGGCAGATGGGCCAGATTCAGCTTTGGGGTGCCGATCCGCTGCGACAAATAGATGCCGGAATGCCCGCTCAGCAGGTAGGACAGGAAACAGGCGATGGTGAAGTAGAGCGTATACTGGGAGCCGAACAGCTCGATCCCCATCAAGGTACAGGCCAGTGGTGTGTTGGTTGCACCGGCAAACACCGCAATAAAGCCAAGCCCGGCAAAGAGATCAACCGGTGCCCCCATCAGATGCGCCAGGGTATTACCCAGCGCAGCCCCAATGAAGAACAGCGGTGTCACCTCCCCCCCTTTAAACCCGCTCCCCAGGGTGACTGCAGTAAAGAGCAGTTTCCACCACCAGCTCCAGGGGTTTGCGCCTTCGGGCTGGAAACAGGAGAGGATGGTCACCGTATGGGGGTCAGCGGAACTGGCACCCAGCCCCAGGTAATCGCGGGTACCCAGCAGGTAGACCAAAACGATGATCAGGATGCCACCAATAATTGGTCGCAGACAGGGGCGATCAACGGTACGCTTGAAAAAATGGTTGATGCCATGGATCATCTCGGCAAACAGGGCGCTCACCAGACCGAATGCCACGGCTGCCACGGCAACCTTCAAGGTCAGCAGCCAGTTAAGCGGCGTGCCTCCCAGGCTGGCCGCAGCTGTTGAAATGACATACTGGGCATGGTGGATCCCCCAGGCGCCAGAGGCCCAGTCACCAATCACCGCAGCAATCAGGCAGGGAATCAGTGCATCGTAGCTCATCCGTCCAACCGCCAACACCTCCATGGCAAAGACAGCCCCGGTCAGCGGCGTGCCGAAAACCCCGCCGAAACCGGCAGCAATACCGGCCATCAGCAAGGTGCGCATATCCATGCCACTCAGCCGGAACCAGCGCCCAATGGTGGAGGCGATGCTGCCCCCCATCTGCACTGCCGTACCTTCACGACCGGCTGATCCGCCGAAAAGGTGGGTCACCACCGTTGCCACCAGGATCAAAGGCGCCATACGGCGCGGCACCACAATACCGCTATCAACCTTTTCATGGCCATGAATAGCATCCATCAGCAGGTTATTGCCCCCTTCCGCCACATGGCCGAGCTTGGTGTACAGGATACTGATCCCGGCTCCGGCAAGCGGCAGCAGAAACAGCAACCAGGGGGTTTCAAGGCGCAGCTGCGTACTGCGATCAAGCAACCACAAGAACAGGGCGCAAGCCGATCCAACAGCAGCAGCAACCGGCGTTGCCAGGCAGATCCACTTTAACATATAGACACCGAGCGAAAGATGCTCGCGGGGGCTCCAACGAAAAGGCACGAGTATTTCTCCATATTTTTCAAATCAACGGTCTTTGAGGGCAACAAAAAGACCCCTACCTCGCAATTGAAGTAGGAGTCATCAGCTTGGGATGCAAGCGGTTATGGCGGACTCCATCGCCTTTATTAACAGTAACGGATTGAACCATACGTTTTGAAACAGCTGTCGTCAAGAGTGTTTTTACTCAATGCGTCACACCTCCCAGACCCCGCCTGACACCTGTAAAAAGGCATCCAGCAGGGCGGTACAATGACTGTTGCGCCGTTTCAGCAGGGTTAGTGAACGGCCCAGTAACAACGGACTTGCCACTTCAACCAGCCGGCCGTATTCCAGCTCACGGTCCACCGCAATCCGTGAAAGACAGCTGACCCCCAGCCCGCTGGCTACACCGTTTTTGATCGCCTCGGTATGACCGAACTCCAACGCAATGGCATACCTGATTCCAGCCCTGTTCATGGCATCTTCAAAGATTTCGCGGGTACCGGAACCTTTTTCCCGCATGATCCAGGGGGCGGCGGCCAACTGCTCCGGCGTCACCCGCTTCTCCCTGCCCCACGGATGTTCAGAGCCAGCTACCACCACCAGCTCGTCATCTCGCCAATGTACGGCAACCAGCTCCCGGCTGTGACAAGGTCCCTCAACAAAGGCGATATCCAGCTGCCCTGCTGCCAGTAGATCAGCCACCTGTTGCGTATTGCCAACGGTTAGCTGCACCCCGGTATGCGGATACCTGCGGGCAAAGGCCCCCAACAGCGACGGCAGCAGATAGTTGGCAATGGTGGTGCTGCCCCCCACCAGCAGTTCTCCCACCAGCTCTCCGCTATCTCCCTGCAACCGCTGTTCAACCTGCTTCACTGCCTGCAGGATTGGTCGTGCCTCCTGCAGCAACTGGCGTCCGGCATCATTCAACAGCAGACGTCTGCCTGATCGCTCAAAGAGCGGAACGCTACTCAGCTGTTCAAGCTGGGACAGGGCCATACTAACCGCTGACTGGGTCAGCAGCAGTTCTTCTCCGGCCCTGGTAACGCTACCGGTAGTAGCGATCTTTTCAAAAATCTCCAGTTGTCGCAGTGACAAGGCCATACATAAATCCAATTGATTATTTTAATAACTATTATTCATTTTTATTTATAATATTTTCTGGCTACAGTAGCAACTACCAATCAGCGACAAGGAGCTGGATATGCACAACAACACCGGATTGAAACTACTGTTCTGGCTTTTACTGCTGGTCTGCTGCCTACCGTTGGTCACTGCGCCGATGGCGTTGACGGCAGGACTTGTATTCGGTCTGGCGATTGGCAATCCCTGGAAAAACAGTACGTCCACCTGGAGCAGGCGGCTGCTGCAAAGTTCCGTGGTTGGTCTGGGCTTTGGCATCAACCTGCCGGTGATCCTGCAAACCGGTAAGGATGCCTTTCTCTACACCGCCATCAGCATCAGCTTTACCATGCTGGCAGGCTGGCTGCTGGGCAGGCTGTTCAAGACGCCGCAGCGCACTTCAACCCTGATCTCGTTCGGCACCGCCATCTGCGGTGGCAGTGCCATTGCGGCCATGGCCCCGGTGATCAAAGCAAAAGGCGAAGAAACCGGAGTGGCCCTGGCAACGATCTTTACCCTCAACTCCATAGCCCTGATCCTGTTTCCCCCTTTGGGGCACCTGCTGGGGATGGGACAGCAGCAGTTTGGGCTCTGGTCAGCTCTGGCGATCCATGACACAAGCAGCGTAGTGGGGGCAGCAGCAGCCTACGGCAGTCTGGCGTTGGCCATCGGCACCACGGTTAAACTAACCCGCGCACTCTGGATCATGCCTTCGGCCCTGCTGGCGGCCTGGCTGACCAAATCAGAAGGCAAGGCAAAGTTTCCGCTCTTTATCATCGGCTTTATCGCTGCTGCAGCCATCAAGACAGCCCTGCCGCAGTTTGAACAGCTCTGGCACCCGCTCAACAGCATCGCCAAACAGAGCCTGGTGGTAACCCTGTTCCTGATCGGTAGCGGCCTGACCCGGGAACTGCTGGCCAAGACCGGCATCAAACCGCTGGCCCAGGGGGTTACCCTTTGGATCATTGTCTCGGTGGCAAGCGCCACAGCGATCCTGCTGGGCTGGATCAGCTGATCTGAATGCAAAAGGCCCCTGTCCAGATCGGACAGAGGCCTTTTTAGATAGGTGCTTAAGCTGAAACCGGCGCTACAATTGACAGGTAGTGCTCTTCATCGATTCCAGCTCCTTAACCACCTCTGAGGATTGGGCCCGGCGGGCCTCCATATTATCAAACATCTGGTGCACCATGGCACTGACCGACTCCACCGTACGCCTGATCCTGCGACCATCCTCCACCTGACTGGAGGTGGACTGCACCATCTCGTGGGCCATTTCCTTCACCGTTTCAATCGCCCGGGCAATGCTGCGGGTGGCCTTGGCCTGATCCTTGGAACCGTTAAAGATCTGGGAGGTCATGCTGCTGATATCTTCCATGGAGCGGGCCACCATCTGCACACTCTGCGACTGTTCTTCGGTGGCCTGCTTGATCTCCGAGGTCATCTCCATTGAGCAGACTGAACGGTCATAGATCGCCTGCAGGGTCTCTCCCATGACATGCCCCAGCTCAACACCCCGGACCACCAGCCCTTTGGTGGCGGTGATGTTGTCGGCAGCGTGGCGGGACTCAAACATGATCTCATCAATAATGCCGGTGATCTCGCCGGTGGAATGACCGGTCTGCAGCGAGAGATTGCGGATCTCATCCGCCACCACGCCAAAGCTCTTGCCATATTCACCGGCCTGAGCCGCAATGATTGAAGCGTTCAGGGCCAGCAGATTGGTCCGCTTGGTGATGTCGTTGATGACATTGACGATATTCTCGATCCGGGTACTTTTCTCAGCCAGACGGGTTATACCGGCGTAGGACTCCTCAACCGAGTGCTGAATCTCTGCCAGCGAACCGATGGTCTCATTGACCGCTGTACGTCCCTCTTCGGTCTGGGCCTGTACCTGGCTGGAAACCTCATGGGAGATGGCGGCGCTGCGCTCGACACTGGTAATATTACCGGTAATCTCTTCCATGGCAGAGGCAGACTGATGGACAATTCCGGCCAGGGTATCCAGGTTACGGGAAACCTCTTCTATCGCCACCGAGATCTCGTTAACCGCCGTACTGGTTTCATCCACCGAAGCGGTGGAACCTTCTGCTGCCGAGGCGATCACCGCCGCACCATCCACCACCGACTCAATACTGGCTTTCAACTCCTCAACATTTCTGGAGTACTGGTCACGGTGGGACAGCAGGAACGAGAACGAGCTTTCAAGCTCGGTGGTCAGGGTGTCAATGGAGGTCAACAGGTTGATACGGGTAATACTATTGGCCACCTGATCGGCAAACAGCATGATCGTATCAAGATCAGACTCGTTCAGTGCCCGGCGAGAACGTTTGTTATCAATGGCAAAGGCCCCCAGTGCCTCACCTTTAACCACCATGGGGCAGATAATAAAGTTCTTGGAACGCAGTACCTCAATCCGGTCGTGGGGTGGCTGCAGATGATAGCTTTCGTCATAGCGGGTAATATCGTCAATCAGATACGGTTTGCGTTCATTGATACTGCGGTAGATCACCCCGATTGCCGGATCAAGGGGCAGCTCCAGACCGTCTATCTCACGGGCCAGGCTGCCGGTGGCGGTCACAAAACGCAGACTACGGCCATTTTGGGTGGTCATCAGGATATTCACCCGCTCATAGCCCAGCACATCATGCAGCCCTTCTGCGCAGAGCAGCAACACCTCTTCAAGATTCAGCGAGGTCTGGATTTTACTGCTGATCTGATGGAAGTTTTTAACATTGCTGTCCAGCACCTTGAAGCGATTTTCAAAGACCTCCTTCTGGGAGGCGACCTCCTGATGCAGTTCATCCAGTTCATGGGCGCGCTGTTGCAGTTCGTCCCCGGTTCTGCCGATCAGAAAACCGACGGTTCCCAGGACAAACGATGTTCCGACTCCCATATACAGATAAAGCATACGGTGTTCTGCATCCTTGATAATATCTCCCAACAGCTGCTCAAAAAGCGATTGTCCGGGATCATTAAACATCACCAGCCGCACCAACAACCAGCCCAGCGGTGCTCCGACCCCCAGAAGAAAACCAAAGACGGAGTATGTTTTGCAGTGACTACAACGGTTCATGACACCCCCGGGCAATCAGACCCCAGACGAGATTTTTTCTTCAATATTGGTAAATATCTCATCCATAACCTTCTCAGCATCGGCAATATTATAGGCGATGATATTGCGCAGATGGGTATAGGAATCCAGGTCTATCTTCTCAAAATGAAAGCCGATACCATCATCGGTAACCCTGCAGACTCTTCCCTGAAAGGCAACTGCAACTTCCGGGTCAGTCCCTTCCAGGCTGATCACCAGATCAGCAGCCTCCCCTTCCGCCAGCCGTTCTGCTGTTTCCAGAAACAGTCCATTCATAGAAAGGTTACTGACCTTGCCCTGAAAGCTGCGACCGTCAACCGTGGCGGTCGCCGTGACATGAAATGGCACACGGGAGAATTTTCTGGTACTCATGGCGATCACCTCATACTTGATGCCCTCGCAAAAATCAATTTAGCTTAACCTACTGATATTATTTTGAAATA
>CAZNWF010000110.1:0-8919 GCA_964576485.1 uncultured Geobacter sp. | reverse complement strand
TGGGCCGTGAGCTGGGAATAGGGTTGCAGCATGAAAAAAAAGGGCTGATTCCCACCGTTGCCTGGAAGCTGAAACGATTTGGCAAAAAATGGTTTCCCGGTGAGACACTGCCGGTGGCCATCGGCCAGGGCTATGTCCTGATGACCCCGATTCAGCTGGTTTCCATGGTGGCGACGGTTGCCAATGAGGGGACGATTTACCGCCCCCATCTGGTGAAGAGGGTCGTTGATCCGGACGGCAAAACGGTCAAGGAGTTCAGTCCGGAAGTGCTGGGAACCACCGGCATCTCTCCGGCCTCGTTTAAAAAGGTGAAACAGGGGCTCTTTGCCGTTGTCAATGATCCGGGTGGTACCGGTGCCAATGCCCGTTTGTGGGATGTGAAGGTGGCCGGTAAAACCGGTACATCTCAGGTGGTTAAACTGGGGGAGGACCGTAAAAAGGCGGTTGCCTACCAGTATAAGGATCATGGTCTGTTTGTCGCCTTTGCCCCTTTCGACAAGCCGGAGATCGCTGTGGCCGTGGTGGTGGAGCATGGTGGTGGCGGCGGTGCGGTGGCAGCGCCGATTGCAGGCAAGATTCTGCGTAGTTACTTTGATCTGCAGAAGCCACCACCTGCACCGAAACCTAAAGCTGCAGAAGAACCGCACGATGCAGTCCAGGCAGATGTTCCTGCCAGGAAACAGGAACATCAGGAAAAACAGGGGGCTGACGAGTGATTGATCGACGTCTCGTAACCAACTTTGACTGGACCCTGATCAGTCTGGTCAGCGCCATCTGTCTGATGGGGGTTCTGAATATCTACAGCGCCTCGGCTGCTTACAAACTGGGAGGGGCTCCTTACTATATCAAACAGCTGAACTGGATGGCCTTTGGTCTGTTGCTGTCACTGGTGGTGGCAAGTCTTGACTATCATATCCTTGAAGACTTCTCCTACTGGTTCTACGGTTTTCTGATCCTTTTGCTGGTTGCGGTACTACTGGTGGGTAAACGGTCACTGGGGGCTACCCGCTGGCTTAACCTTGGTCTTTTTACGATTCAGCCATCAGAATTGATGAAAATCGTTATTGTGATTACCCTTGCACGTTTCTTTAACAATTTCCATTCCGTTGGAGGCCTGACGGTCAAGGAAATGCTGATTCCGTTGGGGTTGCTGGCTCTGCCTGCCCTGTTGATCATGAAACAGCCTGATCTTGGCACAGCCACCCTGGTGGTGATGATTGCCGTTTCCATGGCTTTTTACATCGGGTTTCGCTGGGCTACCGTCGTAACCTTTACCTTGGTCACGGTGCCGCTCTTCTGGTTTACCTGGGTGGTCTACATGAAGCCGTATCAAAAAAACCGGGTACTCGATTTTGTTAATCCTGAACGCTCCCGGCTGGGCAGCGGGTATCATATTATCCAGAGCAAGATTGCGGTTGGTTCAGGCGGATTATGGGGCAAGGGCTATGTCAAGGGAACTCAGGCCCAACTGCGCTTCCTGCCAGAACAACACACTGATTTTGCCTTTTCTGTCTTTGCTGAGGAATGGGGCTTTTTGGGTACTCTGATTCTGATAGTGCTGTATCTTTGTCTGATCCTCTGGGGGTTGAATATTGCCCGGCGCTGTAACGACCGGCTTGGCGGCCTGCTGGCGGTTGGCGTAACGGCCATGCTGTTCTGGCATACGATAATTAACATCGGCATGGTAATCGGCCTCTTTCCGGTGGTTGGGGTGCCGTTACCGTTCTTTTCCTATGGCGGTACCTCTATGATCACTTCTATGGTTGGTATCGGGATTTTGCAAAGTATCAGCATGCGACGGTTTATGTTTTAATATTTTTGTGCTAAAGTCTGTCGGTTTCACCACTCAAACGTCATAAAAACCTGGAGATACACAATGATCAGTAGTCTGATTCGCAAGGTTATCGGCAGTAAAAACGAACGTGAACTGAAGCGGCTCTGGCCGGTTGTCGCCAAGATAAACAGCCTTGAACCACAGATGCAGGCATTGTCTGATGAGGCCCTGCGGGGGAAGACTGCGGAGTTCAAAGAACGTTATAGCAAAGGTGAATCCCTCGATGCCCTGCTGCCTGAGGCGTTTGCGGTCTGTCGTGAAGGTGGCCGCCGTGAATTGGGAATGCGCCATTTTGATGTACAGTTGATCGGCGGTATGACCCTGCATGCCGGCAAGATTGCCGAGATGAAGACCGGCGAAGGCAAGACCCTGGTGGCAACCCTGGCTGCCTACCTGAATGCCATTTCCGGCAAGGGCGTCCATGTGGTGACGGTCAACGACTACCTGGCACGTCGAGACTCGGAATGGATGGGGCGGCTCTACGGATTTCTGGGGCTGACCACTGGGGTGATCCTGCATGGTCTGACCGATGAAGAACGTCGTGAAAACTACGCAGCTGATATCACCTACGGCACCAACAACGAATTCGGTTTTGACTACCTGCGTGACAACATGAAGTTCTCACTGGAGGATTATGTCCAGCGTGGTTTTAACTTTGCCGTTGTTGACGAGGTTGACTCGATCCTGATCGATGAAGCCCGTACTCCGCTGATTATCTCCGGCCCCACAGAAGAATCCACTGATAAATACTACGTTATCAACCAGATTATTCCCCGTCTGGTACAGGGTGAGGTCAAAGAGGTTGAGGCCAATACCATCTCCGGCAAGAAAAAGACCTACACCGGCGATTACACTATTGATGAAAAGGCCAAGAGTGCCACCCTGACCGAGCAGGGAGTTTCCACTGTTGAAAAACTGCTCAAGATAGAGAACCTGTACGATCCGCGCAATATCGAGACCCTGCACCATGTCAACCAGGCCCTGCGTGCCCATGCCATGTACCGCCGTGATGTTGAGTATGTGGTCAAGGATGGCGAGGTGCTGATCGTAGACGAGTTTACCGGTCGTCTGATGCCTGGACGGCGCTGGTCTGATGGACTGCACCAGGCGGTTGAAGCCAAAGAGGGGGTCAGGATCGAGAGTGAAAACCAGACCCTGGCCACCATTACCTTCCAGAACTACTTCCGGATGTACGCCAAACTGTCCGGTATGACCGGTACAGCTGATACTGAAGCAGAGGAATTTCACAAGATCTACAAGCTGGATGTAACGGTGATTCCTACCAACCGTCCGCTGCTGCGTCCCGACTATCCTGATGTGATCTACAAGACCGAGCAGGAAAAGTTTGACGCGGTTATCAAGGATATCAAGGAGCACTATGAGAAAGGGCAACCCTGTCTGGTAGGTACCATTTCGATTGAAAAATCGGAGGTGCTGTCGGAACTGTTGCGCAAGCAGGGAGTCCCGCACTTTGTGCTGAACGCCAAACAGCATGAGAAAGAGGCAGAAATTGTGTCCCAGGCCGGACGTAAGGGGGCGATTACCATCGCCACCAACATGGCGGGCCGCGGGACTGATATCGTGCTGGGTGGTAACCCGGATAGTCTGCTGAAGCAGTGGAAACTGACCAATCCGGAGGCCACCGATGAGCAGGCGACGGCCATGCTGGCGCAGTTCAAACAACAGTGCGCAATTGAGCATGATGAGGTGGTGGCGCTGGGTGGACTGCATATCATCGGTACTGAGCGCCATGAATCCCGCCGGATTGATAACCAGTTGCGCGGCCGTTCCGGTCGTCAGGGGGACCCCGGTTCCTCACGGTTCTATCTTTCGCTGCAGGATGACCTGCTGCGGATCTTTGGCTCAGAGCGGGTGGCCAAAATCATGGACTTCCTCAAGATTGAAGAGGGAGAAGCCATCACCCACAGCATGATCAATAAATCGATTGAAAATGCCCAGAAAAAGGTGGAAGCCCACAACTTTGAGATCCGCAAACACCTGATCGATTACGATGATGTCATGAACAAACAGCGTGAGGTAATCTACACCCAGCGTCGTGAGATCCTGGCTGGTGAGGATATCCGCGAGAGCTTCCTTGAGATGTTGGATGACACCATCGGTGATATTGTCAAGGCCTATGCCTTTGAAAAGGATGCACCACTTGAGTGGGATTGGGAGACGCTGTCCGAGACCGTCTTCCGTTGTTTCTCGCTGCAGCTGGAACTGACCCGTGAGATGATCGCCCGCCTGAATGCAGATGGTCTGCAGGCTATGCTGAAGGAGCAGGTCCATGGCATTGTCAATCGCAAGGCTGAAGAGCTTGGCGATGAGCTGATGGATCACCTGATCCGGGTCGTAATGCTGCAGGCGATTGACGTACACTGGAAAGACCACCTGCTGAATATCGACCACCTTAAAGAAGGGATCGGCCTGCGCAGCTATGGTCAGAAAGATCCCAAGCAGGAGTACAAAAAAGAGGCCTTCCATCTCTTTATGGAGATGATCATCCGTATCCGTGAAGAAACGGTTGAAAAGGTCTTCTGGGTCCAGATTGAAAAAGAAGAGGATATTGAAGAGCTGGAAGAAGAACAGGTGGAACGTAGTCGCAAGATGTTCCAGGCTATAACGGTTAATGATGACGAGCATCCTGCCGAGCCGGCCAAGAGCCAGAAGAATGCGGGCAGAAATGAACCATGTCCCTGTGGTAGTGGCAAAAAATACAAGAAGTGCTGCGGGAAATAGTTATGTCACTCAAAGGCTACAAATTTTCTGTTGTTGAGGCTGCCATTAAAAAGCCGGGGCGCAAGGATCTGGCCCTGATTTTTTCCGAAACACCGGCAACGGCTGCAGCGGTTTTTACTACCAATGCGGTTAAGGCCGCTCCAGTGCTGCTGTCAGCTGAACGGATTGCCGCTGGTAAAGCCCAGGCTCTGGTGGTCAACAGTGGTAATGCCAATGCCTGTACCGGTGGTCAGGGGATGCAGGATGCCCGTGAGACCAGCCGCTTGCTGGCAGATGGGTTGGGTATTGCTGCAGAGCTGGTCCAGGTTTCATCCACCGGTGTCATCGGTGTACCGTTGCCAATGGATCGTCTGACCGCTGCCATTCCTGCTTTATTGGCTGGTTGCGGCAGTGCAACCATCGATGACCTGGCTGCAGCCATCATGACCACCGACACCTTTCCCAAGGTTGCAAAGCGGAGCGGCAGTGCAGGCGGTGTCAGCTATGCCGTGGCCGGGGTTGCCAAGGGGGCCGGCATGATCATGCCCAACATGGCCACCATGCTCTCCTTTGTGTTGACTGATGCAGCGATTGATCCTGCCCTGATCGACAGCATCTTCCGGCGCAGTGTTGACCGTTCCTTTAACGCCATTACGGTTGATGGCGATACCTCCACCAATGACACCTGCCTGCTCTTGGCCAACGGCGCAGCCGGAACGCCGGTAATCGCCCCAGGGACACCTGAGGCTGAGCAGTTTGCCGGACTACTTGACGAGGTGTTGCTGGATCTGGCAAAGCTGATTGTCAAGGATGGCGAGGGCGCCACCAAATTTGTGGAGATTCGCATTACCGGCGCTGCATCTGACGCCGATGCCAAGCAGGCTGCCATGGCGGTTGCCAACTCATCGCTGGTAAAGACCGCTTTTTTTGGCCAGGATGCCAACTGGGGCAGGATTTTTGCCGCTGTGGGCTACTCTGGCGCCAAAGTTAACCCTGATCTGTTGGCGCTCTGGTTTGATGATATCTGTATGGCCAGAGCAGGTGTCTTCAGTGGTGGTGATGCCGAGGCCAATGGTAGTGAAGTGTTACGGAAAAAAGAGTTTCGTGTTCGGGTTGATCTTGGGCTGGGGCAGGGGAACGCGACGGTGTACACGTCTGATCTCTCCCACGAATATGTCAGTATCAATGCAGATTATCGTACCTGATTTCCTGTGGGAGGTGGCACGATGAAGAAACTGCTGTCGGTTCTGTGTGCACTGCTTGTTGTTGCAATGGCTGCCCCGCTCTGGGCCGGATCACTTAGTATTACCGAACTGGCGGTTACCACCAAGGTCTCAAAGGGTAAGCCGATTGATGCGGTTCATCGTATTTCTCACCGCACGGTCAAGGCGCTGTACTGTTTCACCCGTACTGTATCGGATGTCGCCGGCGAAACAACCATCAAGCATATCTGGATGCGGAATGGACAGGTGGTTAAGGAAACCGACCTGCCGGTCAAAGGAAAACGCTGGAGAACGTACAGTTCTCTGCCCGTTAACGCAACAACGGTAGGCAACTGGCGGGTTGAGATACGTGACGCAACAGGTGTTGTTATGAAAACAGTGGAGTTCAGGATACAGTAAATGATGACCTTAAAAGTAACCTCAAGCCGCCTGCTGGGCGGCTTTTTTCTGCGCCTGATCAGGAGCGCACTGATGCTCGTCTTTTGCAGCCTGCTGGTAACAGGTGGCAACACCGCCCGCGCCGAGCAGGATCTGCTTCAGGAACTGGGGCGTACTGCAGTGCTTGATACCATGCTGCAAAATGCGGTCCGGCAAGGGCTGATCAGTGGTGCCGTAGTGCTGGTGGGAAATCGCAATGGCACCCTCTATACCCATGCCGCAGGACGCGCCGGTTTTGGATCTGCTTCCCGTCCGCTTACGGTTGGGACTGTTTTTGATGTCGCTTCTTTGACCAAGGTGTTTGCCACAACACCAGCAGTTATCAGGCTGATGGATCAAGGGTCGCTTTCACTGCTTGATCCTCTTTCCCGCTGGTTTCCAGAGTTTAAGGGCAAGGAGATAACCGTATTACACCTGCTGACCCATACCTCCGGGTTGCATGACGGCATGCTGGATCCGTCTGCTCCACTGGAAAGCGCCATCATCCGCGCTGCTTCCCAGTCATCTGATAAGCCCGGTACACGTTTTCAGTATGCTGATATTAATTTTATCCTGCTGGGTAATCTGGTGCGCAGGATCAGTGCCTTTGGGCTTGACGGTTACTGCCAGGACGCCTTCTATCGACCTTTAGGAATGCTGCACACCGGTTTTAATCCGGCCGTACATGGAGATACTGCAGCAACCCTGGGGGGGCGTGACGGTGTCTTAAAAGGGATCGTACAGGACCCGAATGCCCGTTTGTTAGGAGGTGTTGCTGGACATGCCGGACTGTTCAGCTCTGCTGAAGATCTGGGACGTTTTTCAAGGATGCTGTTGAATGGCGGTGTTCTTGATGGTTATCGCGTACTTTCGTCACGGGCCGTTGCCCAGATGACGGCCCCCTATTTCTTTAAAAATGGCAAGATTGTACGAGGACTTGGGTGGGATAGAGAATCGCCTTTTTCTGCACCCAAAGGGGCACGTTTCTCAGAAGTATCCTATGGTCATACCGGTTACAGCGGTTCTTCGGTCTGGATTGACCCGGAAGCAAATCTGTATGTCGTGTTGCTGACCACCAGGCTTGACTATCGCAATAAACGTAGTTTTAACCGGTTACGCAGTGATATCTCAACCCTTGCAGCAACCCTGTTTTCAGGCCACGGAAAGGTGGCTTCCTCACAAATGCCCCAAAATACTGAGCCTTGACACTCGCTGGGCCGTATGTTAGTGTCTGCCACGTTTTGTGCCAATTCTTCTGTAGCGCATCATCAGAAATCCTTGCGGGGAGGGACCGATGGGCAGCATCTCAATACTTCTGGCCGATGACAGTATTACTATCCAGAAAGTCGTCGGAATTATTTTTGGGTCTGACGACTATACCCTTACCGTGGTTGATAATGGTAAGGCTGCCGTGCAAAAAGCACAGGAACTTCAGCCTGATGTCTTGCTGATAGACGCTCTGATGCCGGGGATGACCGGTTACGAGGTCTGTGAGGCGATTCGTAAGGATGCCGCTCTTGCCACCAAACCGGTTCTCCTGTTAACTGGCTCTTTTGAGCCGTTTGATGAAGATAAGGCCCGCCAGTGTGGCGCTGATGATCATATTGTGAAGCCATTTGAATCCCAGCAGATTGTTGCCAAGGTGCAGGAGCTGTATCAGCTTGGTCTTAATCGTGCTAGTGGTGCTGCAGTTACTGCCCCGGAGGTTACGCCTGCTGTCGCTCCGGTTGAAGCAACTGTTGCGGAAGAACCGTTTGTTTTTGAACAAACGGGCTCCCCTTTTGCAGATGTTCCTCCCATAGCTGAGCAAACAGTTGCCTTTGAACCGCCTGTAGCTCCTCCTGCGTTTGAACCTGAACCAGCCCGTTCTCTGGATGATCCTTGGGGAGCCTTTACCCAGCAGCCTGCTGCAGCACCTGCCGTTGAGGAACCGGTTGCATCACCTTTTGAAACCAATCAGGTGGAGTTGGCATCTGCACCTGCCGTGGAACCACACTATAATAATATTGGCGCTTCATGGGTGCCGGTTGAGGAACAAACCTTTGAGTTTCGTGAAGAGCCTGTTGAAGACGTGTCAGAGCCAACTCCAGCTTTCAGCTCTGATGCCTTTGAGCCAATAGCTGCAGTAGAACCGGTTGTTGAACAGGTCGCAGAACTGCCTCCTCAGGTAGCTGCAGCAGTAGAAACGGTTACAGAGACAGCAATGGTTGCTCCTGCTGCTGCCGGTGCAGTGGCGTTGACTGAGGACCAGTTAAAGACAGCCCTCCTGTCGGCATCAAAAGAGACCATTGAGCGAATTGTCTGGGAAGTGGTACCTGATCTGGCAGAGGCCATGATCAAAGAAGCCATCAAGCGGATAACAGAAGCCAAATAACTATTGGCACATACAGGTTACAAATGGGGATGGCAACATCCCCATTTGTATTTTGCAGGAGGAACAGCATGATCAGACAGGCAATTGCCAAAGTAGTTGAACTACGTGACCTGAGCGAAGGTGAGATGATCGAGGTGATGAACCAGATTATGTCCGGGGAGTGTACCCAGGCCCAGATCGGCTCATTTATCACTGCCCTTCGGATGAAGGGCGAAACCATTGAAGAGATCAGCGGTGCCGCGCGGGTCATGCGGGAGCGTGCCACGCCGATCCGGGTCGGGCGTAACGTGCTGGACATTGACCGTGACGATATCAACCTGGATCAGGAGACTATCCTTGACGTGGTCGGC
>CAZNWF010000109.1:0-8956 GCA_964576485.1 uncultured Geobacter sp. | reverse complement strand
GCCTTTAACGCAGGCGGTGCGGTCAGCCCTCTGAGTGCCCGTGCCAATGCCACCACCAAGGCGTTACCGGCAGCACCATCAGGTCTGACCGCAGCATCCGGTGAGCCACGCAGGATTTCGGTACGCTGGCAAAAAAATCCTGAACCTGATATCGCAGAATATATCCTGTTCAGACAACAGGCAGAAGGCGAGTTTAAACAGCTTCAGCGGATCAGTGCAACAACACTGGTGGATACCGAACTGAAAGATGGTACAAGCTATGTCTACCGGCTGCAGGCCCTGGATCGCGATGGCTTGATGAGTCCGCTGTCTGTCTCGGTCAAGGGAACTACCAAGGCACTGCCAAAGCCGGTTGGGGGGCTGCAGTTAAAAGATAAGGCATCCCGCCTTGTCAGTTGGCAGCCTGCCGGACAGACTGATGTGAAACGCTATCATCTCTATAAAAAGAGTTTTATGGGGGGGCAAAAGCTGACATCGGTTGAGGCAACCGAGTGGCGGTGTACTGAGCCCGGCAAGCTTGAGCTGTATGTGACGGCAGAGGATGGCGATGGTCTGGAAAGTGAACCTTCGGTAGTGCTGGTGGTTGAATAGGAGGTACCATGCAACGATATGACAGAATGGCAGGTGTGTGTCTTGCTTTAGTGAGTATGTTGTTTCTGGCTTTGCATAGCCCCGTCAGCGCAACCGCTGCTCCCGGCCCAAGTCATGAGCCAGGGCGATTTGCTCTGTTTCAGGGCAGCTATACCACCTTTGACCTCAAACGCAAGGAAACCTATGTTCACCAGGCCGTGTTCCTGCTTGATACCCAGACCGGTGAAGTGAAACGCTATATTAATAAAATCGACGAAAATGGCCGCTATATTGAAACCTGGCTGCCTACTGACCTGCCGTCAGCTGATAAACGTCGACCAGCTCAGGAAGGAAAATAGATAGATGACCGGTAATGAAATTAGAGCACGCTTTCTGAAGTATTTTGAGGATCGGGGACATGTTGTGGTGGGCAGCTCAGGGCTGATTCCCCAGAACGATCCGACCCTGATGTTTACCAATGCCGGTATGAACCAGTTTAAGGATTGCTTTCTGGGGATGGAGGACCGGGGCTACTACCGGGCCGCTTCCTCCCAGAAGTGTGTACGGGCTGGTGGCAAGCACAATGACCTGGAAAACGTGGGGCGCACCGCGCGGCACCATACCTTTTTTGAGATGCTGGGCAACTTTTCGTTTGGCGACTATTTCAAGAAAGAGGCGATTGCCTATGCCTGGGAGTTTCTGACCAAGGAGCTGGGGCTGGATACCAGTCGTCTGTATGTGACGGTCTATACCGATGATGATGAGGCTGCCGACATCTGGCATCAGCAGGAAGGGGTGCCTCGCGACCGGATCTACCGTTTTGGTGAGAAGGATAATTTCTGGTCCATGGGTGACACCGGTCCCTGTGGTCCCTGTACCGAGATCTTCTGGGACAACGGGCCGGAAGTGGGCTGTGGTTCTCCTGATTGTGCCGTGGGCTGCGATTGCGACCGCTACATGGAGATCTGGAACAACGTCTTTATGCAGTTTAACCGCACAGCAGACGGTGTGCTGCATCCGTTACCCAAGCCGGCTGTGGATACCGGCATGGGACTGGAGCGGATTACCACCGTCATGCAGGGGGTACGTTCCAACTATGATACTGATCTGCTACAGGGGATCATCCATCATATCGAGCGTCACAGTGGCAAGAAGTACGGGGAAGACGAGAAGGACAGTGTTTCGATGCGGGTGATTGCGGACCACTGCCGGGCGGTGACCTTCCTGATCTGCGATGGTGCTCTGCCCAGCAATGAAGGCCGTGGCTACGTGCTGCGCCGGATTATGCGCCGGGCTGCCCGCCATGCCAAGATGCTGGGTGTGGCAGAGCCGCTGTTGTGCAAGATGGTGGATGCGGTGCGGGAGATGATGGGCAATGCCTATCCTGAACTGGCTGAGCGTGAAGCCTATATCCGCAAGGTGGTGCTGGCTGAAGAAGAACGTTTTAACGAGACCCTTGACCGTGGTCTGGCGATTCTGAACGAGGAGGTCGCCAGCCTGCGTGCCAGCGGCAGTTCGGTGATCCCTGGTGAGACCCTCTTCAAGCTGTATGACACCTTTGGTTTCCCGGTGGACCTGACCGAGGATATTGTACGGGCTGAAGGGTTCAGTGTGGATGAACCGGGCTTTGAGGCCTGTATGGAGCATCAGCGGGAACTGGGGCGTGAGCATTGGAAAGGTTCCGGGGCTGCCGGTATTGCCGATGTCTACAAGGAACTGCACAACCATGGTCTGCGTACCAATTTTGTCGGTTACGGCAGTCTGACCGCCTTTTCGCCGGTTACCGCACTGCTGCGCAACGGCAGCAAGGTGCAGTCGGCAACCGCCGGTGATCAGATTGATCTGATCTGTGAAACCAGTCCGTTCTATGGTGAGTCCGGTGGTCAGGCGGGTGATACCGGTTCTGTTTCCAGCGGGGGCGCGCACCTTGAAGTGCTGGCAACCTCCCGGCCCTTTACTGATTTGCTAGTGCACCATGTACTGGTTAAAGAAGGGGTCATAAAGACCGGCGATGCCGTTAACCTGACCGTTGATAGCGCCGAACGACGTGCAACTGCCCGCAACCACTCTGCCACCCACCTGTTGCAGGCTGCCTTGCGCAAAGTGCTGGGTGAGCATATCAAGCAGGCTGGTTCTCTGGTTGAACCGAACCGTCTGCGGTTTGACTTTACTCACTTTACCGGCATGACTGCTGATGAGTTGCAACAGGTAGAGGATTTGGTCAATGGCTGGATTATGGAGAACGCCGAGCTGAACATTCGTGAAATGGGGATGCAGGAGGCGGTGGAGAGCGGCGCTACGGCGCTGTTTGATGAAAAGTATGGCAGCACCGTGCGGGTGGTACGGATCGGCGAGGTGAGTGCCGAACTGTGCGGCGGTACCCACGTGCGGGCAGCCGGTGATATCGGTCTGTTCAAGATTCTGTCCGAAGGCGGGATTGCTGCCGGGGTGCGTCGGATTGAAGGCGCCACCGGATTCAATGCCTTGCATTTGGTCCGCCGTCTTGAAGCTGAACGTCAGACCGTGGCAGAGTTGCTTAAGGCCGACAGCAGCAAACTGGTTGACCGGGTGGAAAAGCTGGTGGAGCGTCAGCGTGAACTGCAGCGGGAGGTGGAGGCTCTGCAGGGTAAGCTGAATGCTGCCCAGTCTGGCGATCTGTTGAGTCAGGTACAGGATGTGGCCGGGGTTAAACTGCTTGCGGTGCAGGTACAGGTAGCTGACATCAAGGCGCTGCGTGATCTGGCTGACCAGTTGCGTGACAAGCTTGGCTCTGGTGTCGTTGTCCTGGGAGCAGAGCTGGATGGCAAGGCCAACCTGCTGGTCACGGTAACCAAGGATCTGACCGGCCGTTTCAAGGCCGGCGAGTTGGTGGCCACATTGGCACCGATTGTTGGTGGTCGGGGCGGCGGTAAGCCTGAGCTGGCTCAGGCCGGTGGCAGCCAGCCGGAGAAGCTGCCTGAAGCACTTGCTGCAGTAGCAGAACGTATGGGGTAACCGATGCCAAACCGCTCCGGGCAACAGCTTGCAATACTGGTGGTGGATGATGAACGGGTCATCCGCGACCTCTGCAGCAAGGGGCTGAAAAAGTATCAGATCCTGCAGGCAGGCTCGCTTCAAGAGGCGCTGGACTGTTATGCCAGTCAACCGGTTGATCTGGTTCTGACCGATATACAGATGCCCGGTGGCAGCGGAATTGACCTGCTGCGCAGAATTAAAAAGTTTGATCCAAATGCCTTGGTTCTGGTTATGACCGGCTTTGGTGATAAGGAAACGGTACTGGAGGCGTTGCGGGCTGATGCCGATGATTTTATCCAGAAGCCGGTTAACCTGCTACAGCTGCAGACGGCAATTGAAAAGGCCATGAGTAAGCGCGTTCTGAAGGAAGAGCTGGCTGCAATGCAGCATCTTGACAGCTTGAAAGGGGCGTTTCTCTCGCTTGTTTCCCACAAGCTGAAGACTCCCTTAACCTCTTTGTCATTGGGGCTTGAAGAGCTGGAACGGTATGCTTCACGTCTGCATTCTACAGAGGCCTGCCACCTGCGTTTGTCATCCATGCGGGAGGATCTGGGGACGCTGGCCGGTTTGATGACGTCGCTCGTTCGTATGCATCAGGCCCTGGGAGCGCCGGGTAGTGGTCAGACGAGCTGTGACCTCTCTGAAGTGGTAAAGAGTGCTGCAGAGTCTATTGAGCGAGCCTCTGCAAAGAGTGGTGTTACTCTGACGCTTGATCTGGCACCGGTTCCGGCAGTGCACGGTAACAGAGACCGGCTTATGTTTGCCCTGCAGCAGATACTTGAAAATGCATTTAAGTTTTCCGGCGATGGCGGCACCGTGGTAATTACCCTGACGTCTGCTGGGCGTCATGCCACTATTATTGTAAGAGATACCGGTTGTGGCATTGCCGAAGATGAGATGCCCAAGATCTTTGAACGGTTTTATCAGGTTGATCCCGATGCCACTGGGCAGGTCCCTGGTTTCGGCCTGGGCCTGTTTTGTGCGCGGGAAATAATCAGGCAGCATGGTGGTTCAATTGATTTGAGTAGTCAACCTGGCCAGGGAACAACAGTAACCATTAATCTCAGCTGTTTAGAGAGGTGATCAAACAGTGAAGCATCTGATAGAAAAAGCCAATAACCTGATGGAGGCACTGCCCTATATCAGGCGTTTTGCCGGTAAAACCTTTGTGATCAAGTATGGCGGTCATGCCATGTCAGATGAGCGGTTGAAGGAGTCGTTTGCCCTGGATGTGATCATGCTCAAATCGCTGGGAATCAATGCCGTGATTGTGCATGGCGGTGGTCCTCAAATTAATGAAACCCTGAAGCGGTACGGGATCGTCTCTGAATTTGTGCGTGGTATGCGGGTTACTGATAGCGAAACCATGTCCGTCGTTGAGATGGTCCTGGTGGGACAGGTCAACAAAGAGGTGGTTGGCTATCTGAACCAGCATGGTGGCAAGGCGGTTGGCCTGTGCGGCAAGGATGGCAGTCTGCTGTTGTCCAGAAAACTGCTGCAGGAAGTCACGACTGAGAACGGATCGGTTGAACAGGTGGATATCGGCTATGTTGGTGATGTGGTTAAGGTTAATACTGACCTGATCAAGACACTTGAGCAGGGCGGCTATCTGCCGGTGATCGCTCCGGTTGGTGTCGGGCTTGAGGGAGAAAGCTACAACATCAATGCCGATGTGGTGGCTGGACGGGTTGCTGCTGCTTTACATGCAGAAAAATTGATCCTGCTGACCGACACCCCCGGTGTGCTGGATAAGGACAAAAAGTTAATCCAAAAGATCTGTGTTGCCCAGATGCACCGACTGATTGAGGATGAATCAATCACCGGTGGTATGATACCGAAAGTGGTCTGCTGTGCCGAAGCGTTGAACGATGGCGTGAAGAAGGCCCATATCATTGACGGCAGGATGGAACATTCAGTGCTGCTTGAGATCTTTACGGACATCGGTATCGGGACGGAGATAACCAAATGACAAATCAGCAATGGGTGGAACGCTCAGATAAAGTAATTATGAAGACCTATGGACGCTATCCGATTGTACCGGTCAGGGGTGAAGGCTGCCGTTTGTGGGATGCTGATGGTAAGGAATATCTGGATTTTCTGGCTGGCGTGGCGGTGAATAATCTTGGCCACTGCCATCCCAAGGTGGTTAAGGCGATCCAGGATCAGGCTGCCACCCTGATCCACTGCTCCAACTACTACCAGATCCCCCAACAGATAGAACTGGCAGAACTGCTCTGCAGCCATAGCTTTGCAGATAAGGCATTTTTCTGCAATTCCGGTGCAGAGGCCAACGAAGCGGCCATCAAGCTGGCCCGTAAATACAGCCGTGAGAAGCACAATAATCCTGAACGCTATGGGATTATCACTGCCGCAGAGTCGTTCCATGGCCGTACTATGGCCACGGTCTCTGCCACCGGTCAGGAAAAGGTGCAGCGTTTTTTTGATCCGCTGCTGCATGGTTTTGCCCATGTGCCGTTCAATGATCTGGCAGCGTTATCGGCGGCCATCACCCCCCAGACCTGTGCTATTATGTTGGAACCGATTCAGGGGGAGGGGGGCATCAATATCCCTTCCATGGAATATATGCAGGGGGTGCGTGAGCTGTGTGATCGTCACCACCTGCTGCTGATTCTGGATGAGGTGCAGGTGGGGATGGGTCGGACCGGCAAGCTGTTTGCCCATGAACATTTTGATATCACACCGGACATCATGACTCTGGCCAAGGCTTTGGCCGGTGGCGCTCCGATCGGTACCATGCTGGCACGGGATGAGGTGGCTGCCTCCTTTACCCCAGGTACCCACGGTTCCACCTTTGGTGGCAACCCGTTGGTGACCGCAGCCGCAATTGCCACGGTGCGGGCTATTCTGGAAGAGGGATTGCTGAACCGTGCTGAGGAGATGGGTGAATACCTGCATGGTGAGCTGGAGGCTCTGGGAGCAAAGTATCCCTTTGTCAAGGAAGTACGGGGCATCGGCCTGATGATCGGTATGGGGCTTTCCATCCCCGGTGGCGATATTGTCAAGAAAGGCCATGAACGGGGTCTGCTGCTGAACGTGACCCATGATACGATCTTACGTTTTGTGCCTGCCCTGACCGTCAGCAAGCAGGAAGTTAATCAGATGATTCAGATTCTGGATGGCATTTTTAAGGAGATACCGGCATGACGCGGCATTTTTTGGCGTTACACGATTTTTCAAAGCAAGAGCTTGATGCCATGCTGGCTCTGGCTGCAGAGCTGAAGCAAAAACAGAAAAAAAAGGTTGAACATCACCTGTTGAAGGGCAAAACCCTGGCCATGATTTTTGAAAAGGCCTCTACCCGCACCCGCATCTCCTTTGAGGTGGGTATCTATCAGTTGGGTGGGCACGGTCTGTTTATTTCATCTGCCAATTCCCAGATGGGACGGGGAGAACCGATCAAGGACTCTGCCCGGGTCATGGCCCGTTACTGCGATGGCGTGATGATTCGCACCTTTGGCCAGGAGATCGTGGAAGAGTTTGCCCGTTATTCTGATGTACCGGTGATTAACGGCCTGACCGACCTGTTTCACCCTTGCCAGATCATGGCAGACCTGCAGACCGTGATTGAGCATAAAGGTGGCTACAAGGGCTTAAAGTTTGCCTGGGTGGGCGATGGCAACAACATGGCCAACACCTGGATCGAAGCTGCAGCCATCTTCGGGTTTGATCTGGCTTTGGCCTGCCCTCAGGGCTATGAGCCGGACCGCCATGTCTGGGACTGGGCGCAGAAGCAGGGTACTGCCACGATTACCATTACTGAAGACCCTGAAGAAGCGGTGCGTGATGCCGACGTGATCAATACTGATGTCTGGGCCAGTATGGGACAGGAATCAGAACAGAAACAGCGTGAATTTGCGTTTCAAGGCTACTGCGTCAATGATGAGCTGTTGGCGGCAGCCAAGCCTGACTGCAGCGTGCTGCACTGCCTGCCTGCCCACCGTGGCGAAGAGATCAGCGAGGGCGTGATTGAAGGGAAACATTCGGTTGTCTGGGATGAAGCTGAAAACAGATTGCATATACAAAAGGCCATTATGGCAACGTTGATGGCGTGAGGGCATGGGAGGTGTCAGATGCAAGCGGTAAGAGCGATTGTACATAGTGATGTACTGATAAATATCTTCAGTCTTCCGTTTGATCTGCAGCATCGAAAGGTTGAAGTGCTAATTTTGCCAGCGGATGAACAACAGGCTACTCGAAGCTTGTTCAAGCCTCAGGAGTATGCCGGTTCTTTAAAGCTGGCTGATGCAACAGCTGATATCTCCTTGATGCGTGGAGAGTGGGAGCGCTGCTGATGTATCTGGTGGATACAAACATCCTGATCTATCATTTTAACGGTTCCATCCCGGATACTGCAAAAGAACGGTTGGAACAGATTTTTCTGGAGCAATTCAATATATCAGTCATTACCAAAATGGAGTTCCTTGGTTTTCGGCGCCATACGGATGAAAGTTATCACAAGGCGGTGCAATTCGTTTCTTTTGCCACCTGTATCGGCCTTGACGAGCAGGTTGTTGAAAAAGTTGTTGAGCTGCGGCGTAATTTTTCGGTGAAGTTGCCGGATGCGATTATTGCCGCAACAGCTCTTGTTGGCAAGCTGTGTCTGGTTACAAGAAATACCTCGGATTTTGCTGGAATGGATGTGGAGATTTTTAACCCGTTTGGTGTTTGATTCTTTTTGCAATTATTAACAAGATGTAGAAACCATCAAGGAGACACGCAATGGCAAAGAAACAAGAAGTGAAAAAGATCGTCCTGGCCTATTCAGGCGGGTTGGATACCTCTATCATCCTCAAGTGGCTTAAAAATGAGTACGATGCTGAAATCGTCACTTTTTCTGCGGATCTTGGGCAGGGTGACGAACTGGAGCCGGTACGTGAAAAGGCACTCAAGACCGGTGCAAGTACCGTTTATATTGATGACCTGCGTGAAGAGTTTGTCCGTGATTTTGTCTATCCGATGTTTCGGGCCAACGCCATCTATGAAGGCCACTACCTGCTGGGTACCTCCATTGCCCGTCCGTTGATCGCCAAGCGTCAGATGGAGATTGCCAAGCTGGAAGGCTGCGATGCCGTTTCCCACGGTGCCACCGGCAAGGGTAATGACCAGGTTCGCTTTGAGCTGGCCTACTACCACTTTGATCCCTCCATCTCTGTGATTGCTCCCTGGCGTGAGTGGAAACTGAACAGCCGCAAGGCGCTGATCGCCTACGCCAAGAAAAATGATATCCCGATTCCGATCACCAAGAAGCGTCCCTGGTCATCAGACCGTAACCTGCTGCATATCTCCTTTGAAGGCGGCATCCTGGAGGATACCTGGGCTGAGGCACCGGAAGAGATGTATGTGCTGACCT
>CAZNWF010000108.1:0-9172 GCA_964576485.1 uncultured Geobacter sp. | reverse complement strand
AGCAAAAACTTGTTTTATTATTTAAGGGAGGTAGTTTGCATGCATCTGGTTGACCAAATCAAGGAAAAGGCCAAAAAGAATCTGCAGACCGTAGTACTGCCGGAAAGTTACGATGAGCGGATGCTCTACGCCGCTGAAAAGATCGTCAAGGAAGGATTAGCAAAGCTGGTGATTCTTGGCGATCCGGCCAAGATTCAGACTGAAGCCACTGCCAAAGGGATCAATCTGGCTGGTGTAGAACTGCTGAACCCCGCTGACTCACCCAAGCTTGAGCAGTATGTTGCCGACTTCGTAGAGCTGCGCAAATCCAAAGGCATGACTCCAGATGAAGCCCGCAAGCTGCTGACTGCTGATGACAACCTCTACTACGCCGGTATGATGGTGCGTACTGGCGATGCAGGCGGAGAAGTAGCAGGAGCCACCGGCACCACCGGTAATGTACTGAAGGCTGCCTTCCAGACCGTAGGACCGGCTGCAGGGATCAAAACCGTATCCTCCTTCTTCCTGATGATCACCAAGACACCCAGCTTTGGTGAAAACGGTATCATCCTGTTTGCTGACTGTGCCGTCAACCCCAACCCGGATGCCCAGGCTCTGGCCGAGATCGCCGTTGCCACAGCTGGCAACTGCAAGGCATTCCTGGATGTTGAGGCCCGTGTAGGGATGCTTTCCTTCTCCACCAAAGGCAGCGCGGCCCATGCTGATGTGGACAAGGTCACCAAGGCAGCCGAAATTGCCAAAACCATCAAGCCTGATATCCAGATTGATGGTGAACTGCAGGCTGATGCAGCACTGCTGCCCAAGGTCGGTGAGAAAAAGGCTCCGGGCAGCCCGGTGGCAGGTAAGGCCAACGTCCTGATCTTCCCGGACCTGGATGCCGGCAACATCGCCTACAAACTGGTGGAACGGGTGGCTGGTGCCGAAGCGGTTGGACCGATCATCCAGGGATTGGCCAAACCGGTCAACGACCTCTCCCGCGGCTGCTCCGTGGACGATATCGTCAACGTGGTGGCCATTACGGCGGTACAAGCCGGGGCGTAAGTTTTAAACGAAACAATGACCAACAAAAAAGCCGATCCTTCACAGGGTCGGCTTTTTTGTGTGAAGAATGAGCGTAGCTTAGTACGCCTCGTGATTATCCAGGACATCCTTCTCGGTAACCGGAGCCCTGAAAAGACGGTAGGCCCAGATTTTGTACAGAATTACAATCGGAACAAAAATAGCTACAACCACAGTCATAATCGTCAGGGTGTACTGACTGGATGACGAGTTGAAGATTGTCAGGCTGTAGGCCGGATCAAGACTGGATGGGATCAGATTCGGAAACAGGCCGGCCACGCCGGTAACCACCACAAAAACAATGGTGAGGCAGGATGCAGTGAACGCCTTCAGCGCTGCATTCTTGAGCATAAAGAAGTAGGTAGCAACCATTGACAGCACGGCGATCAAAGGAACTATAAACAGAACCGGGGCCTTGACATAGTTGGCATATAGCTTGGTTGCGTAAGCAGTATAGCCCAAAAACACCACCGCAATCAGCAGCAGCGGAATCCAGAGCAGTTTAGCCAAGGCAAAGGCCCGGGCAGACAACTCACCCGTTGTTTTAACGGTTGCATACAGGGCGCCATGCACCGCAAACAGAAGCACAAACAAAAGGCCGCTTACGATACCGTAGAGGTTGAGAAGTGACAGCAGGCCGCCATGGTAACCGGCAGCGTCCATCGGCAGCCCTTTAAAGATATTGCCGAAGGCAACCCCGAACAACAGGGCCGGCAGGAAGCTGGAAACGATGATGGCGGTATCCCAGCCACTCTTCCAGGCGGGGCTGTCGATCTTGCCTCTGAACTCAAAGGAGACGCCGCGCACAATCAGCGAGAAAAGCAGCAACAGCAGGGCTGTGTAAAGATAGCTGAACATCAGGGCATAGGTGGTGGGGAAAGCCGCAAAGGTAGCCCCACCGGCGGTCAGCAGCCAGACCTCGTTACCGTCCCAGACCGGACCGACCGAATTGATCAGAACCCGCTTTTCCGTATCGGTTTTGGCAATTAGACCCGAGAGAAAACCGGTCCCGAAAACAAAGCCGTCCAGCATGAAATAGGCAGACCAGAGCACAGCCCAGAGCACAAACCAGATAATTTGGAGCAGTTCCATGTTATGCCACCTCCTTAACCGGAATCATGCCGGAGTGACTTTTTTCTGGTCCCAGTTTTGCGTATTTGACCAGCAGATAGATATCAATCGCCCCCAACAGGCCATACAGGGCGGTATAACCGAGCAGTGATCCCAAAACCTGTAGCGAGGTTACGGACTTCGACACACCGACTGCAGTTTTCATGACACCATAGACAGCCCAGGGTTGACGCCCCAACTCAGCAACCAGCCACCCCAGCTGTATGGCAAGGTAGGGCAGTGGAATGGCTGCAACCATGATAAACAGGAAGATCTTGAAATCAACAAACCCCTTCCAGCGAGGCATGATAACCGCCAGTAGTGATAGACCGATAATCAGCGTACCAAGTCCGGCCATAATACGGAAACTCAGGAATACCGGCAGCACCGGAGGACGCTCGTCTTTGGGAAAATCTTTCAGTCCCTTGACCTCTGCATTGGTATTGTGGAAGGCCAGGAAGCTGAGGGCACCAGGCACGGAGGCCGTTGCAACCGCATTACGCTCGTTAGCCTCATCAGGCCACAACAGCAGGTGCATTGGGGCACCTTTCTGAGTTTCCCAAACCGATTCCATGGCAGCAAACTTGGTAGGTTGTACTTTGGCAATCTCTACAGCATGGAAATCACCGGTGGCAGCAACTGCAATACTGGCAATAAAGGCAAAGACCGCGGCGTTTTTGAAGGAACAGACAAAGAAGTCAACTTCATTCTTCTTAAGCAGATGCCAGGCCGCAATCCCCATCACAAAAAAACCTGCCAATACATAACCCGATGTTACCGTATGCAGAAACTTGAACCAGGCATACGGGTTTGTAACAACAGCAAGAAAATCATTCATTTCTGCCCTGCCGTTACGCAACACAAACCCTACCGGTTTCTGCATCCAGCCGTTGGCTATCAGAATCCAGAGAGCAGAAAGGTTTGTACCGAAGGCTGCCAGCCAAATGGTGGTAGCGTGAGCTTTCTTGGAAAGCTTGTCCCACCCGAAGATCCAGACGCCAATGAAAACGGACTCAAGGAAGAAGGCAGCGGTTGCTTCAATGGCCAGTGGCGCTCCAAAGATATCACCTACATAGCGTGAATATTCGGCCCAGTTCATGCCAAACTGGAACTCCTGGGTAATACCGGTCACCACACCCAGGGCAAAGTTAATCAAAAACAGCTTTCCCCAGAATTTGGTCATCCGCAGATAGGTTTCGTCACCGGTCTGCACATATCTGGTTTCAAACCAGGCAGTTAAAACAGAAAGACCTAATGTGAGCGGGACGAAGATGAAGTGGAACATGGTGGTGACTGCAAATTGCAGTCGGCTGAGGGCAACGATGTCCATGCTTCCTCCTTATGGGTAGTCAGGCGGTCATTGTGCCGCCATGCAGGAGTGTACTCGGACTTTTTGAAAAATCAAGCATAAAAAGACCGACTTGGTCTTTAATGCCAGAACGCATATATTTTGATAAAACGAAACATATTGTTATTACGTTTTTTATTGCGTAATTAAAGGCACCTATTACACATGAAAAACAAGGGTTATTTTTCAGGCATAGCGTAACGGGTCGTTTAAGCCAGCCTCGCTAAATCCTTTGAGGCGTAGACGGCAGGAATCGCAGGTGCCGCAGGAAAGTCCCTCCGGCGTGGGATCATAACAGGAATGGGTCTGGCTGTAGTCAACCCCCAGCCCGATACCCCGTTTAATGATCTGGGCTTTGGTCAGATCGATCAACGGGGTGTGGATAGTGAAATGCCCGGTACCCTCTACCCCGGCCTTCGTAGCCAGGTTGGCCATCCGCTGGTAGGCATCGATGTATTCGGGGCGGCAGTCTGGGTAGCCAGAATAGTCCAGAGCGTTCACGCCGATGAAAATATCATAGGCCCCCAAAACCTCGGCCCAACCCAGGGCAAATGAGAGGAAGATGGTATTACGGGCTGGCACATAGGTAACCGGGATATCGTGCCCTACCCCTTCTTTCGGCACCTCAATCTCACTGGTCAGGGCGCTGCCCCCCACCTGGCGCAGATCAAAGGCAACCACCAGATGTTCAACCGCCCCCAGCTTCTTGGCATTGGCGCGGGCCAGATCAAGCTCATGACGGTGGCGCTGGCCATAATCAAAACTGATGGCGTAGGGAGTAAAGCCCTGATCCTGGGCAATGGCCAGACAGGTGGTGGAATCCAAGCCTGAACTGTAGAGAATAACAGCTTTACGCATCACGGTACTCCTTGAATCAATTATTCAAGCGGTGCTCCAGTGACTTCAACAACAATCTTCACAAGATTTTCCACCTCGGGTGATGTTGCGTACAGATCAGCTATAACCAGAGACCGGCCGAACGTCATACCAAAGCCATGCAGTGAAAGGGCCACCAAGCTGCCATGCGCAAGATAGTCAGCAACACATCCACGGGATAGGTAGGCGATTCCAGCCCCATCAATAACCGCCTTGATGATTAGATTCAGATCATCGTAAATCAGTAATTTCCTGAAATCAACAACAGTTCTGCCGAGAGACGACAACGTCATATCCAAAAGTCCTCGACAGCAGCACCCTTCGCTGCTGGTGCAGATGGTCTGCTGCAAAACGGATTCAAGCACAATTTCTTTTTCATGCAAGCCAAGCGCTGGAGATGCAATCAACAACATTTCATCACCCTGCAACGGAATCAGTCCCTTGTTTGGAAGCTCCAGTGTGGAACAATGCTCTATCACCGCAACCTGAAAGTTCCCCCTGTTAAGCCCGTCAAGAATGTTATCGGGACTGTTATATGAGAAGTTAATATTGGTCGTCTCAGGGTAAACAGCCATAAATCTGCTGACAACCTTGGGCAGATACGAAATGCCGAAAGAAGGGGTACAGCAAAAGCCAAGAGAAACCCTTTGCTGCAACAGATCCAGCTCTTCAAGCAGGTCATGCTGCGCACGCACCATCGTTTCAGCTTTTTCAGCAACCAGTTTACCGGCCGAAGTCAAAAGCAGAATCGGACCGGAGCGATCAAGCAGGATCACGTTCAGGCTTTCCTCAAGCTGCCTGATACGCTTGGACACCGCTGACTGGCTGACGCAAAGTTTAGTGCCTGCCCGTGAAAACGAACCGGTTTCAGCAACCGCCAGCAGACTCTTTAAGACATCAATATCCATCATTACCACCAACCCATAAAAGTATCCATATATCTCTATTTTACCCCCGCAAAACAGGAATACAGTCAAGAAAAAATTTCGTAAACCGACTGTAACGCACTTGTGGTAAAAAATCCATGTAAACTATCAGAATGATTGAACTCAATATTCGCCCTACATCTTACAATAAATTTACTAAAGAAAACAACCACTCCGCCTGCATTTCGGAGTAACCGGTCCTACATATGAATAGACAGACGTAAGATCAATCCGCGTACGTATGAGCCAGATAACGGATGTACGCCCTAACCAACGGCCGACAGGCCAAAACCTCAGGAGGTGTGTATGATACAACGTTTTGTGATGACAAGAAGGAGCATGCTGTTCAGTCTGGTCGGCTTATTGCTGACCACCATGCTGACCCTGTGGGGTTGCGGTGGTGGAGGTGGAACCAGCAGCTACACTGATCCCAACGCCTCAATCACGACAACAAAAACAGCAACTGCACTGATTGAACCTGCAACCCTCAAGCAATGGATGGATGAGGGCAAGGTCAACAACCCTGATCCTGCAACCCGTGACAGAGTCGTTATTGTGACGGTTGCCACTGCAGCACAGTATGCCGCACAGCATATCCCCGGTGCACTGTTACTTGACTCGAATCAGCTGAATATGACCCGATTGGAAGGTGTTGCTCCGATTGGGACCATGGTACTTGATGGTCCTTCGGTTGATGCACAGATCCAACGGCTTTCTATTAATCAAAATACCACCATTGTCTTCGTAGCCAGCAAAGGCCAAAACGCCTTGAACCCGGCCCGTGCCTACTTTACCTTCCGTTATTGGGGCTTTCCCAAAGAGCGGCTTAAGGTGCTGAATGGTGGCGAAAATGCATGGGAAAATGCCATCACTGCCGGTTCTTTACCTGCTTCATTTGCCTTGACAAACTTGGCTCCGACGGTTGCCCCGTCAACCTTCAGCGTTAAAAACCTGTACAACGGCAGTACCACAGCAAATTTTGGCCTGCGCACCTCCATTGGTGAAATGATTGCTGTTGTCGACAAGATCAATGCCGGCACGCTTGTGACAAATGCAACCGGCGTCTCGATTTTGGATGAGCGTGGTGCAGCTCCTACGACCTTCATCGCTAATGCCGGCGTAGACGACTATGCACAGTATGCTCTTACAGGCACAGGCAACACATCAACGTATAAGCCCACCAGTGACCTGATCGCCCGCTTGGCATTCTTCGGAGTAACGTCATCCAAAAGCATGAACTACGTCTACTGTGCCTCTGGTGTACGTGCATCCTCTGCATTCTTTGTGCTGGACGGCATCCTTGGCTGGCCGGTCACCCTGTATGATGGTTCCTGGAACCAGTGGAGCGCCTACCGTACACAAACAGCTCCTGTGGTAAGCCCCAACAGTGCATGGCTTATTACCGGCAACTCCCCTGGAACAAGCTTACCTCGCACCACTGGGACCGCTCTTACCGGCCTTCTTACGGTTGATACGACTGCCAACACCATGTATACAACCATCACTGACCCCCGCGCCAACCAGATGCTGAACGAAGACAAGGCCTACTTCACCAGCGGCGGCACCACACCCGGTGGTGGCGGCGGTGGTGGCACCGGCAGCGGCTGCTGATCCAGTCGGAGAGCCCATCGGATAACCAGTCTATGACTCAGCACACATCAAAGGAGAAATCTTCTATGACTAAAATCGGTAAATTAAGCGCTGCAGCCGCACTGATGCTGGGCCTGGCCGCACCGGCCATGGCCGGCCCCCAGATAACCTTCGGGCCTGATGATAAAGGGGTGCTGCAAATCGACTACAAGGGTCAGTTCCAGATGACTGTCCGTGACAGCGGTTCAGGCGCCAATAACGATGACACAACCACCAACTTCAATTTCCGCCGGAATCGGCTGGCCCTGATGGGGGCCTATGGCGACATGATGAGCCTGTATGTGCAGACGGAGTTTGTGGACCAGACCAGCATCAATACCCTGGGTGTCAACAGTACGCCGACCAACCCTGAATTCACGATCCTGGATGCGGTTGTACGTTTTAACCTGCATGACGCCTTCAAGGTCAATGTAGGTAAATTCAAATACAACTTCTCCCGTGAGAATCTGGAGGCCTGTGAAATGCCTCTGACTCTGGACCGCTCCCTGTTCATCCGCGCCCCCTTTGTGACCACCCGTGACATGGGTCTGGCAGTCTGGGGCAACGTGTACAAGGATATGTTCCAGTACCGGCTTGACGTCATGGAAGGCAGAAAAGCGGCTTCCGGCGAGAGTTCTCCCAAGTCCAACTTCCGCTACACCATGCGGGCCCATGCCTCGCTGCTTGATCCAGAGAACGACTATGGCTACAAGGGGACCTATCTGGGCAAAAAGAAGGTTTTGACGATTGGTGGCGCCATGCAGTACGAGCCTGATGTTGCCTATAGCGACACCGTTACCAAAACTGGCAAAAAAGATTACTATGCCTGGACCCTGGACGGTTTCTTCGAGTATCCGGTTAAGGATCTGGGGACCGTTACCGTTTCCGGTGCTTATGCCAACTACAAGCTGGATAACGCCTACCTGGGTGCCAATCCTGATATGAATGCCATCGGGCTGAACGGGGAGAAAAACGGCTGGTACCTTAAAGGAGGCTACCTGCTGCCCAACCTGCCGCTACAACTCTTCGGCCGCTACGAAAAGTGGAAATTTGCCCAATTGAACAACATTTACGACCAGCGGGTTGACTGGGCCAGCGTCGGTGCCAACTACTACATCTGGGGCCAGAACCTGAAGGTTACCATGGAGTACGGCATGACCATGTTTGACAAGAAAGGCACCTACAGCGGTCTGGATGGCACCAATGTACGGACCAAAGACTTCAACACCTTTATTACCCAGCTACAGGTGATTTTCTAACCATGCCAAGCCCGGTCAGGGGGAACCTGTTCCCCTGACCGGACATCAACCAGATCAGGAGCCTACATGAATGTTTTGAAACTGCTTCCTGCCTTGATGAGCCTTGGCCTCTTTTCAATGGCAGCCGCATCCATGGCTGACGAGATCATTATTACGCACCGCTCAGGCAAGGTTCAGACTATCCGGATTGAGCAGAACGGCGATCCAGTTGAACAGGTCAGTTTCCGCCGCAGCAAAGAAGAAGCTCAGCATATTCAGCAACCAGGTTCGAATGCTGCAGCGGCCACCAAAGCCGTGCCTAATGCTGCCACGGTCCCCTCACCAAGGGTGGCGCCTCCAAAGGTTTTAGAACCTGCCAAACCGGCTGAGCGGTCTGGGATTAAAATCAAGTGGGCACAACCAGTAGACTCAATGTAGCCCTGTCTACCCATTACGAATCAAAGGAGAAAAAACAATGAAGAAACTCATTTCCGTACTGACTCTGTCTTTTTTTGCCGCCACAGCTGCCTTTGCTGCCGAGGGTAAGGTGGTTTCCGTTGCCGATGGCCAGGCTGTGGTTGAAATGGGCGCTGATGCAAAATTCAAAGCAGGCGCCAAGGTAAAGTTGAACGGGAAAGCCGGCAAGATTACTGCTGTGGACGGTTCAAAACTTACCATTCAGGCACCAAATGCTGCCGATCTGAAGACCGGCGACGCGGTCAAGGTGGACAAGGCAGCGGCAGCCCTGCAAGGCTGTTAAACCAGATAAGTCAGCTTTAATGATTAACGGGGAGTAACCACTATGCACCTATTTCGTACTACAGTTCTGGCCTGCCTGGCACTTAGTACCTTTGCCGTAGCGGCTCTGGCCGCTCCGGCAGGAGTTGGACGCGACGCAACTCTTGCCTCGCAGCCCAAGGCCAACAGTATCGCCGAGCTGGCTGCACGCTATGACTCGTCATCCTGCATCGGCTGCCATCAGCAGG
>CAZNWF010000107.1:0-9198 GCA_964576485.1 uncultured Geobacter sp. | reverse complement strand
CTGTTGAATGCCAACTTATGGGTAACTGGCAGGGAAGTAAGCAGTTCATTGACTGACTTAACCGCAAGTGTCTTCTTTGATAGCAAATACTTCGCATAATCAGGATGGCAGTCGTTAGATGCAGCAAGATAATACGACAGCGAATAACCCCACGGGGCCTTAGCATATTCCTTAATAATATCAACATCAATTGCTTCAAGCAGATGTTCTACTTCATACTTGCTGTTAATGTTTTCATTGTAGTACATGGCGATCAATTCGGTATTTGCATTCCCCGCACCTTTGCCCATGCCATAGAGAGAACTGTCAATAATAATATTGCGTTCACCCAACAATTCGCATAGCTCTATCGAATTCGCGTAAACAAGCTGGAAATTATTATGCGCATGGTACCCTAAGGTAATGTGATTGCTCAGGTATTTGTCGAACAGCCAAAAATAGTGCAGGAGATCCTTCCGGTGCATAAGCCCGTAAGTATCAACAATAGAGACCCCTTCAGGGTCAAGACCGTTTATTTTGCCTATCAGTGAGCAGATTTCTTCATCTGAGTATCCGGTAATGGATACCGGGTTAACATATATTTTGTAACCTTTGGCCTTAATCTGTTGCAGATACCGGAGTGCAGCATCTTGATCTTTTTTCTTAAAAATAACCCTGATCCCGTCGATATATGAATGCTCTTTGGGGGCTATCTTGTCAATGTCGCAAGTGCCATAATCAACCATACCAAGTATCAATGAGTTGCGGATATCAAGACCCTGTAATACCGCTTGAAATGACTGGGTATCCGGTTGAATTGCCCTGTTTGGATCATATGAACGCCGCTCGTCAATAAAGCCAATTTCAACCATATCAACGCCGGCTTTATCCAACCGGCTGATAATGCTTTTCATGCTTCCCAGCCCAAAATTCCAGTCATTGACAAAACCGCCATCACGTAGCGTACAATCAAGAATTTGAATAGATTTCATTGGTAACCCTTATTTGTAAGCATTCATTTTCATTTCTTCAGCGCTCAAAAATGGAAACATGTCTTCAAGCGATGGCGAAACCATTGTACCATCCGGAAGTATGCGTGAAGACAACTTGGGCTCAAACCCCTGAGCAGGATTTAGAATCACTTCGCACAAAATAGAGGTATCCGATAGCAAAACTTTCTTTATTTTTTCATCCATGTCTTCAACGGCATCAATTTTAACAAATTCAAAACCATATGCTCGTGCAATTTTATCCGCACTGGGAAAACTTATACCGCTGGATTCATTTACGCCGCAAAATCTCGCATTAAAAATATTGGTTTGGGTTTGACGAATGGAGTGGTACCCGTCGTTATTTAACCAGAATATTTTCAAGTTGAGTTTATTGTGAATAATAGTCTGTAACTCCTGCAAATTCATCTGAATACTACCATCACCGTCAAGGCAGATTACCCGTTTGCCGCCAAGAGCAACAGCAGCACCAAGCGCAGCAGGAAGACCGTAGCCCATGCTGGCACACCCTGAGTTTGTGAAGAGCCGCTGATTTTTTTTGATAACCATGGCCTGGAATGAGCACACACAGGCACTGCCGTTTCCTGTCACGGTCACATCTCCCTCATCAAGATACTGTGAGAGCCTGTCCATGAAAACATACGGGTTGACAGGAGAGTGGGGGGTGTAGTGATGGGGCTGTACCGCAGGATACTTCTGGTTTATCTTCCGACACCACTCCAACCATTCGATATTTCCAAGCTTATGATCGGCTTGCACCGCCCCAAGAAGCCCCGGCAAAAAATCACCCAAATCCGCATGAATCGGCATATCTACTGTTAATGTTGGCTTTTTCAATTCACCCGCATCAATATCTACGGCGACGAGATACGCATCTTTCGCAAAATTTTCCCAATTATAACTTATCTGGCGAATATTCATCCGGCAACCAAGCGATAGCAGCAGGTCACAGTTTTGGACAACAAAATTACCGCCTCGTGTGCCGATAGTGCCTGGACGCCCACAATACAAGGGGTGATCATCCCATAGATTGTCATGGGCATTCCACGCTGTGACAACAGGGATGTTAAGTTTTTCAAGTAGCTGTATAAAGACATCATGACTACCGGAAAGACGAATACCGCTACCGGCGAGTAGTACAGGTTTTCGGGCATGACAAATTTTTTCAATAAGCCGGGAATACACATCATTGGAAGGTGGCGCAACAACCTGAACAGCATCTTCAGATGGGTCGTGATGCTGGAGCGCATCTGTTTCTATGAGAGCCCCCTGTACATTCAACGGGATGTCAAGCCACACAGGGCCTGGCCTGCCATGTCCGGCAAGAAAGAGAGCTCGCTCAAGGTGGTAGGCAATGGACTCAGGCTCCGTCAACATCACTGCATACTTGGTCATACACCGCACGGAATCGACGATATTAAACTCTTGGTCTCCTAACTGTCGGAGCGGCACGTTGGTAGAAGCAATAGTTGTTGAAAACTTAACTTGCCCCGAAATTACAAACATCGGGATTGAATCAACCCACCCCCCCATAACACCAGTAATAGCATTGGTGCCACCAGGACCACTGGTCACACAGACCAAAGCAATCCTGCCGGTTAGCCGGGCATACGCTTCTGCCGCAATTGCACATGCCTGTTCATGATGGTTATAGGTTGAAACCAGCTCAGGATGGTTACCCAATGAATCGTTCAGGTGCATTGCACCACCACCCGTCACGGTGAACAGGTCGGTGATGCCGTTTTCAACCATAAATGACGCAATGTAATCTGAAACCTTCATTTCCATACACGCAAACCTCGCTGAATGTTTCCCGGGCACTGCCACTGTGTTATCAGTGATTATTTGTCAGTTAAAAGTGCATCACGGTTAATGCTGTCTTTTTGTTGTTCGTACCACGAGTACAAGGAGTCTATTGCTGCGACAAGCGGCGTAAACGTCATTTGAGGGAGATCAGAGCAAAGCCTTGCATTGCTGCCGCTGTATTCCAAACCAAGCCCAGGGGTGGCAACCACGATGGGCAGATCTTTCCCAGAACGAGCTCTAACCAGTTCTGCAACGGTTGTCAGCTCAACTGAAGACTCTGGTGTTACATTGTAAGTGGAGGATAGGGGTTTGTTATGAATGAAATGCTCTAATACCGGCATAAGATCATCAATATAGAGATAATCAAATAACCGGTTTTGCCTGATGGTAATAGGGAGATCAAAAAGGGCCTTGCAAATGGCATTGGATATGAATCGGATCGCGTAATCCTCATATTTTCCAAATATACCAAAAATATTCAACGCGACAGCATCATTCAGGTGTTTTATATGTTTGGCAATAATATATTTCGAAAAGCCATGTTCGTCTGCCGGCACACGGGTGTCAAAGGTATCTTCATCCACTTTTGTTATTGATTGACTGACGTCGTACACAGCCCCCGATCCAAGAAAAATCAGGCGTTGGAATCTTCCTGCATTCCGAACGATATTAAAATACATCCGCGTATTTACATACAGCTGACTGGACGGGTCTTTAGCATTACGGTGCCCTGGCTTGACAGCACCGTGAATGACAATATCAATTGAATTCACACGGAAGAACGTTTGAACAGCCTGTTCATCCGTCAGGTCGAGTTCCTTACTTGGCGGGGCAATTATATTGTATGTACCGCCTAGCGTTTCGATAATATTTTTTCCAATAAAGCCGCTACCACCCGTTAAAAAAATATTCATATCACCTCAACTGCTGCCTCATAACACTAATCATATGCTCAATCATTGGCTCCGTCATCCCCGGATACACCCCTACCCAGAAAGTGTCACGCATAATCTGGTCAGTTACGGAAAGATCATCCGCCACTCGATACCCTTCACCGCTTTTTCGCATCTCATCAAAGCAAGGGTGCTTGATCAGATTACCGGCAAAGAGCATACGGGTTTGAATGCCGTGCAATTCAAGCTGGGCAACCAATCGATCCCGTGTAAATCCTGATTCCCTGCGTACAGTCAGCAGGAACCCAAACCAGGAAGGGTCGCTGTTTTCAGCCGCCCCCGGCAAAATAAGTTGATCCTGCAGATCTGCCAGTCCATCTCGCAGCATCTGCCAGTTCCGTTTGCGTGCTTCAACAAAACCGGGCAGTTTTTGTAGTTGAGCACAGCCAACGGCAGCCTGCATATCAGTCACCTTCAGATTATAGCCGAAGTGAGAGTAGACGTATTTGTGGTCATAGCCAACGGGAAGCTCGCCGAACTGCCGCCCGTAGCGGTTGTTGCAAGTGTTGTCCCGACCCGACGGGCACCAGCAGTCGCGACCCCAGTCCCGAAAGGATTCCACCAGGTACTTCAACTGGGGATCGTTGGTGTAGACCGCGCCTCCCTCGCCCATGGTCATGTGGTGGGGCGGATAGAAACTGGAGGTGCCGATGTGACCAATGGTGCCGGTGGAGCGCCAGGAACCGTCAAGGCAGTAACGGGAGCCGAGGGCGTCGCAGTTGTCTTCCACCAGCCAGAGGTTGTGCCTATCGCAAAACTCCCTGACCGCTGCCAGATCAAAGGGGTTGCCGAGGGTATGGGCAAGCATGACCGCCTTGGTCTTTGCCGACAGGGCCGCTTCGAGTTGCGTGACGTCGATGTTGTACTCAGGCAACGTCACATCAACGAAAACCGGCACTGCACCGTACTGGATGATAGGGGCCACGGTGGTGGGAAAGGCGGCCGCCACGGTGATGACCTCATCCCCGGGCCGAATCCTGCGCTCGCCCAGCTTGGGAGACGTCAGGGCCATGAAGGCCAGCAGATTGGCCGATGAGCCGGAATTGACCAGCGAGCAGTGCTGGATGCCGAGATAAGCGGCAAACTCCTGCTCGAAGCGTTCGGCAAAGCGGCCCGTGGTTAGCCAGAAGTCCAGAGAGGCATGGATCAGGTTCGAAATCTCCACCTCGTCGAAGACCCGCCCGGCATAGGGGATACGGTCTCCGGGGGCAAAGGGCTTGCGTGCGGCGTGAATCTCCCGGTAATAGGCGGCTGCCGCGTCTATGACATGCTGCCTGAGCATGGACTCTTTTTCGGTGCTCAAGGGGCTCTCCTTCAGTGGTGGGTTGTGTTGGGCGCTGCTGCGCCGGCCTCGAAGCGGCTGATCTGCTCCAGGGAAATCTGACGAATATCCTTGTTGTTCCGATAGGCAGCGGTCCATTCAATGATGGCGGTGAGGGCGTCGTCCAGCCCCCAGTGCGGCCACCACCCCAGAGACGTGCGGGCTTTGGAGCAGTCGAGTTTCAGGTAGTTGGCCTCATGGGGGTGCGGTCCCTTGTCTATGGTATATCCCGGAGTGTGGCCCCATTGTTCGCACAGGGAGCGGACAATCCATTCCACGGGCCTGGCGTCGTCATCGCCGGGGCCGAAATTCCAAGCCTCTGCACAGGCCGGACCCTGCTCGTACAGGCTCTGGGCCAGCATCAAGTATCCTGACAGCGGTTCCAGGACATGCTGCCAGGGACGGATGGCGTGGGGGTTACGGACCCGGACGGGCTCATTGGCGAGGATCGCCCGGATGCAGTCGGGGATGAGCCGGTCGGAGGCCCAGTCGCCGCCGCCGATGACGTTGCCGGCCCGGGCCGAAGCGACGGCCACGCCATGTTCGGCGTAACGCGCCGGATTGAAGTAGGACGAACGGTATGCTGCAGTGACCAGCTCTGAACATCCTTTACTGCTGGAGTAGGGATCAAATCCCCCCATCGGCTCGTCTTCGCGATATCCCCAGACCCATTCCCTATTTTCGTAACACTTGTCAGTAGTAACATTGACCACCGCCCTGACGCTTGGACAGTGGCGAATCGCCTCAAGCATATTAACTGTGCCCATAATGTTAATAGCATAAGTGTCTACCGGAATAAGGTACGAATCTCGTACCAATGGTTGAGCTGCCATATGAATGACAATTTCCGGCTGGGCTTGCTGTATAGCAGTTGCAAGAGCGGAGCTATCTCGGATATCGGCAATCTGACTGGAAAGTTGTGGGGAGGGAGAGTTGAGGCCCAACAGGTTGAAGAGACTCGGCTCGGTTGGCGGTTCCAGAGCATAGCCGTGCACCTCGGCACCAAGCTTGAGCAGCCAAAGAGTCAGCCAACTTCCTTTGAATCCGGTATGGCCGGTGACAAAGACTTTCTTGTTTTGCCAGAACCCCATTACCACACCTTCCAGGGGGCAGACCCGGTTTTCCATAGTTCTTCAAGCTGATTTTTATCCCGCATTGAATCCATCGGTTGCCAGAAACCAGTATGCTTGTAAGCCACTAACTGTCCATCGCTTGCTAATCTCTCAAGCGGTTCCCTCTCCAAAACAGTAGTGTCCCCGTCGATATACCTGAACACTTCCGGTTGCATCACAAAAAAACCACCATTAATCCAGGCTCCATCACCTTTGGGCTTTTCCTTGAATCCATGGATCAGGTTATCCGCATCAAGATCGAGGGCTCCAAAACGTCCGGCCGGCTGAATAGAGCTAACCGTAGCAAGCTTACCGTGCTTTTTATGATATTCCACCAAATTATCAATACTTATATCTGCAACACCATCGCCATAGGTGAGCATAAACGGCTCATCGCCGATATATCTGCTGATTCTCTTAACCCGACCACCGGTCATGGTTTCAATGCCAGTATTCACCAGAGTGACACGCCACGGTTCTGCAGAATGGTTGTGTATTATTCTTTGATTCTCGTTGGTAAAATCAAAGGTGACATCGGACTCATGAAGGAAATAATGAGCAAAGTATTCCTTAATGCAGTACCCCTTGTAGCCCAAGCATATGATAAAATCGTTAAATCCATAGTGGGAATAAGTCTTCATGATATGCCAAAGTATCGGCCGTTCTCCGATTTCAATCATCGGTTTTGGTTTCAGATGGGACTCTTCGCTAATACGTGTGCCAAAACCGCCGGCAAGAATGACTACTTTCATGGTTTCTCCATGATGTACAAGGGTTATAATATCTACAGAAATTTCTTCCTGTCGGCAAAGATGGCATTCAACCCATTGTGCAAGACGATATCATAGTTTTTTGATTGCATCATCTTTGATAATTCGTTGTCGTGATCATGATCCATTTCCATGACAAGAATGGCGGGTCTGTTGCGCTCCCAATCATTGCCAGCAATGACGCGATCTTCAAACCCTTCGGTATCTATAGAGATAAAGTCAACGTTTTTCCCCTGCACATGCGTTGTGAATATTTCTTTTAATGTAATAACGGGAACTTTTCGCTCCGCTACCAGTACCGCCGAGAATTTCTTGACGTTCTCCTTGATTTCCTGCTTATTGAATGTTGAAAGAGTGTGAGGATCCATCTCATAAAAAGCCAGTTCACCGGTCGAATCACCAACTCCGACGTTGAGATTAATATCAAGAGGCCTAGCTATACAGAATTGCTTGTAAAGCTCAATGTTCGGTTCAATGTTGATGCCTCGCCAGCCTCTTTCATAGAACAACTTGGTGTTACTGAAAACAACTGGATCATTTGCTCCAATATCGATGTAAAAGCCGATTTCCCGATCTCTAAAAATTGCGTTAAGGTGCAAATCTTCGAGACATTGGCTGTTACTCCCGAAAACTTTCTTCTGAAAATCCTCGTTTATCCGAATAGGCTCAACAGCTTTTCCGATCTTCAGTTTAAGAGAAATTCTATAGCCGAAAAGTCTCATCAGTATCTCCAAGCTCCTAAGAGTTCAATTTCCCACAGTTTGCAATGGTATTGTTGTAAGCAGCACACCTATGTCTTGATGTTCATGTTTACGTATTTGAGCTAATACTTAAGTCCATGGGGAAAAATCCTTTTTTCAATGGACTTCAAGATCTTAACATCAAGGGCCATTTTCATGTAGGCGTGAAACAACTTGCTGTGAATGTTCTTCTTCGGACGGACATAGGAAAAGTCGGCTGCCAGCAGCCCCGCCTCCTTAGCGCGATTTGCAAGATACTCCCAATCAGCCTTCCATAAATCCTGATTAAGAAAGAAGTCCGCCCCATGAGATTCAAATAGTCTCAACACACTTATATCAAAGTGAGTGAGCTCATCACGCGCTGTACTTGTCATGTCAATCCCCCTAGAGATCCAACCATCAAACCAACAAGAAAGCGAGGGCTTGACTTCAATCTTTCGTGAATGTGCATGACCGTATATCCGATAAATTGCTATGTCTGAAAGTTTTCCGATATCAGCCTTCTCATGGGCACGATAGTAGCGGTGCTTTGACTCCATTCGCTCCCAATTGCAATACTGATAGTGCAAGCAAACAATCTCGTTGAGGTATACGTGTGTTCTGGCATGGAGGGGATTGTATGCCATATGCATTTCCTGATATCCGATGGCAGGAATTTCGGAAACACCGTCGTCTATCCAAATTTGCCGGTTGTAGCCGCCGAATTGATACTTGGCTTCAACCCGGTAATAATTGCAATTCTTCCACAAACTCACCCACTGCAGATGAAAGAGGGTGCCCGGCTCCGCGGCAAGGACAGTCTGCCATTCCGGGCTGTACAGCAGATTGGCGGAAAGAATCTCGTCCGAGTCGATCGCGATAATGATCCGCTTGTCGCAGGGGATCTTGCGAGCCTCGTCGAAGACGAACTTTCTTCGGATGTCGCCCCGTACGGGCGTCCCTGAGTTGTGGTGCAGCATCACTTTCGGATATTTATTATAAATTTCGAGGCTGTTATCGATCCCCGTACTCTCGTCCGACACGATAATGTGGTCGGCAAACACACTGCAAGTGGCAAGAAACCTGTCAAGCATCCAGGCCTCATCCTTTACCAGCGTGATAACTATGATTTTCACATTAGACATGCATGACCTCATATTTTACGCAGTATACACCTAATGAGGCTCAGATCAGCCTGCGTTTCCTCATGGCAGCGACAACCACATCATATAACGCGTCCACCGAGATTTTGTTAAAACAGCTGTTCCCTTTGAAGATTCCGAACCGTTTTTTCCATCTACATTTTACCAATAAGGAGTTACCACCCGGCGGTTGGATACCACCTTGCGCCGTTGGGCGTAGGCAGAAATAATGCCCGCAAAAATCTTCAGGGTGCGGGCGGATGCTAATATGTCTGCAGGCTTCATCGGCAATAAACGGATTGGCGTATTCCGTTGGCGAGATCCAGGATTCGGGAAAAACGGGAGGAATCAAAACCGTTTGAACCTCCATCAGTGCCACAGCGTGG
>CAZNWF010000106.1:0-9275 GCA_964576485.1 uncultured Geobacter sp. | reverse complement strand
AGTTTCATTTCACTGGCAAGGTATTGAGCGGTGAGGGTCTTTCCGGTACCGGGAGGACCATATAGCAGGACGGTGCTGCCGGTTGGTGATCCCCAGGCAGAAGGGAGTGCGCTATACCATTTTTCCCTGATGCTGTGACCAAGTTTGGTTTCACTGAAGATCAGAGCGCGGATTGACTCCATGACGGTTTCAGGAAGCATCAGAGAATCTTTGCTGATGGTTGGCTCTTCATAGTCAAAGAGGGTTATGCTTTTTATGCGTTGTTGCAGTTGCTGCTGGGCCTGTAAGAGTCCTTCATTGCCGATCAGGCCAATGATGGCAAGATGGCTGAGATGTATTGACTCACCAAAGGAACCGTTGTTGGGCTCCAGCAACTTACAGCGGATCAACTGACTGTTATCGCCGAACAGGTGCTCTCGCATTTTTTTGCGGCAGATTCTGCCTTGGGCAAAGACCCGTACTACATTATTGGTGTCGCGGAAGTCATAACCGATGTCGCCGTCACGTTTGCCGAGGAGCCCGATCAGGCAGAGGTATTGGTAGATGCTGAGCTTGTACTCCTGTATCAGGTCATAGGCTGGCAGGGAGATGTTTGAGGCTTCTACCCTCATGACAATCTGACGATACCATTCATGGGGCTCGGCAGTGATTAAGTCCTGTTCTGGGTCGGTAACACGGTACAGGGTGGTTTCATTGCGGGTGATGTTTTCAAGGTAGCTGAATACCGCATCAAGGTAGGTGTCGTTGGAGGTGAACAGTCGTCCGCTTTGTGCGGCAACGCCCATTTCCTTATGGAAGGTCTCGCCCAGTTCAAGATAAGTCTGCATCAGACTGTAGGGCGGTTGGTCGGTAAAGCTGCTGTGGTTTTGCGGAATGATGCGTAACCAGCCCTGTTGCTGCAGTTCTATGAGGCTTTCCAGGTAAATGACGGACAGTTCTGGATTACATGCCAGTTTAGCGATTATTTCATGCCCTTCGGTGAACAACTCGCTGGCCATTTTTGAGCGAAATATGTAGGCAAAGCATCCCAAGGCTGCATTGGAGAGTTTTTTGAGACAGCGAGGACGTTTTCCGAGTGCTTTGATGGTTTCCTGCAGCAAGACCAGTTCATTGGGATAAGTCATCTGTTCGACAAGCAGGGAGTTGGTTATTTTTTTGTTGGTGTGGGTAACGTTTCTCAGTTCTTGTTCATGGGTTTCTTTGGCCTTTTCGTGGCGGGTGGCAAGACAGATGAGATACTGGGGCAGTTGCATGGCAACCTCCTTGTGAGAATGATATGCACGCGCAGAACGCAAAGAGCCCCTGAAATGCCGGTAATCAGCACTCAGGGGCTCAAATTATGGATGATTCAGTGGTGTACGCTGCTAAATAGCAATGGTTGGGTGCTACGGTTGAGGTGGTGCGTCAGGCGAGCAGTGGTGTTACATGTGTTGCGATGCGTTCAGTGTGTGCGATATTGCATGAGTGTACAGTATCACACACAATTGGTTGTGTCAATAAGATGTTGAAATTATTCCGTTTATTTGTTTTCGGTGCTTTCGTTGAGCATCTTTTGAACTGTTGCTCCCCAAAAAGTAATAATTTCCTCTTGTGATTTCTTATTATGACCCAGCTTCTTCCGGTTAGGTTTTTGCACGACGTTTCTTTCGTTTTAACTGCCTGATCTTGTTTATTTTGACTTGTTTTCTTGCTCTTTGACTCTGATCTTCTGCAGCCTCGTTGGCAATCTGATTACGTAGTTCTCGTACTCTTGAAATACTGACCGGCTCATTGTGCTGTTCCCGACAATAGATTGCCAGCAACATATAGGTGATGAGACCACCAAGTATTTGAACCATGAGACCATATTCGCTGCGGGCAATCAGGTGATACACCTTCAAGTGCCGTTTCCACCAGCCAAAGAAGGTCTCTATGTTCCAGCGCAGCTTGTAAACCTCGGCCACTTCTTCAGCCGTCAGATCATATCGGTTGGTTGCTACCCAATAGTCCTTACCGTCAACACGGTAGCCAACAAGGCGTAGTTCTTTCTCAGTCTGGTTTACACCTTTGGTGCCAAGAAGCACTATCTGGTCATAGAATACAATGCTGTCAGACTTGACGGCATTCTCTCTGATAGTCGTTTTATGGGTATTCTCCCTGATTCGGCAGACAAAGTGCTTTTCGGCGGTCTGCCACTGATCAAAGTGATCATGGGACTGATACCCGCGGTCCATAACACCGGTTTCACCTTTATCGATGATCTTGTCAACAAAGGGGCGTTCACCTTCTTTGCCGTCAGAAAGGTAAATCTTCCGGGGTATGCCCCGGTTGATGTCAAAACCGACATGGGCCTTGGCCTTCTTTGAGCCATTTCGGTAATCTGCCCATTCCATGGACAGGACAGCATCTATCAGAGAACCGTCAATGGATACCAGATTGCCAAGGTGAGCATACTCATCAGGGAGTACTGCTCCTGCTTGCTTTACAAGATGATTGAACACCTCGGAAAGCTGTTCAAGACCACGGGTATTGATGGCCTCAAAAAAGGAACTCTTCTTGATTCCCTTGACAGGGGCAACACACGCTTTGGCAAAGTCATTCTGTTCCATCGCCTGGAGAAGCTCACTGCCAGAGGAATACTCTTGTAAGTGATAGAAAATCAGAGCCTTGAGCTGATCATCAAAAGACATTTGCAACGGGCGATACCCCCTGGATTCAAGTTCGTTATCTGACTTGAATCTCTCAAAGATCGGGGTAAGAATCAATTTGAAAGCACGTGATTTACGTCGTTGTTTCAGTCTTTTGAATGGTCGCATAGAGTAACTCCTGTAATGTCAGATAGTTACAATTGCGGCCCACGAACTTTTTGCAAAAAGTCAAGCAAAAAAATGCAGTATCATGCTGAATTTATAAGTATTTTAAAGAGCAAAACTACATGCAAGGACTAAACCGGAAGAAGCTGATTATGACCAAATTTTAACAAGTATTTTCTGAGCCGTGTATTCTCTGGCTCTGCATCAATTCAGTGAATTTGTCGGCATCAAACTGCACAGAAGTCGTTGTTGCATGAAGAAGGCACTTGACCGCATCCTTTCTGAACGGCAGTGCCCCCTGGGCCGTGATGCAGAATTTTCCGGCAACCATCCGGCTGATGGAAATCGTATCCAGGCCTGACCCGTGCATGTCACTGCATGGCCCACAGTTGGAAGTCGTATTCCGAAATGGAAGCCTCAACAGACGTCTAAATTATGTTCGAAGCATTGATTCCCCTCTTCACCCCGGTCCATCAATCCCTGTTATCAAAAACAACTGCTTCATTCTGGCCAGTTTATCCTTGTTATACGCTTTGACCCTCCCCAAAGAGCGTCCAAGGTTCATGGTTTTTGATGGGGAATGCCTGTTTTTTTGAACGCCCCATCAAAACAGCCGTATCCCGGAAATCTCTTCCACAATTGAAATATCAACCTCCTGCGGTTCGGCAGTATCAGTATTCTCAACAAGAAAAGCTCTGGTTTCATGCCTGTCAGGAAAGAACATCACCTTGAACAGTTTGTCAGGAATGCTTACCGCTCCACCAATCCGACGGGTAGTGCCATAATCAAATACCGGTCCAGTAATTACGTACAGTCGTCCCCGGTCCTCTGCCATCTTCCTTACCAATGCCTCCAGCTTTGCCCATGCGCCACGGTTATTGGCCGGTGCCTGAGGAACCATGTTAGCTAAAGAAAAACTCTCATACTGTGATTGCTCATCAGGCATATCTGCTGATGGAGCAAGATGACCGCGATCATAACCACTGCCTGCGTAATGCTTCAGTTCAGCCCGTTCGTCTCTGGGTATATGGTCGTCGGGGTGGAAGCGGTTCTGGCGCTTTATCCCTTTTGCCTGCAGCAGACGTTCTTTGGTCAGGTACTCTGCGGCATAGATGGGTGTTCTGGTAACGCCTGAGTGCATGACCGCATAGCTGCTATAACAGACCTCTCTTGCCTTGATTGCCAGATTCTGATTGATGAAATCAGGTGCTGTTCCGCCTGCGAAGTGCTGTGGACAAGCTGTTTCTGCTGCCAGTGATACGGCACACCAGACGGTCACCAACAGGATATGGATGCCAGCTTGCACAGCTCTGGCCGGGCTTTTCATGCTACATGATGCCCCGGCCATAGTAGGCTTCAAGGGCGCTTGCCAACTGCCCCGGTGATTTCAGTTTAACGATCTGGCTGCAGCCGCCATCCTTTGGTGACCAGCGCGGGCAGCCAAAGAAGAACTGATCCAGCAGACCGTGAGCACCCTTCTTCTCCCGCAGCACCATCGGTTCATTATGGATGGGACAGAGATAGACCTCTGTTTCCTGCTTGCGTGCCTCAGACAGCCGTTTGGCAACATGCTGCCGTGGGGCAGGCAGTTGCAGGATGCTGTTCAGCTGGCTGGTGGACACCTCAAATTCAGGACGGTCAATACGGGTGAAGAGGTTCATATCTGTCTGATGGAACGGTTCATTGTGCCGGACTCCCTCATAGAAGCCGATACAGCCCCAGAAGAAGTTTGACATGGTTACGGTTGCCATCCCCTGCTTCCATTGCAGGATCATCGGTCGCCCGCACTGCCTGCAGCGTTTGCCAAAGACGGTCTGCCCCACATGAAACTGGAGCACATGGGTGTTCACATCGGTGATGTGCAGGTTGTCATAGACCCCTTTGCCATCAACCATCCGCTCGGTCATGACCAGCTCGTTGTTGTGCCAGACCTCCTGCTTTAATTTGTCACGCTGTTCATACAGCCCGATCAGGCGCTGATGGTCATTCCTATTCAGAGAGCGGTCACGTGCCTTTTTCCGTTCAAGCTCGGAAATCGCATCATTCAGTTCTCTGGTCTTGCGGTGAACCGGCTTATTGGCTAAGGCAAGGTTGGTGGTGCGATTCTTTGAGCGGTACTCGCCAAACTTCTCACAGGCCACCTGAACAAACTCTACCGTACCGGCCAGGGCTATGCCGGTGATGGTACCGGCAGCATACATGACCACGTTGACTACCTTGCCGATAGCGTTCAGCACCTCATCAAAGAATCCCATGGGTCACTCCCCCTGCTCGGCAGGTTGTTGTTCGGCAGCGGAAGGGAACGGTTCTGCCGTTACCAGCGCCTGGTACATAAAGTGGGCGAACAGATCCACAATCTTCTCGTTGTTCCGCAGTTCATCCTCATTCATTACGTAGAAGATCCAGTGGGTCAGCTCATGGATAAATGCCTGTTCAACGGTCTGTCGCGGTGCGGCAGAGGAATCAAGGATCACAGCCTGCTCTGCGTAACGGGCCTCTCCAATGACCTTCTTTGTATTGACGAGGGTGTCATCAAGCTGGACATTGATTTTCAGGCCACCGAGCATGAAGGACTTGGGAACAATGGTTGATTGAAATGGAGGGCAAGTAACGTCTGACTGTTGCTTGGAAGCGGTATCAATTCTTCTGTTGGCATCATGCATGGTGATATTCTCCTTGATGTTGATGAACGGCTGTCCGGTATTAGTGGCGCAGTCCGCGCAGATCGTGGTTGCGGTAGGTGGTGATGATGGTGCCGTCAGTTGGGGAGCAGATCACCTGGATGCCTTCACAACCTTCCAAAAAACGGCCATTCTCTTTTACTTCCTTGCGTCCGACCGCATAGATGAGGGCTTTACGGTTGTGGGCTGAGCGTCCGTAGGTAAGAACCTGTTCAACCTGCCATTCTTTGATGGAGCGTTTGGACATTCTGTGGCTTGCGTGGGTTGTGATGTTGATTTGAAGTTCCTGAGTGTGTCGTCCCATGGCCGTCTCTCCTTTGTTGTTTTCTTCATAAAAAGAGACACGGCAGTGGATGATTGATTTTCAAAAAAAATCTGCGTGTGGTATTGCTTTTTGTAGCCATATAGAATTAACGAATAATTCCAGGTAAAAAGGTCAATATGGGAAACGATGCTGCCATACAGCCAGTTCAGGAGATGACTGAATTTCAGAAGTGGTTACGGCCTGATATAAATGAAAAAGACGACCCTGAAAAAAACTGCTATCCTGTATTAAAGGAAGTTGCAAAAGCGGTTATCCGTTGGGCGCGTGACAGTAATGGCAAGATTAAGCGAGAGTTACGGGATGTTCTGCTGTATGATGAATACAGTAGCACCGAAGGGGAAAACAACAGCAGCACCGAACAGAGAGATGTACCTACCAACGCAGACAACCTGACCTTTGCCGTCATTACATTTATCTGGGAGTTTTTGAACAATCCGAACCGCCTTAAGGACTGCCGGGTGCAGCTTTCTGAATACTATGCGGTCAGAAACCTGAACAGTATTCGTGCTATTCTTATTGATAGGGTCATTAACTACTGCAGAGATGAGGCCCGCAAAGCCAGCAACAGTCCATTCCATTACTGCTACCGGCGTATGAGTACTGTGATAGGCACTGCTGCCCAGAAACCCGGAACGAAATACCAATACGACCACAAAGAAGGTCAAGGCTCGTATTACGCCATTACCCCCAGACTGCTCCTTAAGCGACTCCTCGAAGGCAAACTCTCACTTAATAAATTCAGCGGATGGCCGCACCCTGGTTTCAGTATTTCCGAGATAGAGCGGGCTGTTGTGCTTCTTGGCATTTCAGACGTCTTCTGGAAGCACTCACTTGAAGTCATAGAGCAATATGATGAATTGGACGATACTGAATACCTGCTTCCAATCAGTGAGCTTGTGGAATACGTAGACGAGATGTATGGGCTTGTAAAACCGGAGATTCAAGAAACGACAATGCAGAATGAGGATGGCGACGAACTGCCTGCTTACTCTGAAACTAAAATAGAATGGCAGTCGCACGATCTGTTTGATACCCAGGCGAGGCAACTGGCTAATCAGAGAGAAGTGATCACGCAGGATTTAATGGTAAGCAAGCTTGAACCCCTGGCAGAAAAAATGGTGGATAAGTGGAAGCCCAAGAGAAGGAAGTGCTATTTCCTGTACCACCATCTTGGATATACTCTGGAAAAAATATACCCGATGGTTGGACTTGGCTCAGCCCAGGCTGTTCAAAGCAATGTTAAGGAGTCAGAAGAGGCTATTCGGCAAATGGCGATGATGAAGGAGTTTGATCGGGAAGATAAACTCCTATTTCTTCGAGCGGTTATAAATATTATTTTGAAATATCATCCGGAGTGCCGTGATGAAGAGGAAGGAGAATCACTGAGCAATGGATGACAAGCAACTGGATAAGCGTCTGGCCTGGCGCGCAATATACGAGCAACGCCTCTGCCCGCCGGATGAGATCCTCTTCTCGGAGCAACCTTCTGATGAGTTGGAATCCCATCTTGAGTTCTGCCAGTTCTGCTCTGAACGCCTGAAAATGAGCAAAGAAGAGAGGGTAGCATGGCAGAAGCTGCAAAATGTCATGCGGCAGGATTTTACGATAGAAGTGAAGGAACAATCACCGAAGTCGGGACAGATCTGGTCGTTGAAACAGGAGATGCTTGGCGGATGGGGTTCCGGCAGTTGTTATTACACTGTACCGCTGGTTTTGCTGCTGGCACCTGAATACGATGGCAACGCTTTCAAGGTGGCACAACTCTTTTATTCCAAAGAGCTTGTGGCAGATGGGGATATTCAACTTCCAGAGGAGTCAGGGATTGCTGAAAGCTGGAATACATATCTGATCCACAGGAAGCACCTTAAGTCATGCATGGGATTTGCGGGCGAAGTTGTAGCCAGAAAGGTTTTACTGCAGAGTGATCAAATAAGCACGCCGGTAGAAAACTTGATCACAGAAGATTTTCGGCAATTTGAACGTGACATTGCCAGGGTAATTGCAGACAGGGCGGCAGTTCTCGTATCAGCAGAGCAGCCAAAACCACATGCCGGTATGTTTGAGGCGTTTGCAAGGCTGTTCACTCCGGCACGAATTGCGGCATTAGCTGCAATGATCGTAGCGGTCATCAGTATTGCTATTCTGCAGAACAATAAGGAACAACAATCACAGATTGCTCAATCTCCAAAACCGACAGCACCAGAACCGGTTGTTCCGCCTGTTACACAAAAGCCAGGTGCAGTCTCTCCTGAAGCACCGAAGCGAACCTCCAAGCCAGTAACCCTGATGGCCTGTGCTGATGTTGTTATGATGAGCAAGGGAATAACTTCTGTTGAATCGCTGGAATTTACACGAGGGGGGCAGGATTCATCTGATATGGGGAGAGCAGTATTCAAGGCTGGTGTGGCCTTCGTCAATCTTGTTGCTGCTGAAAAGACAAAGAATGGATCAGCAAGGACTGAAGCGGCCGTGCAGTTGGAGTATTTGCTGTCACTGGTTGCTGACAAGCAGGTTATAAAAATACCTGAGCATCTGAGTGAAAGGCATACACTAAAGGCATTCACCCAGAAACTTGAAAAAGCAGCATCAAAGTCAGATCAACTTGTCAATCTTCAATTCGGTACCTGGTTGCAGTCAATGCGGGTTGCCGATGATAAACAACTTCTTCAGGCAGTGACTCCGGCCTTGACTGAATACTTCAGGAGTGAGTTGTCAAAACAGAAGGCAACATCAACAGTACTCTCCATCTTGGCAGATCTGCAGGCGTTGCTGGCAAAGAAAGGGAACGCTGTATCTGAAATAAGGAATTATTTAGATGACCTGTACGATGCCTATTAATCCGAGGGTTTGATGCGAATATTTATTGTATTGGCGATCTGCCTCCTGCTGATATGGACTTTTTCGGAGACCACCGAAAAGAAACTGGATAAACTTATTTCAAAGGCAGATCACTATTATGAAATAGGCCGCTATAAAGAAGCAGTGCCGCTGTATAAACGAGCCTTGGTCATCACAGAGAAGGCGTTTGGACCCGACCATCCCGAAACTGCCATCAGCCTCAACAATCTTGCCTTGCTGTATAAAGAGACGGGCCGTTATGTCGAGGCGGAGTTGCTCTATAAGCGGGCACTGACCATAAAGGAGAAGGCGCTCGGCCCGGATCATCCCTCTACCTCAATCAGCCTCAGCAATCTTGGTGATCTGTATAGGGTTGTCGGTCGTTATGGCGAGGTGGAGACGCTGTATAAACGAGCCTTGGTCATCACCGAGAAGGAGTTCGGTCCCGACCATCCAGATACCGCTAGCAGCCTCAACAGTCTTGCTTTGCTGTATAAAGAGATTGGCCGTTATGGCGAGGCGGAGTCGCTCTATAGGCGGGCACTGACCATAAAGGAGAAGGCGCTCGGCACGGATCACCCCTCTACCGCCACCAGCCTCAACAATCTTGCCGGTCTATACAAGGAGACGGGCCGTTAT
>CAZNWF010000105.1:8206-9560 GCA_964576485.1 uncultured Geobacter sp. | reverse complement strand
GGCAACAACAGTTCAGGCATGGCAGCTGGTCCTTATGGTTCTATGATAGTCATAAGGTTATACCAGAGCAGACAGAAGGGTAACAAGCGGAAACCAGTATGGTTCTGACAGGAAAAGTCTCACCCGGCAGTTAATTCCGTCTGAACCATGGCAACTAAGGTTGGCAGAGCGCTAGCCACCGGCGCTGTCAGCTCGGTATCCATCTCAAGGCAGGCAGGCTGCACACCGATCAGCACGATCTCATCCGGCAACTGCCCCATCAAACGGGCCACCGCCAACAGATCCTTCATCCCCATCTGGTGAGGTGATAGCTTGGTCTCCAGGGCCATCGGCACTTCATCGCCAGCCAGACGCACACAGGTTCCAGCAAGCTGCCCGGTCTCAACCGCATCCACAATAATCAGGCGTTGGATTCCTTCAAGGTAGGTCAGAAGATCAAGGCCCAAGGTACCGCCATCCAAAAGACTAACGTCATCAGGCAACTGCTTATCCTGCTGTAGTTGTTCAATCACCTTGGGGCCGATCCCATCATCAGACATGATGGTATTACCCAACCCCAGTACCAATGTTGTTGTCATGGGCTTCCTTTCAAAGAAAACGGGGTGGTTGCCCACCCCGTTCCAACCGTTCTATTTCTTTTTCTTCCAGGGAAAGAAATCCCAGTATCTGCTCTTGCAAACCGCATAAGGGCTGGTGGTAAACTTGTAACCACTGAACATGCTGGATATTTCTCCCCCCTTTTCCTTGATATCCATCAACCAGGCGCTGTAAACATGATTGATCACAAAACCAAAGATCAGGTACATGGCCAGATGATGATACAGATGCATTGTCTGGGTAGTCATCAACAGATATACCGGTTTTAACAGGCTGTGCATGGTTCCACCGGGCGCATGCTCTGCATACATGGCAAAGCCGGTCAGAATCATGAACCAGTAGAGACAAAAGACCCCGAAATAGGCGGTGGCAGCCATCGGGTTATGACCGGTGGTTTCAGGAGGATGCTTGCGCCGGAAGGTATAGTAATCAAACACCTCTTTCATCTCTGCCCGCCCGGCTGCCCCCATAAACGGAAAGTACTCCCGCCAGCCTGCATAGCAGTTGCCCCGAAAGGTCCAGATCATGCGGGTGATGACACTGACCGCAAAGGCGTAGGCAAACACAAAATGGATAAAGCGGATCCAGCCCATCAGATAAGCATCAGGTGAGCTGCCGATAAAGACCGGATTGCCGATCAGAATGCCAGTGGCTGCCAGTACCACAATGGACAGCACATTGACCCAGTGGCACCAGCGCACCGGCAGTTCCCAGATATACTGTTTAAACTTCTTCTCACCCATGGCAGCCCCCTTTC
>CAZNWF010000105.1:0-8106 GCA_964576485.1 uncultured Geobacter sp. | reverse complement strand
TCCTAGGAGACCTTGACCCGCACCAGTTCATTGCCGGTGGCATCAGTAACATGCACGGCACAAGCCAGGCAGGGGTCAAAGGAGTGGATAGTGCGCAGAATCTCCAGGGGCTGATCAGGTTTCGCAACCGGTGTACCCACCAGGGCAGATTCATAGGGACCGCGCTGTCCCTTGGCATCACGGGGGGAGGCATTCCAGGTGGACGGCACCACAGCCTGATAGTTATAGATCTTCTGATCCTTGATCTTGATCCAGTGGCCCAAAGCACCGCGTGGGGCCTCATGCCAGCCATAACCGGATGCCTCGGCAGGCCAGGTTTTGGGATCCCACATCTCATTGGCATGGATACGATAATCACCCTTGCCGATATTGGCTATCAGGGCATCCAGCCAGAGCGGTGTCTGGCGGGCGATCAGCAGGGCATCAATCCCCCGTGCTGCAGTGCGGCCCAGGGTGGAGAACAGGGCTGCCGGACCAACCCCCAGCTTGCCCAGCACCAGATCAACAGCGGCCTTACTTTCCTTGTGACCAGCCACATAGGCCACCAGAATCCGGGCCAGAGGGCCAACCTCCATAGCTGCTTCATCATAACGGGGAGCCTTGACCCAGGAGTACTTCTTGTCCGTATCCAGGAATTCATAGGGCGGCTTGGGCCCGGTGTACTTGGCCTCTGACTCACCTTTCCAGGGATGCAGTCCCTTGCCCTGTCCATCCTGATACTCATACCAGGAGTGATCAACGTACTCGGTCACCTTCTGTTGATCCAGCGGCAGCACCCTGGAGATATCCTTGTTCATGATCGCCCCTGGCGGGAACCAGAGATTACCGCTGATTGGATCCGGGAACTCACCATAGGAAAGGAAATTGCCCACCCCGCCGCCGATGGCAGCCCAATCCTTGTAGAACGAGGCAATGGCCAACAGATCCGGGATGTAGACCTTTTCAACAAACTCCTGGGCCTTGGCCAATAGACGTTTGATGGTGATCAGCTTGTCAGCATTCAAGGCATTTTGTGAATCAGGATCCACCGGGATTGACATCCCCCCCACCAGGAAGGTCTGGGGATGGGGGTTTTTGCTGCCAAGAATGGCGTGAATCTTGATGACCTCTTTCTGCCATTCCAAGGCCTCAAGATAGTGGGCCGTTGCCATCAAATTAGCCTCTGACGGCAGTTTATAGGCTGGATGCCCCCAATAGGCATTGGCAAAGGGGCCCAGACGACCGGTACCTACAAAGGCCTTCAGCTTTTCCTGTACCGCCTTGAAGTGGGTGGCCGAGTTGTTGGGCCAGTCAGAAATGGAGGCAGCCAGGCTGGCGGTCTTGACCGGATCTGCCTTAAGCGCCGAGGTGATATCAACCCAGTCCAAGGCATGCAGATGGTAGAAATGAATCACGTGATCCTGTACCGCCTGGATGCCGATGATGATGTTGCGGATCAGTTGGGCATTGGGAGGAATCTTGATCTTAAGCGCATCCTCAACCGCCCGAATCGAAGCGATGGAGTGCACCGTGGTACAGACCCCGCAGAAACGCTGGGTCCAGTACCAGGCATCGCGGGGATCACGACCTTTCAGGATCTTTTCAATGCCGCGAAACATGGTACTGGAGCTCCAGGCATCTTTGATCTTGCCGTCTTCAATCTCGGCCTCAATCCGCAGGTGGCCTTCTATTCTGGTAATCGGGTCAACGACTATCTTGGCCATGGGCTACTCCTCCCCGTCTTTCTTGTTCTCGTCAGTACCATTCTTATCCTTGCGCAGGGCATTCATAGCGCCATGGATGGCAAAGGCACCCCCTACACCGGCAGCGAAGGCAAGCCCGATCTTGTCGGCATTCTGCTCAATGCCAAAGCCCGGCACATTGGGCAGACGGCGGTAGAGTGGCGAAGTATCCCAGAACTGGGGTTCAGAACAGCCGACACAGCCATGACCTGAGGCTACGGGCCAGCTGACTTTCTCGTTAAAACGTTGGGTAGGACAGTTGTGGAAGGTGGCCGGCCCCTTACAACCCATCTTGTAGAGGCAATGCCCCTTACGGTGGGCATCATCCCCCCAGTGTTCCACGTATTGGCCGGCATCAAAGTGGGGACGACGCTCGCAGTTGTCATGGATCCGCTTGCCATAGGCAAACAGGGGACGACCATGGCTGTCAAGGCTGGGAAGTTTACCAAAGGTGAGAAAATGCACGACAACAGCGGTCAGGTTATCGGCATTACACGGACAGCCGGGCAGATTGATCACGGTTGCACCGGGCACCGCCTCTTTGACACCTACCGCACCGGTAGGATTGGGAGCAGCTGCAGCAATGCCGCCGTAACTGGCACAGGTGCCCACCGCAATGGTGGCGGCAGCGGAACCGCAGACCTGCCTGGCCCGGGCCAGGTGGGACTTGCCGCCAACACAGCCATAGGCACCTCCTTCTTTCATCGGGATGGAGCCCTCAACCACACAGAGGTATTTGCCCTGAAACTCCTTGACCGTCTTTTCGAGGTTGGCCTCAGCCTGATGACCGGCTGCAGCCATGATGGTTTCATGGTAATCAACCGAGAGGATATCCAGCACCAACTCCCCCACGGTGGGGTTGGCAGAGCGTAACAACGCCTCGGTATCACCGGCACAGTCCTGAAATTCCAACCAGACCAGCGGAGGGCGTTGCACCTTATCCAGTGCCTGAGCCACCTTGGGCGCCATGGTGGCTGGTAAGGCCATGGCAGCAGTGACAGTAGAACAGAATTTCAGGAAATCACGCCGCGAGACTCCCCGTTCTTCAAGCATCCTGGCAACCGAGAAGTCTTCCTGTTTTTTACCTGCACAATCATCCCTGTCCATAGGTACCTCCTCTGGCGGTAGCTGCACAATCTTCCCCTGATATGTATCTCCTCGCTTATGACATCAATAACAAATAATAACAGTGTTATTATATAACTTAGTATTGCTTTTTAGCAAGCACTAAGGATAGATTTACATGAAAGAATACTCATCAACCTACAACCAACAAAAGCACTAAACAGGTCATTACATCAAAACAAGCAACTATCTGTACTGAATGCAAATGGTGCCTTTATCGGTGACAAACGCAAAAGCAATGAATTATTGCAACATGCCAGCAACAGACCACGCGTTTTAACCAACACTCCACCAACTCCCACACAAAAGCATAACTATTTATAATTAGTAAATTTAACTCTTCATCTCAAACATTTCTTACTCTAAAACCACCAGTCCAGTTGTTGCACAACTAAATGCAACACTCATTATCAACGCAACATAAAAAACATTCCTTTATTTTAAACTAGTTACGTATTTTGCTACACCACTAATGTTGCATACGCAACACCAGACATACAACTCAATAAAAAAATCAAACACTCAGGACAATAAAGATATAGCGTTTATAATTAGTATGTTACAGCTTACATTACTGTTTCAATCTGGTTTTGGCACAATACTTGGAATAGAAGTAGATGCAACAATAGTTGTTGCACTGAATGAAACGAGGCACACCATGACCACCGGAAAAATCGCCATCCCCTATTACGGAACACTTAGTCACCCCAACAGCGGGTTTGAACGGGTTTTCTTTATTCTTGAGCATGACGAGCACAATCAAAACAAACACAATCAGGTCAGCATGGGAATCTGGGACGCAACAAAAACGCCCCTGTTGCCGGCATGGCTGCACCAGAATGGCATTAAACAAGTAGTCTGCAGTTCTGCACCAGATCGCTCACTTATGGAAACCATGCTCAAAGCTGGTATCAGAGTATTTGGCGAGAGCAGTGACAAAGCCCGCAAAATACTTAAAAATCTCTGCCTAATTTAACTATGTACTAATGTTTTCATCAAATTGATATCGTGTGAAAGGAGACGACCATGAAAGCAAAAAGCAACTTTTCAACCCTGGTAGCCGAAACCACCGCAAAGGGTAGCTTGGCTTTATTTGCAGGTATTGGCGTATTTCTGGCCGGTTTCATTACCTGGTCTGCAGCCGGTGCTGTCAGCGCAATAATCGACCTTTTCAGCTAAGTCATTACATACCACACCATTAAAGGGGGAAGCCATGAAGGCAAAACAGAATTTTTCCGATTTAGATGATCGCAAGTACATTGGTAGAGTACTGGCAGTAGCAGGTGTTTTTTTCACCGGTGCCGCTACAGCTGTTGCCTGGCCAGGTCTGAGCCATATTGCTCATAAGTTGATTGGCTAACCGTCCAAGCAGATGGGCAGGAATAATTCCTGCCCATTTTTGTGCTCTGACGCCAACTACCCCATGCAGATGAACCAAATATTGCAACGTGCCGAAATTCGTAGTACTCTGCAGTGTCCTACCTGCTCAACCAGTCGCCTGTATCAGTTGGCAGATGGCAGGTTTAAGTGCTCACTCTGCAGAAAAATTTTCAGCGCAACAGCCAATCGACAAAACCGTTTGGCACCGGTCGTACGGGAAGGTCTTGCAACAGCATTCTGGAATATGGATGGTACCGCTGACACTGCCAATGCCCTGGATCTGAATATTAAAACCGTCCAGAAATACTTTGGATTGTTACGTGAACATCTAGCTAAATTATCACGTCAGGCTCTACTGCAGCAGTTTGAAAGCGATACCCTGCCAGCATCCTGGTTTCAGAGATTTTCTCAACAACAAAGCTGTGGCCAAACGGCCATGCCGATTGCAGCAATTGTGAAATCAGGAGACGCAATCAACTTGTTGTTTGCAGCGCCGGTTGCATCGCAACCAAAATTTCAGGAAACCGCTATCCTGGGCTGGCTCTTTGCACAAGATGATGAAAGCCTGCAGAAACTCAATCTGGACAGAATGCATTGCCAATCCAGAGATAGCGACAGTATCACCCTTACTACTCCATTCTGGAGATTCATCAAACAAGGGCTGATTCATTATCAAGGTGGATTCAGACATCATTTTTTTCAGTATTTGCGAGAAATGGAGTTCCGTTACAACGACCGTCAGAAACAGCGCGGACCAGATATTTGTCTGCATTTTCTAGCTTTCGAGTAACACATTTTATTTTCAGGAGAGAGCACCATGCGCCGAACACCTGTAACACTCGTTGTACTCGTTTTTTCAATGCTGTTCATGCTGCCAGGCATGCTCCACGCTGCAGTGGACAAAATGGCCTATGACCCGGAGAACTGTCTTGGTTGCCACGGCGGCAAGATCAGTCTCGACAGTTTTGCAGCCTCCCCCCATGGTAAAAACGGCTGTACCAGCTGTCACCTGCAAAGTGCCGACCTGAAAAAGCACATGACCGGCAACACCAAACTGGACAAGGTCAACTGCTCACGTTGCCACGGTAATGAAGCGAAAGAGTTTGAAAAGAGCGTCCATGCCAAGAACGGCCTGACCTGCGTATCCTGTCACTCTGACATTCACGGGTTCAGCTCTAAAAAGGGTGATAAAAAGGCAGCTACCCTGGCCTGTCTCAAGTGCCATGACAAGCAGAAAGCTCACCTTAACTCGGTTCACGGCGTTTCTCTGATGAAAGGCAATCCTGACGCACCGGGTTGTGCCGATTGTCACGGCCTGCACGGCATCAAAAAGATTCAGCCTGCCAGCACCGTAGAAGGCCGCATGTTTCACGTTGACGCCTGCATTAAGTGCCATAGTGATGAGAAAATGATGCACCGCAACCACGTCAATGGCCATGCTGTTGAAACCTACCTGGATAGCTACCACGGCAAAGGCTATCGTTTGGGTATGCTGCAGAAGGCAGCCGGCTGTTCAGATTGTCACACCGCCCATAACGTCCTGAAAAAAGACAATCCTGCATCTTCAGTACACCCCAATAATGCAGCAAAATCATGCGCACAGTGCCATACCAAGGCGACAGCACTGTTTGCCAAGTTTTATTCCCACGGCAGCCACCACGACCGTGAAAACTATCCCCTGATGTACTGGACCTTCAAGGCTATGGTTGGCCTGCTGGTAGGTACCTTTGCGGTGTTCTGGGTTCACACCCTGCTCTGGATGTTCCGTGGTTTTGTTGAAAACCGCGAGAAGCAGAAAGCCCTGATCGAAGGCCATGTACACCATATTGATGAGCCGCACAAACTGTACTACCGCTTCAAGAAGCGTCACATCTTCCTGCACTTCACGGTTATCGTCAGCTTCCTCGGTCTCTCGCTGACCGGTCTGCCACTTAAGTTCAGTGACCAGGCATGGGCTCAGACCATGATGTCCTTCTTTGGCGGTGTTGAGTATGCTGGTCTGATTCACCGTGGTTGCGCAGTTCTGACCTTCTACTACTTCTTGGGCGCACTCTGGATGAGTATCGACTTCCTGCTGCTCCGCAAGGATGTAAAAGGAAATGTGCTGCAGCGGATGTTTGGACCTGACTCTCTGATGCCGAACTTCCGCGACATAAGCGATGTGATCGGCATGGTTAAATGGTTCCTGTTCAAGGGCCCCAAGCCGACCTTTGAGCGTTGGACATACTGGGAAAAATTCGACTTCATCGCAGTCTTCTGGGGTATGTTTGCCATCGGCGGTTCCGGCCTGATGCTCTGGTTCCCCGAGTTCTTCGGCCAGTTCCTGCCCGGCTGGGCCTTTAACCTGGCAACCATTGTTCACTCGGACGAAGCACTGCTGGCAACCGGCTTCATCTTCACGGTTCACTTCTTTAACACCCATGGCCGCCCGGAGAAGTTCCCGATGGACTTCGTTATCTTCAACGGTCAGATGGCTAAAGAAGAGTTCATTGAAGAACGTGGTGACCAGTGGAAGCGTTACGAAGAGCAAGGCATTCTTGAGCATTTTGAAGTTGAGAAGCCCAGTGGTGTAATATACGACTTTGCCTTCAAAACCTTCGGCTTTATTGCAGTATTTACCGGCCTTGCCCTTGTGGTGGCCATGCTGTGGGCCTTCCTGGCCTGATAACCTGATCAGGGGGCGGCATTTACTGCTGCCCCCTGACTTTTAAGAGGAGTGCTATACGTATGAAAAAGGATCTGTCCCTGATACTTTCCATACTGGCTTTTATCCTGTATATCGTTGGTGGACTTAGTATTTTCAGTGGCCTCTTTATGGTGCTGGTACTTAAAACTAAAGACCTGTTCGGGCTGGGTACCGCAGAAACTCTCGGTTACCTGTTCCTTTGCGTTGGTGGTTGTCTTTCTGTTGCCGGTGTGTTGACCCTTCGTATCATCCGTAACCGTACCAATCAGAAACTGTATCAGGCAGCTACCTGCTGAATGTAAGATCTGTTCCCGGAGGGAACCGTTACTGCCATGGCTGATAAAGAAAATTGCGAACAACTGAAATACTTCAGTCATATTATGGACTCTGTAGCAGATGGTGTTTTCACGGTTGATCGTGATATGCACGTTATTGCCTTTAACCGTGCTGCAGAACTGATGACCGGCGTCAAGAGAGCAGACGCCGTTGGACGTCCCTGTCATGAAATTTTTCGTACCTCGGTCTGTGAAAACGGTTGCCCGGTACGGGAAGCGATGAAAAAAGGTAAACCGGTTACCAATCGTGAAGTGACCATAAAAAATTCTGAAGATCAGTTAATTCCAGTTTCAGTCAGCGCATCTATTCTGTACGACGATGAAGGCAATCCGATTGGCGGGGTTGAAACCCTGCGGAGCATGAAGCGTATCTACGCAATTATGGACAGTGTTGCCGATGGCCTCTTCACGGTTGATGAAGGGATGCACATCACCCACTTCAACAAGGCAGCTGAAGAGATTACCGGGGTTTCCGCCCTGGAAGCGATCGGCAGACCTTGCTATGAGATCTTTAAATCCGAAGCCTGCACCGGCGCCTGCCCGATGGTTGAAGCCATTGCCACCGGTCAATCCATTCAGCGGGAAGTAGAGATCAGCGACCGTAAGGGCCGTAAAAAGCTGATCTCCGTTAGTGCCTCAACCCTCTATGATGCAGCCGGAAACGTCATGGGCGGGGTTGAAACCGTTCGCGACCTGACCCCGATTACTGCAATTAAAGAAGAAATTCGTGAAAAATATTCGTTTCGCAGCCTGGTAAGCCGCAATCCTGCCATGCGCCGTCTGTTTGATGTGATGGAAGATATTGCTGCCAGTAATGCAACCGTCTTCCTGAATGGCGAAAGCGGTACCGGCAAAGAGC
>CAZNWF010000104.1:0-9599 GCA_964576485.1 uncultured Geobacter sp. | reverse complement strand
GGAGGCTGGAGGCTGGAGGCTGGAGGCGGAAGGCGGAAGGCGGAAGGCTGGAGGCGGAAGGCTGGAGGCGGAAGGCGGAAGGCGGAAGGCGGAAGGCGGAAGGCGGAAGGCGGAAGGCTGGAGGCGGAAGGCGGAAGGCGGAAGGCGGAAGGCTGGAGGCTGGAGGCGGGAAACAAGGCGGAAGGATGAAGGAGGAATCGCTATGGTAAAACAGGTGGTATGCACTCTGGTGGTACTGGTCTGGTTTCTCCTTTTCGGGGCACCAGCACAGTCAGCCCCACAGCCGGTTCAGAGCAAACAGACTTCCGCCCCGGTTGTCTTCAGCATTGTGCCGGCACAGGCAGAACCTGGTGCTCAGGTGGTTCTTGCGGTAAGCAGCACAAGTAACAACCTGAAACTGACCCTGGGCGGCGATCCCCTCCCCTGGCGGGTACTGAACGATCGCCGTATAGCATTTGACATCCCCCCTGAGGCTGCACCCGGTCAATACTCACTGATAGTCACCGCGCAGGACGGTGTAAGCCGTTCCTATGTCTTTACCGTCCTGCCACTGAAACCGGTGGCTATCCAGATTGATCCGGACCGGGTCACTTCCTGCACCAGTGGTTCAGCCCGCGAAGTCACCATTCATGGCCGCAACTTCAACGGCTCATCGCAACTATTGTTTGACGGCGCCATTATCCGCAGCCAGGTTTCTCCCCCGGATACCATCAAATTTACCGCCCCGTCAGTACGGGACGGGCTGCATCAGGTTGCGGTCAAAAACGGCGATATAACCAGCACGCCGCTGGGTCTTTCCATTATCAATACCCCCGACATAAGCTCGATCACCACCGGCAGTGACCATGTCAACAGCTATGAACTGATCATTGAAGGGGACAACTTCCTGCAGACCAGCAGCCTGATGGTTGACGGGGTCAGGGTAGAAGGCAACAATAACCAGCAGCGGGACCGCCTGCTCTACCAGGACTGCACCAGGATGATCTATGAGCGGCACCCCTACTCATCAACCCCGAAAGAATTGCGGATACAGGTGGTGAACCCAGGCGGCGCAACCAGCCGGACCGTGCTGGTGACCGCACCGTAAAAAGTTGCAGTGGCAGATTGACGATGGACAAAAGTCTGTTATAAAAAATTTTAAATTTTACATAGAGAATCATTGCATGAAAACAGTACGCCCCCCAAAGAGCAACTTAATGGACGAACAGAAAAAACTATTTTTACATCAGAGCAGACATACTGCATTAAGAACCTGTAAAACAGCTATAGCAGTATGCTGTTTACTGTTTCTGTCCCTAGCGTCTACAGCCTTGGCAAAACCAATTACATCAGAACAGGCCAAAACAGCTGCTCAGGTTTGGCGCGTGAAGGAAGTCGCACCACTTAAGGCCTCCCTTGGCGGCTCCGTCAGTACTGTTGCTAGCTTTAAAGACGCCTCCGGCAGCGACCTCTACCACGTTGTCTATCTGAAACCTGCAGGTTTTGTGATTCTTCCCGCCGATGATCGTATAGAACCGATCATCGCCTTTTCCCCGGAAGGGCAGTATGTTGATTCAGACGACACCCCGCTTGGCGCCTTGGTTAGAAAAGACTTACCGGGCAGAATGGCACATGTCCGCAAACTGGACAGCATTAAAGACGCGGCGACCACCGCCAGCCCCACTCAAAAGGATGCTACCCAAAAAAAATGGGATACACTGCTTACACCCAGCACAAACCTGGAATATGGCCTAAGCAGTATTTCCGATGTCCGGGTAGCACCACTGGTACAAAGTAAATGGAGCCAGAGCACGGTCAGCGGCTCAAATTGCTACAACTATTACACTCCCAACAACTATGTAACCGGCTGTGTAGCCACCGCCTTGTCACAGTTAATGCGTTTTCACCAACGTCCGTCAACCTCTGTTGGAACAGGCAGTTACACTATTACTGTTGACAATGTTGACCGTTCAGAGCCGCTTATGGGAGGTAACGGAAGCGGCGGCCCCTATGACTGGGCCTCCATGACGCTGGTACCGGCAAGCGGCGTAACCACCGCGCAGTGTCAGGCCATTGGCCGACTGATGCATGATGCCGGTGCCGCAGTTAATATGGACTATACCGCCAGCAGTTCCGGTACAGACACACTGCTGTCGGCAACGGCGCTGAAATCCACTTTTGGGTACAGTAATGCTATCAAGGGGTACAACAGCGGTAATAATCTGCCGACTGATGCCCGTAATACCATGGTCAACCCCAACCTTGACGCCGGTCTGCCGGTGCTGTTTGGCATTACCGGCACCAGCGGTGGACACGCAATTGTCGGTGACGGCTATGGTTATCAATCAGGCACCATGTACCATCACCTTAACATGGGCTGGTCCGGCAGCAATGACCTTTGGTATAACCTGCCAACCATAGATGACTCCTACTTTGGCTTCACCTCTGTCTATAAAGTGGTCTATAACGTCTACACAACAGGCACCGGCGAAATCATCAGTGGCAGGGCAACGGACTGCAGTGGCATGCCAATAAGCGGTGCTACGGTAACGGCGACAAGATCAGGCTACAGCCCCCTCACCACGACGACGAACAGCAATGGCGTGTACTTCTTCAAAAATGTAGCTTCCGGCGCCACCTTTACCATTACAATCACCAAGAGTGGGGTTACCTTCTCCCCGGCATCTCAATCAGTTACAGTCGGAACTTCCACTGACCAGGCAGCAAGTACCGGTAACAAATGGGGGATTGACGTTTCAGCAATTTGTACGCCAGTTACGCTTTCTGTCCAAACCAACGGCAGCGGAACGGTAACTTCAAGTCCCGGCGGCATCATCTGCGGAAGCGGTGGAGCTGCATGTAGTGCAGTATTTAATAAAAACAGCTCCGTGACCTTAACGGCCGTTGCCACTACCGGCTCTCTCTTTACCGGCTGGTCCGGAGGCGGCTGTTCTGGCACCGGCGCCTGTGTGGTGACTCTGGCCGATGACACGACCGTAACAGCTGCCTTTTCAACAGTAACCCCCCTCATGAACGAAAACTTTGATGGTGCCGGTACACCAGCGCTGCCGACAGGTTGGTCAACAACGTCTACTACGCCTACCGCAGCCTGGGCAACCCACGCAGGCACCAACGCACCGTCCGGTATAGCTGCCCACAGTGGTGCAAATCTGGTCTATTTTAACTCCTGGAGTATCAGTAGCGACTTTTCTGCCCTTCTCACCTCCCCGGTCATTTCGTTAGCCGACACATTCAACAACACAGCTTCTTTCTGGATGTACCGGGATACCGGGTATGCAGCAACAGCTGACAGAGTGGAAGTATATGTCAACACCACCACAAATCTTACCGGCGCAACACTACTGGGGACAATCAACCGGTCTACTGTTTTATCACCCGCTGTTGCTGACTCTGGCTGGTATCAATACAGCTTCAGCATCCCGGAAAGCTATAATGGTGCAACCAACCACCTGCTTATCAAAGGCATCAGTGCTAATGGAAATGACATCCATATTGACGACATTTCCGTAGCTGGTGTGTCGACTTATACCCTCACCGTCATCCCTGCCTCCACCGCAGCAGGCGTTATACATGGCGGCGGCAGCATCAGCGGTTCTGATGGCATTTCCTGCAGCTCTGTCAATGGCGGCACCAAGACCGGCACCTGTTCTGGTTCGTTCAACTCCGGCAGCACCGTCACCCTGGCTGCGGCGGCTGATGTAAACTCAACCTTTACTGCATTCAGTGGACCGAGCGGTTGTACCACAGCTGGCGGTTGCAGCTTCAGCATCAACGCCGACACCACGATAACCGGCAGCTTTGCCGGCGCCTACAAGGCAAAAATTCTGAATCTGACTGGCGGGGATGACACCTTGACTGCAGCACATACCCGTGCAGGTTCCGGCGCCACCATACTGGCCCGTCAGCTCCACAATGCAACTACCCTGGCCGAGGAGCCGTTTATCGAAAACCTGACCATAACCAAGGCCATTACCCTTAAAGGTGGCTACAACGCCGGATTCAACAGCAATGCCGGACTGTACAGCACACTTAGCGGCATCCTTACCATTGGCGGCGGCAGTCTAACCGTGGAAAATCTGATCGTAAAATAAATTATTCCATCGGCTAAACGACATGATGCGTTGGTATTCCCGATACCAACGCGTCATTTTTTTCTGAAGAAACACTGGGCTTCCGCTGTAACCTTCTCCATGTGGGGAAAGGTGGCCGAAGGCCGGTTGAGAGGGCAGCAGCGTCTTGAAATGATCCCCCTCCACCTCACCCTGGCCCTCTACCCCAGGGAGAGGAAATGTTTCTGAAGATTAGTTCCAATCAGGAACGTTTTTCAAACAGTTTCCACCAGCAGTTGACGGACGGATGAATCGTGCTATTATTAAGATTACGTATACCAGTGTCCAGGGAGGCTGCCATGTTCAGAACAGTACGCAAACTCTTCGCTATCTTTCTCCTTCTGGCAGTTGCCTCAGTCATTTCCGTTTCACCCGGCAACGCCGTTACAGCCGTCACCGTCACCCGCAATGGCGACTTCAGTTCCGGCTTAAGCTCCTGGAACCTGGATCCGGCCATCCCCTACGGCTGGAACCCCTTAAACAGTGGCAAGGTTGAGCTGCACCCCCCCGATTATGGCTATCTGGGACGGGTCCTGTATCAGAACCTGAACGTCACCAGTGTGGCCGGAAAGACCTTTTCCTTCTCCTGCGCACTGACCAAACTGTACGCGCCCGCAGGCAAGACCATTGCCGTGTACCTTGAATATATTGATGCATCCAACAACCGCCAGCTTTTGAAACTGGTCAACCCCGATAACAGCACCATTGGCGACAGTACCACCGTAACCGGAAGTGTAGTCGTACCGGCCGGCGCCCAGAAGGTTGTCCGTCTCTCAATACACAAGGAAGGTAACGGTGACTTCCAGATTGCTACTATTGCCCTGACTGCCACCGCTGGTGTGGTTGTCAATCCGGTGCCGGTTATCACCGGGCTGTCCGCCTCCACGGGGCCGTTCGGCACAGCCCTGACAGTCAGCGGCACCGATCTGGGCAGCAGCGGAACCCTGACCCTGGCCGGATCAAGCAGCGGACTGGCAGTTACCAGCTGGACCAGCACCGCCATCAACGCCACTGTGCAAACCAGCGGCCGCAGCGGGCTGATCCGGGCAACCAGCGGCTATGTTGAGAGCGATGGGCTCTTCCCCTTCCAGGTAACCTCACCCCACCTGGCCCTGATGGTGATGAAGCCGCAGCAGACCGCTGTGAAGGGAGAGATTGCCGAGTTCGTGGTGCGGGGTGATTTTTTAAATGACTTTACCTCCAGCGGATTAACCTTCATCATAACCGGCCCTGGTGGTAGCTCTACCCCCTTTCCTGGCGGCACGGTCCAGCTTACCCCGACCTCCCTTAAGAACAGCGGCGGGTTTTCAATCCGGATCAACACTGCCGGGCTGACCAAAGCCCAGACCTACAGTGCCGAGGTACGCACAACCACCCCATCCGGCACGGTCTCTGCCCCGTTCAGCCTGACCATTACCGGCGTTGCTGCTATCAAATTTTACACCACCGATTCCGGGACCGGTGTCAAGACCTACTACACCACGCTGCCCACCGTCACCAAACAGGGGGGTATCAGCATCGGTATCGAGGCCCAGGACAGCGCTGGCCAGATCATAACCACCCCCATCAGTGCCAGTTCATCCAACCCCGCCATTCTGGGGGTCTACAAGATCTACACCATGGGCGGCCCCAGCATCTTTGCCCTGGATAACGGCAGTGCCAATATTGTTGCCAGCACCCTGGACAACACCAGCGCCACCCTGACCGTTCCCATTTCAGTGGCTGCCAGCCCAAAGGTCGTCAATACCGTCCTTTCCCCCTCCAGTATCACCAACAAGGATGTCACCACCAAAACCATCAATGTCGGCGCTACCTTAGAGTTCGGCACAGCCTACGCCTATGGTTTTGGCAGTGGCGGGATGCTGATGACAGATTTGGGAAACTTTAACTACGACAGCGGTACCAAGCTGTTCAGCGGCTCCCTGACCGTGCAGCAAGACAGCTGGGACCCGGAACACCCCATGCCGCCCAACCCGGGCATAATCGGGGTGAACGTGAACCTGTCAGATAGCAACTATCAAACCTTGGCTCTGCAGGAACTGCCGTTGACCGTCACCAATGACCCCAGTTACGGTCTGGTCAAGGTGGCTGCCAGATCGTTGGATCCCGCTTCACCTGGAGGTGAGCCCTGGATTGCACTGGATTTCTGCGACAGCTCCGGTACCAAGCTTTTCAGTAGGTACGGACAAGGCGACCCAACCCTTGACAGCAATCTCACCGCCTTGGGGGGGATCTCACCCGCCTCCTATAAACTGAAGTTTATGCCGCCCTGGGGCGGCAGCAGTCCGGTCTGGTACCCCAATGCCGCTGACGCGGCCAATGCCGAGGCCATTACGGTGGTTGCCGCCGGAGAACATCAGGTGCTGCTGCACTACCTGCTTCCCGTCACCGTCTCTGTCACCCTGGCCGGCACTGGCAGCGGCAGCGTGGCCTCTACCCCATCCGGCATGACCTGCAGTGGCGGCAGTTGCAGCGGCAGTTATCCTGCAGCAACCTGGATCACCCTGCAGGCCACCCCTGCAGACGGCTCCCTGTTTAGCGGCTGGTCCGGCACCTGCAGTGGCACCGGCAGTTGCACGGTACAGGCTAACGACAGTACAGCGGCAACGGCAACCTTTACCGCCATTCGACCAACCTTGACCGTCGCCCTGTCCGGCAGCGGAACCGGCTCTGTCACCAGTTCGCCAAGTGGCATTACCTGTCCCAGTGGTTCCTGCGCTGCCCAGTTTGATCAGAACGCAACCGTTACCCTGGCTGCCGCCCCATCCAGCAGCTCATACTTTACCGGCTGGGGCGGTGCCTGCAGCGGCACAGCAGGTTGCAGCGTTTCCATGGGGGTCTCAGACAAATCCGTGACCGCCGGTTTTGCTGCCGCCCCCAAGGTCAAGGTCGGCATCCTTGGTTTTGAAACCCTGACGCTGGCCTATGCCGGCGTGACCAGCGACCCGGTCATTAAGGCACGGGATATCACCTTTACTGAAGGCCTGAACCTTAACCGCAGTATTGCCGTCACCCTGAAAGGGGGCATGGATGCCAACTTCTCACCGGTTGTCGGCGGCTACACCACCTTGCAGGGGCAGCTTACGGTTGCCAGCGGCAGCCTGACGGTGGAAAATCTGATAATCAAGTAATTGAAAGAATCCGCCATGCCCAACATGTTACAGGCCTTACTGTTCATACTCTTTTTATCGGCATTCGGTTTTTCAACAGCCGCTTTCTCAGCGCAGGTACCGCATGAGATGGTAAAGACCGTTGCCAACAATTTTCTTCAGTACCAGGTAGGTAGCTTTGGGGCCTGGGCAGGCAGTCAATCCCCTGCTGTTGACTCCATTACGCTGGTGGAGCATGAACGTGCGCCGATTGTCTATAACGTCTCCATCAAACCGAACGGGTTTCTGCTGATCCCCTATTATGATGACTTCAGCCCTGTTGTTCTTTTTTCCAAGACAACACGCTTTGAGCCAGCGCGGGTAAAAGAGGCCAACTCCTTTGCATCCTGGATTCTCCCGGAGATGACCACCACCTACAAAAACATCCAGAAATATCGTGCAACCGCAGCAGCAGGCAGCACGTTCAGCAGCTCTGCAGAAACACCGCTAACAAAAGCATGGGCATTTTTTACCCAGCCAACAACGCAGCTCAAGACAAGCAGCGCTGCCACTACCAGCTCTGTGACGGTCGGGCCGCTGCTGCCCACACAGTGGAATCAGGGAAGCGACAACACGCCACCGTACACCTACAATCTTTACACCCCTGCCGGCACGGGGGAGCGCGGCACCTGCACCCATACCGTTACCGGCTGTGTAGCCACCGCCTGGTCACAAGTACTACGCTACTGGCAATGGCCTGCCCAGGGGAGCGGCAGCCATTCTTACAGTTGGAACGGCACGACACTTTCCCGTGATTTCAGCCAAAGCACCTACGATTGGGCCAACATGCCGGCACAGCTGACAGACACCAGCAGTCAGGCCCAGATAGAGGCTGTTGCCCGGCTTATTTCAGATGTGGGTATTGCCGTGGATATGAACTATGGTTGTGTATCGGTAGGCGGTTCAGGCAGCAACGAATATGCTGACAATCCGGGCATCTTACCTGTTTACTTTGGCTACAAAACCGGTGCAGCGCAACACGCCCGTAGCAGCTATGACAGCGCCGCCTGGTTCAATCTTTTTAAGACAGAATTTGATGCGGCACCTGCTCGCCCGATCGTATTCTCTGTTTTTGCCAGCGATGGAGGGCATGAGATTGTTGCTGATGGCTACCAGACCGGTGCCACCAACTATGTACATGTCAACATGGGCTGGAGCGGGTCAAGTGACGGCTATTACAATGTTGATGGTGACTTTACGGCCGGTTATACCTGGCTGGGTGCTCAACATGTTATTGTTACCGGTATTCAACCGGTTCCCTTCTTTGTCACCCCAAGCGCAGGCACGGGCGGCAGTATCAGCCCTGCAACGGCGCAGTCAATAACGGGCGGTTCTACGGCCACATTCAGCATCACCCCAAACACAGGCTTTCAGGTTGTCACCCCTCTGGGAGGCAGTTGCCCGCAGGGGAGCTACAACAGCACAACAAACAGCTACACCTCAGGAAAGATTGTTGCCGACTGTACGATTGTGGCGACATTTACACCTCAATCCACCCTCACCGTCAACCCTGCCTCCACCGCTGCCGGTACTGTTAATGGCGGCGGCAGCATCAGTGGTACCGGCGGTATTTCCTGCACATCTACAAATGGTGTCCTCAAACCCGGCACCTGCTCAGCCTCCCTTGACGATGGAAGCACCGTCTCCCTGGCTGCGGCAGCTGATGCCAACTCCACCTTCAGCGGCTGGTCCGGCGGTGGGTGCTCCGGCATCGGCGGTTGCAGCTTCAGCATCACCGCCGACACCACCGTAACCGGCAGCTTTGCCGGCGCCTACAAGGCAAAAATTCTGAATCTGCCTGGCGGAGATGACTCCTTGACTGCAGCGCATAACCGTGCAGACTCCGGCGCCATTATCCTGGCACGGGAACTTCACAATGCAACCACCCTGGCTGTTGAGCCATTTACAGAGAATCTGACTGTTACCAAACACATAACTCTTAAAGGTGGCTATGATGCCGGGTTTAGCAGTAACGCAGGGTTGTACAGTACACTTGCAGGTATCCTTAACATCGGAAGCGGCAGCCTGAACGTAGAAAATCTGATAATCAAGTAATCTCAGCATAAAGGAGCACATACATGCTTAACAGAATTCTTATTTTTTTCACCTGCCTCTGCCTTTGCGCCACGCAACTGTATGCCGGACCGGCAAATCCTGATCAGGTTGCCATCAGCCAACCGGATGGTTCTAAAATCCTGACTCGCTTGCATGGCGATGAGTTCCAGAACTGGACCGAACATGTCGATAGCGGCCGTACCATTATCCGTAACAGGTTAAGCGGTTTCTGGGAATATGCCGAACAAAATGCTGACGGCACCCTGAAAGGTTCCGGGATAAAGGT
>CAZNWF010000103.1:0-9659 GCA_964576485.1 uncultured Geobacter sp. | reverse complement strand
ATACGTATTTTAAAGAGCAAAATTACATGCAAGGACTAAACCGGAAGAAGCTGAAGCTAAGTATGTTTAACAAACTAAAATTGTCTTTTTAGTTTTGTACAACCATGAAAGGAGAATGATCGCATGCGTAAAACAGGAATAGTGGCGGCGCTGCTACTGATGGGACTAAGTTCTGCTGCACTGGCAGAAAACAGGGGGGAGACGGTTACCTTTGCTCCCTATGTGGGGGGATATACCTTCCAGGGTAGCCAGCATCTTGAAACTTCACCAGTTTATGGCTTTAGGCTTGGTTACAATTTTACTGAAAACTGGGCGCTGGAAGGGGTTGTTGATTACTTGAAGACCGAAGGGACTAAAAATTCAGGAATTGGCAATGTAGAGATGCTGCGGTATGGTGGCGATGTGCTCTATAACTTTATGCCCAAGAGCAGTCTGGTGCCGTACCTGGCAGCTGGTGTCGGTGGTATGAAATTGCTTTCAGGAGGGCATCCAGATCAGCGTATAATTGGAAATTACGGTGGTGGCGTCAAGTGGTTCATGACCGAAAATTTTGCACTGCGTGGGGATGTCCGTGGACTTAACTATCAGTATGATAAAAAATGGAAAACCAACGTAGAGTATACCCTGGGCCTGCACATCGCTGTAGGCGCTCCCAAGCCGGCACCTGCCCCGGTTGTTGTTGCTGAGCCGGTGGTTGAAGCTGCGGCTCCCAAGGCTGCGCCGGTGGTTGTTACCCCTCCGCCAGCTCCTGCTCCGACCAGTAATCTTAATGCAGAACCAGCCACCCTGGAAAAAGGTAAGACTACAACCTTGACCTGGTCTTCCGCCAACACCAGTGGCTGTGAGATTCAGCCTGGTATCGGCCCTGTGCCTGCTTCCGGCTCCAAGGTTGTGACCCCTGCAGCAAATACCAGCTACACACTTACCTGTAATGGTGAGGGGGGCAAAACAGCCACCAGTGTTGCCGGTGTTGAAGTGACTGAGCCGGTGGTTAAAGAGGCCGCTGCTGCAAAGGCCTCTGCTGTTGCAGCAGGTTCCAGACTAACCTTGAAGGTGAATTTTGATACCGGTAAATCAATTATTAAAAAGCAGTACTATGATGAATTGAAGGTTGTAGGTGATGGATTAAATGAGCAGAAGAACCTGAAGGGCGTGATCGAAGGCCATACCGATAATGTTGGCAGTGATAAGTCCAACCTTGCATTGTCCCAGAGGCGCGCCAATGCAGTTCGTGATTATATTGTAAAAAACTTCAAGGTTGACAGGAATCGTCTGGCTGCCAAAGGGTATGGTGAGTCCAAGCCGATTGCTGATAACGCTACCGCTGAAGGTCGTGCCCAGAACCGTCGTATAGAGGCAGCCTTTGAAGAGGCTCCAAACCTTAAGGCAGATGCGGAGCAGCAACCGGCCAAGCCGGTTAAGAAGGCTGTTAAGAAAAAAGTAGCCAAGAAAAAGGCCGCTGCAAAGCAATAGACAACGTTGGTGCATGCTAAAAAAGAAGGCCCTGTCTCGTTAGAGGCAGGGCCTTTCTGTATCAATGAGGTTTGTGTTGCAGCCCGTCACTGATTGCTGCAGATACTAAATCCAGGCGTCGCCACCATCGTACTGCAGGTCTTCGCCCTTGCCTTTACACCAGCCACCCATCTTGTGGCGGGTTTCTTTGCTGTAGTTTTTGATCCGTTTACCGGCATCATCGGTCAGGTCTACCAATTTGCGGCGGGTCTCTTTTCCCGGTGCAGGGGCAAGCAGGAGGGCGGCAGCAGCACCTAGCAGGGCGCCGGAGGCCAGGGCCAGAAGGGTGGTGGTGATGGCATGGTCATTGGAACGGGACATGTTCTTTCTCCTTCTATGAGATGTATGAGATAGTTCGATTCATCCGCTACGTTGATGCTGTGGTGACTATCTTTGTAGCACAGGTCGCCTTTTCAGAGAAAGAAGAAAAACAGCTGTTTCTCAAGCGCTAACCCGTGTCAGGTGGCGCCGGATCATCTCTTCAAAGTCCTCGTCACGGCTACTGGTGTAGACTAGTGATGCCCCTATCTCAGCTGCCAGAATAGCTGCCAGATATTTGGTTGGAAGCCTGCTGACCCGGTGACGAAAGCGCGGCTCTGCCTGGAGGATCTGTGGCAGATGTCGCAACAACGCCGATTTATAGGGCGGTTTAAGGCATACCTCAGGGTGGGTGGTAAAGAACTGGAACAGGCGATGATAAAAACTGTTGATGTTCTGGCTGATCAGGTCAGATATTTCAGTGTAACTCTGGCTGCCTGCAGCTTCATGCCAACGGCGCAGGATCAGGCGTGCCTCGTCTGATGCCCGCTTTTTTAGTATCTCCAGTACATCGTGAACGTAACGCTCTTTGTTGGCCAGAAACTCTTTTTCCGTAAGCAGCAGATTGGCGATGATTTCGTAGGAAGATGAGATTACCCCACACTTGTTGGCTGAAGCGTCCCGCATCAGGATAACGCCTGCTTTTTGCAGCTGCTGGCGGGCCTGGGGGGTAATGAACGAGTTGGCGCCTTCAATAATTACCCTGGCACTGGGACTGCCGTCAGGTTTCAGAAACTCTTGCCAGTTTTGCCCGTCAACGGTTTCAGGCCTTCCGCCGGCTGGGATAAAAAGATCTGCCTCAACCGTGAAGATCAGGCTGGCATATTCACGGTAAAAATCATCCAGGGCAATCCAGCTTTCCAACAATGTACCATCAGCGAGCCGCTCCATTCTGCGGTGCAGTTCCCGTAGCCCCTCCATCCTTTTGCCGGTGCGAAAAATCATCATGCCACCCGGGCCAAGCCTGGCTGGATCAAATCCATCCAGGTCCTGCTGCAGGGTAATCCGTTTAAGTTCAATCCGGTCAAGTCCGTTAGGATCAAAGGCAGCTGCAGTGCCATCAAGCACCAGTACAACCTTGGCTTTGGAGCAGTCGTCAAGCAGAATGCGCAGGCAGTTGCCTGCAACGTCACCACCAGGTCCGCCGGTCAGCTTAATGCGGAATGGGTCTTTAAAGATGTTGATACCCTGTTCCGCCATCACCACCTCGGCAAAGGTCATCACGCCGGTGGAGGTAACACCATACTCCTTGTGATTGATACCAAACTGTTTGCTGGAGATGATGCCGACCCCCAGCAGATAGCCCCGCTTGCGGGAAAGTGATGCTATCGCCTCAATCATGCCATCGTGCATGTTTTCGTCCGGCCCGATTTCAATCGGTTCATCATCACCATAGTAGTCCACTACGCGCTGGTCCCGGACCGTGGCGTTGTCAGTGGTAAAGATGTCAAGAAAGGCGTTGGTGATACCGTATTGCAGTTTATAGAGACGGCTGTTTTCCTGCTCCAGTCCGGATGCATCCATGACCAGTACCATTTTGGATCCACCCTCATAGATATCCTTGTTCTTCAGGTGCTGGGTATGGGCCAGGACATAGACCTCACGGAAGAGTGCGTTGGCTGCCGTGATGGCGTCATCCTGGTTGCGGGCTATAACGGTGCGCCATCCGCCTCTGGCAATATCTGAGAAGCCGATGTGGTAGCCGTGTCCAAAGCGACTGAAGAAAAAAGTAACCCTGAACGGAAGGGTTTCAGGCAGATCCGAAGTGAATTCAGTCCCGAGCTGGCGTAGGTAGATCGGGTCAATACGGAAGGCAAGCGCCTGTTTTTCAATGACAAAGAAATTGGTCTTCAGGGTGTGGCTGATAAACAGCAGACAGCAGCGATAGACGGTTTGTCTGATCTCATCCAGCCAGCGGTGTCCGGTATTGTAATCCTGAACCAGATGGTTCACTTCTTTGAGCCGGGCTTGATAGATGGTGTCCCGATCTTTTAAGGTCGGGTCAAAGCGGGTTTTGAAAAGCTGTAACAGCTGCATTGCCATTTCGGGGTGGGCATGGAAGGCAGTTTGTACATCATCCAAACCGAAGCGTTCAGGCTGGTTATGGGCCAGATTGGTGTGACAAAATGCCACAAAGGCGTTGACCAGGGCCGCGTCGTCGCCTGGCATGACCCCTTCAGTCACCCATTCACGATAGGTGTGGCAGCGATTGTCAAGAATCTGCGTATTGCAGAGCTCCTGCTGAAGCTGCCTTGCCAGTGCCGTATCAGGCAGCAGATCATGGCCATCGCGGTGCCGGATAAAAAAGGTGCCCAGAAAGTAGGGGTGAATTCCGTTGGTGATGGTCAGGCAATAGGCGCGGCGGATGCCGATATTCAGACGGTTGAATACCTCAACCAGCTGCAGCAGAAAATCATCTTGCGGCGGGTTGCCTACCGCAAACAGGACCCTTGTTTCGGCAATGCCGGTGTGTTCAACGTTGCGCAGGTCCAGAAACAGGCCGCCGCTGGCATTACCCCGTTCAAAAAGCCAGATCAGCCAGGCGGTCCGCTGTGGAGGTGACATTCTGACCTGTGCAGGGTTATTCCGCCAGAGAATGGTTAACAGTTTGTCTGCTGTCTGGCGCGGCATGGCAGGAGCAATAGGTGCCAGCTCACCAAGGATACTGCGTTTCAGGCCCGCCGGTACGGGCGATGACGTCTGGTCGGTAATGGCTGTAGTGGGTTTGCAGTCAAACTCAAAGCGCTGTACCTCCAGTTCCTGCGACATGCCCGGCATCGGATTGCGCGAGTGGGAAAACATCGCATAGGACAGGTCTCTGTCGCCTACCTGCTGCAAGCTGTTAAAGAGCGAGCCCGGTTCATCCACGCAGGCCATGATCAGGAGCTTGTCTCGGTCAGCCAGGATCAGGTGGCGGTTATGCTGCAGTAACGTCATCTCACGGACAAGGGTACCCAGTGCTTCTGGCTCATCAGCCAGGGCCTGGAAAAAATAGGGGGACATCTGTTCCTGAAGCCAGCAGGCGTTTTGACGTGCAACGCTACTGGCGGTGCGACAGGCGGTGCGAATGGCGGTTGAAAACTGCATTGTGCCTCCGGTAGACGTGATCTGACGACAAGTATACCTTCAATTCCTGGTAGGGCAATATCGGAAGTGGACCTTGACCCTGCTCGATTGCCAAGCTAAAGTGGTTGCAGTACAGGAGACAGAGCTATGAAGGAACAACAGCACAAAGGTCTGGAGCGAGGCTGCGTTCAGATCTACACTGGTAATGGAAAAGGCAAAACAACAGCTGCCCTTGGTTTGTCTCTGCGCGCCTTGGGCAGAGGGTTGAAGGTCTGTTTTTTTCAGTTTATCAAGGGAGGCGGGCCCTATGGTGAGCAGCTGATTGCCGACAGGTTGGCGCCAGATTTTACTATTATCCAGACCGGACGACCCGGCTGGGTTAATACGAAAGACACGTCTGAAGATCGCCGTCTGGCTCAGGAGGCGTTGCAACAGGCGAGGAACGCTCTGGTTTCCGGTGGGTATGATCTGTTTGTCTGTGATGAGATCAACGGGGCAGTCGGGTTTGGCCTGATTGATGTTGAGCAGGTGCTGGAGTTGATCGCTAGTAAACCTGAGCGGGTTGAACTGGTGCTGACCGGTCGCAATGCCGATGCCAGGGTGGTACAGGCGGCGGATTTAGTGACGGAGATGCGAGAGGTGAAGCATTACTATCAGTCCGGTGTACCAGCCCGTACCGGTATTGAAATGTGAGCCGGACATCTGAATGATGGCTACGCTGTACTGGTAAGCTTGCGTAACAGGATAGATCAGGTATACTAGGTCAAGATCTGTGAGGTGAAAGGAGTAATCAGATGTCTCTTGGTATTGTTGCAGCCCTGATAGCTGCCATTTCCGTTGCTGTACTGGTAGCGTTTCTTATTCCTGCCATCCTGAGTGTCAGGCAGACCGCACAATCGGTTTCAGCCCTGGCTGATCTGTTAACTAATGAGCTTAAGCCAACTATCAAAGAGCTGAATCAGGTCCTGGCAGAGTTGAAAACAGTGGGTGGCGGTGTCGCTGAACACACCGATGATGTTAAAAGATTTATGTTCGCCCTGGGGGAAACCGGCACCCAGATCTCAACCATCAACCGTTCCGTAGGAGTGGTAACCGGTCTGCTGAATCAGGCTGGTGCTGTGGCTGCCGGTGTCAAGGTTGCCGGTACGTACCTGCTTGAAAACTACCTTAAACGTAAGATGAAAGGAGTATGACCATGGCACAAGATGACAACGGGGTATCCGCAAGCACAGTGTTGGTTTCATTTCTGGCCGGTGCGGCGCTTGGAGCAGGTTTGGCGCTGCTGTATGCACCCAAGAGCGGGCGTGAAATGCGGGATCAGATTGGTGATCTGACCGACGACGCCGTAGACAAGATCAAGGAGTATGCCAAGGAGGCCCAGGACAAAATCAAGGCCACTCTGGAAGATGGCAAGGAGACCATTATGGAGAAGAAGTCAATTCTGTCGTCTGCCATTGAGGCCGGTCGTGAAGCAATTCAGAAAGAAAAAGAGAAGCTGGGCGTCTGAGTAGTCGCTCAGGTGGAAGCGTGACAGACGGGCTCATCACTTGATGGGCCCGTTTTTTGTGTTTGAAATCAGTTGGTTATGTGTGTTTGACATTGGGTGGCGGAACGTCTATAATGCCGCATCTTTTGCTCTGGTATGGGAGAGGTGTCTTCAGTCTATGAAACTATGGTTACTTGCCATACTGCTGCTTGCTGCGATGATGAGTGCCGCAACGGCAGCTGAGCCGACTCAATCGTTACTGAATGAGCTGGTGCAGCCGCACCTGTCCGGTTCGCATCAGGCTTCTGAAGGGCTGCCGCCACGTCAGGTTGGCACACTGCATGACGATGGCTCGTCACTGTTTACCCTTGAAGAGTTGAAGGATGGTAATCAGGCGCTGGCAGACCTTGCGCTGCCGGATGATGAACCGGCAGCTGATGTGCCGCTGGCCCTGAATGATAAGGTCAACTACTTTATTACCTTTTTTCAGACCAAAGGTCGTGCCACCTATGCCCGCTGGCTTTCCCGATCAACCCGTTATCTGCCGATGATGAAGGAGATCCTTCGTAAGGAGGGGCTACCGGACGAACTGGTTTATGTGGCTATGATCGAAAGCGGTTTTCAGTTGCATGCCCGTTCGTGGGCTAATGCCGTTGGGCCCTGGCAGTTTATGTCGGCAACCGGACGCCGGTATTCGCTGCGAATTGATCAATGGATTGACGAGCGCAAGGACCCGGTGAAGGCCACCATGGCTGCTGCCATGTACCTGAAGGATCTGTATGGTATGTTCAATAATGACTGGTATCTGGCTGCCGCTGGCTACAATGCCGGTGAAAACAAGATCTTCAGGGCCATCGACAAATACGAGACCAGTGATTTCTGGGAGCTGTCCAAAGGCCCCTATCTGAAGCGTGAAACCAAGGAATATGTTCCCAAACTGCTGGCTGCTGCCATTATTGCCAAAGATCCAGCCCGGTATGGCTTCACCGAAATAGCCACGGTACCGGTGGTTGAATATGATACTGTAACGGTAAAAGGCCGCACTGACCTTGAACTGGTCGCACGTCTGACCGGTACCGCCTATCAGAGCATCAAAGAGTTAAATCCTGCTTTACGCCATTGGTGCACTCCGCCCAATTACCCTGACTATGAGCTGAAGATCCCTAAAGGAACCAAGGCCCGCTTTGAACAGGGCTTGGCTGCTATACCAGCTGAACAGCACTTTAGCGAAAAGAACCTCTACAGCCGTTATACTGCAACTCGCAAGGACAGCCTTAAACAGCTTGCCCGCCGGTTTGGCAGTGCTGCAGGTGAACTTGCCGAACTGAACGGTTTGGGGACAAAGGACCGGATTGCAGGGCGTACCCTGATCATTCCGGTGAAGCAATCAGTTGACTTTGCTCAGGAGGGGCGGCGTGAGACGGTAGAAACCGAGGCTGCTGCAGCCAAATATTACACGGTGCGCAAGGGTGATACGCTTCACTCCCTGTCTCGCCGTTTTAAGGTTTCAGTAAAAGTTCTTGCTGCCTGGAACAATCTGAAGCATGCTGTTGCGCTTAAGCCGGGCAAGCGGCTGGTTGTTGCCAGAACAGAAAAAAGTGTGAGCACCAAAGGGTGACCATCACCCCATCTTCTATCCTACAAAGAGGTTTCCCCGCATGTATTCAATTTTGATCTGTGCTGCCCTTGGGGTGGTTTTTTTACTTGTAGCTATGCTGGGGTTCAAGCTGGCCTGGTGGGGCTCACTGCTGATCGGCCTGGTGGTTTTCTGTGCCGCCTTCTTTTTCCTTTCCCGCTACATCAGTACAAAGCTGATGGCTATTCTTGAACAGGCCGGTAAAGATCTGCAGGGCCAGCGCTTTGAAAAGGCGATCCGTGAGATGAAAGAGGCGTTGCGTTTTGGTCCCTGGCAACTGTATGTGACGGATCAGATCAACTCGCAGATCGGGATGGCCTACTATATCCGTCGTGACTTCTCCAACGCCTTTCCTTATCTGGAAAAGTCATTCTTTAAAAACTGGGCTGCCATGGGAATGCTGGCTATTTGCTATATGAAGCGTCAAAAGCGGGACAAGATGGAAAAAACCTTTGAGAAGGCGGTCCAGTGGAATGGCAAGGAGTCCTTGCTCTGGAACCTGTATGCATACTGCCTGTCGGATGAGTGTGGCGAGAAGTCAAAGGCAATTGCCGTACTTGAAAAAGGTCTTAAGAAAATACCGGGGGACAGTGCCATAACTGAAAACCTGGAAAATCTGCAGGCGGGGCGTAAGATGAAAATGCGCAGCTTCGGCGATCCCTGGTATCAGTTTCACCTGGAAAGTCTGGGGCAGTTACAGAAACATCAGATGGCTGCCATGGGGGGGCGGATGCAAAAGCGGATGACGGTACGGCGATGAACAGCGCCATGTCGCAGACAGAGCAGGCTCCTGAACTCTGGATTATGGGGGTGGCTCCTGATCAGGGGCGTGATGAGATTATCCGGAGTTACCTTGCAGCTGCCGGTTATACAGCCCGTTTGGCAAATGTTGAGCAGATAGGTTCAGAACGTCCGCTGGGGATTGTGCTTGATGTTTCACCGCACTCACGTGATGGCTGGGGGCTTCTGCTGCAGATCAAGGCCGATCCTGTCTGTCGTAATATTCCAGTGCTCCCGGTCTTTCTCAGTGAAAAAGGGAAAGTGGGTGGCGTGTTTCCGGTGGCAGGTTTTTTTACCCTGCCTGTGGATGAGCAGTATCTGTCTGAACGTCTTGCGGTGTATGGGTTGACCGAAGAGGTAGAAACCTGGGATCTGCAAGCCCTGGTGGTATCCCGTAGTGGTGAGGAGAAAGTTTCAAAACTGCTCGAGTCGGTTGGTTTTGAGGTGGTTAAGGGATATACCGGTAAAGAGGCCTTGGCACTGGTCTCATTGCATCCCAAGTATCTGGCGTTTAGTAACCTGATGTTACCGGACATGTCGGCTTTTGAGCTGTTGGAAAAATTTCGCCTGTTTCCCTACAGCCATAATATGCCGGTTTTTGTACTATTGAAGGAAGAGTTGAAAGAGGGTGAAAAGAAGGCTATGAGCCGTGAAATTGCCCATCTGGTCAGCAAAAAGCAGCTTAGTCAGGAAGAGTTTTTGAAATATCTTCGCAATCGGGCTTAAGCTCTTCTCATAAGACAAAAAACCGCCCCGGCAACCTAGTAGTTGCCGGGGCGGTTTTGATTAGAGCATTGGTGGGTTGCATTCAGCTTCTTCCGGTTTAGTCCTTGCATGTAATTTTGCTCTTTAAAATACGTA
>CAZNWF010000102.1:0-9694 GCA_964576485.1 uncultured Geobacter sp. | reverse complement strand
AGCTTCAAGCAGGGGAGACAAGAACCAAATTCAAACGTTTTTCAAAGGTCTGTTATACAATTAAAAAGGAGTAGTTTTATGGCGATAAAACTCAGCGAAATCAAGTTGCAGAAGAAGATCATAGGACTTGGGCTGTTCCTTGCCGTCATGGCAACAGTTGTTATCGTTATTATGCTTCTAAGTTATGAAAGCATACAATCATCGCTGGTGCACATGGAGCGTAATGACAAAATTAGAATTGCTGCTCTTCGAGGCAATATAGCAATGTTGAAAGCTCGTGAATATGAGGCTGAGTATCTCAGCCGTAAAGATGAAAAATGGATCAAGCGAGTTGAAAGTTCAGTAAACGATGTTTTCAAGGAGCTGAATACGATTGATACATTAAATAACAACGCAATGATCAAGAAGCACAGCATGTTGGCCCGTGATTCAGGCACTGCATATCTACGGCAGTTTAATCAATTTGCTTTAGCAACGCGCCAGGCAAATTTTGATACGCAGGTTGTGAGTGACGGTGTGGAAGAATTGCGCGATATCGTTAACGATTTTGAACCTCAACTAGATATGTATATCCCTAAATTAGCTGACAATGAAATGCTAAAAGCATCAAAAACACTTGTCGGATCTATTGTTAAATCTAAGTTTATCATGCTTGGCATACTGATTTTCAGTGTGGTTGTTCAACTTGGTCTGTTAATCATGCTGACCGCGCCGGTATTACGGTCATTGACTGTTATGTCCGAACGCCTACGCGATATTGCTTCCGGAAACGGAGACCTGACCAAGCGAATTGAGGTTAAAAGCCAAGATGAAATAGGAGAAACAGCGGGATGGTTTAATGTTTTTGTGGAGAAACTGAGCGGTATAATTTTGCAGATTGCCTGTCGATCCGAACAGCTTGCAGAACAATCCGGAAGCTTGACTTTAACCGCAGAAAAGATGGCCGAAGGGACTGCTAATGTCTCTTCAAAAACGATTGGTTTAGCCACTGCTGCAGAGCAGATGACCGCTACCAGCCATGATATTGCACGCAACTGCCTGCTTGCTGCTGATAATGCTGCTGCTGTTAACAAAGCGGCATCAGATGGAGCAGAGGTTGTTAATAACACTATTAGCGTCATGCAGCGCATGTCTGGCAATGTCAGTCTCACGGCAACAAGGATAGACTCGCTCGGCAGCAGAACGAATGAGATTGGGAACATCATTGTTACTATTGAAGATATTGCTGATCAGACTAACCTTCTGGCTTTAAACGCAGCCATTGAAGCAGCTCGCGCCGGTGAAATGGGGCGTGGTTTTGCCGTGGTTGCCGATGAAGTAAGAGCTTTGGCCGAGCGGACAACTAAAGCCACTCGTGAGATAAATGAAATGATTAAATCCATTCAGAAAGAGACAAATGATGCGGTCGGCGCCATGAAGTCCAGTTTGGGGGACGTTGGCAATGCGGTTGAGGGTGCGCGGAGCTCAGGTGAGGCATTGAATGATATTCGTGAAAAAATCAACAAACTTACGCTTCAAGTAAATCAGGTTGCAACTGCAGCAGAAGAGCAGACGGCTACTACGATAGAGATAAGTAGCAGTATCCAGGACGCTTCTGTGACCTTGGATGAAACAGCCCAGGCGGCGCTTGGAACTAATAATGCAGCACGCGACTTAGATCAGTTGGCTGAAGACTTAAAGCGTCTGATAGGTGGTTTCAAGCTGAGTTGTGCTGCAACAGTAGCCTGATTGTGTTCAAAGGAATTCGACAGCAAATTTAAAATTAGTATTAGGCACTTATACGGTGAAGCAGATGCGTACAGCAACAGATAATCACGGTGATAATTTGAATCAGCCAATATCTAGAAAAATATACAATTTCCTTGGTTTGGTAGCAACGGACAAGTTGCAGGATCGTCTTGCTGAGCAATGTGTTCGTGCTAAATTGATTCTACGTCTGCGCTGGGCAATTATAGCTATATTCTGGCTCTATATCTTTATCGCTGAGCTTCTTTTGCCGGAGACATCCTCACTTCCTTTTTTGCATGGAAAGCAATGGAGTATATCACTCATACTAACAACTGCTTGCTGTGTCCTGATATACACATTACTTTCCTTCCCTAACAACTCTACGCAAAAAAGATGCCACCTAATTTCATACCTTCAAGTTTTTCTTGATCTGCTTTTTGTTACTGTTGCAATTCATTTAAGCGGTGGTTCCGTCAGCTGGTTCTGGCCAGCTTATCTGCTGGTTTCCCTTGAATCTGTTTTCCTGTTTGACACAGAGAGAGAAGTTTGGTGGTTCGGACTGACTGGAGCACTTCTTTATGGCCTACTACTGACTACTGAACAACTAGGTATAATTATACCTATCAGAATGCCTCTCGGATCTCCCGCTCAAGTTCCTAATGTTTTTGCCATATTGATATGGTTTTGGGTTGCAGGACTTAATACTATGGTAGCCTTTTTTGGGGCATTACTTATGGGTAAAATCAGACGTGACCATGACACGTTAAGAGAACATCAAGAATTATTACTTAAACACCAAAGACAGCTTGAGGCTCTCAACACAGATCTTAAACAGAAAGTTGAAGAAGAAGTTAGAATAAACAGAGAGAAAGACACCTTGCTGATGCAACAAGAAAAACTGGCGTCAGTAGGTCAACTTGCTGCAGGGATCGCCCATGAAATAAATAATCCCATGGGCTTTATTATGAGTAATCTAAGCAGTCTTGAAAAATACGTAGACTCAATTTTGCAGTACTTTCTCAAGTCTGCCGATATTGTGCAGAGACATGCGAGTGATACTGAACGGGCAATGCTTAATGATGCCAAGCGTCATCATGATCTAGACTTTATTGTTGATGACATCAAAAATCTGCTTAAAGAATCAACAGAGGGCGCAGAACGGGTAAAGACAATTGTTCTTGCCTTAAAAGACTTTGCCAGGCCTGACCAAAAAGTTCCGGTAGTGGCAGATATTAATAGCTTGATACACACGACTCTCACTGTAGTAGGAAGCGATTGTTTAGCACATCACAAGGTTGAGCTTGATCTGCATGATGTGCCTCCACTGCTATGCCATCCAGGGCAGATCAGCCAGGTTATAGCCTGCCTGCTCATAAATGCTGCCCACGCAACTGACCAGCAAGGCTGTATAAACATAGGTACCTCCTCACAAGATAATGAAGTCGTGATCAGTATTGCTGATAACGGTTGCGGCATTCCTGATTCAATTGTTCATAGAATATTTGATCCCTTTTTTACCACAAAGCCAGTAGGCAAAGGGGTCGGTCTGGGGCTTACCGTTTGTCGTAATATAGTTCATCACCATGGTGGCACTATTATGGTTGAGAGTAAAATCAAACCCGGAACTAGGGCAATTGTAAAGCTTCCTTTAATAAAAAACATGCCCGTATGCTTAGACAGGGCCTGCTAACTGTAAAGATTAGAAATAACAATACAGGAGGCTAAAAGATGTCGGTTTTTAAGTTTCTGAGCGATTTTCTTCTTGCACTGAAAGAGTTGAGTATGCTGTCGCTTGATTTCATAACAGGCGCTGCAAGAGGTATAGCTCAGGCCTTTTGTGAAATTCTGTGTGTAATTCCTCTGCCGCATCTTTTTTGTGGGTTAGTTGTTGCTTTATTCGTCATGATTTTTGCCGAAGTGCTGGACAAGTCATTGAAGGATGATCAGAAACGACAGACTCAATTGAATATAAAACTGGCCAAACAAAAAAAGGAGCAGGCGGCCTTGAAACATATGCATGAAGAGAAGAGAAAAGCTAAGGAAGAGCGGTTAAGAATGATCAGGCAGAGTTTAAGCTTGCCGATTGGCGTTATAAAACAACGACAGGCAATCCAGCTGAAAAAACCAATCATATAGACTAGATCAGACTAGAAACAAGAGCGACTTTTAGTTAAATACATTGAGGACAGCAAAATGGCCGATAGGTTTAATTACTCCCCTAGATTTTCTCCACATGAAGATTGTAAGATTATTCATAATATGTTGGCTGAAGCTATTCAACGTAATGAAAAAGTGTGTATTCTTAACTTTTACAAGGAGCTCCCAATTAACTCAACTCTTGCATTAAGTGCTTTTGACGATGACAGATTTGAGGTTTCTCCTAACAAACTGCATTTGTCAGTATTGCAAGAAAAGCAGCGTACCATTATCTGTCTTAAAAATGGACAAACGATCCTAGCAGAGTGTTCTACTGTCTGTAGTGACAGGGGATTTGCTGTTCTTCAGGACTTTAAGTTTGTCCAACTGCATTGTAACCGCAGGAAGGATTTTAGAGTTCGTTTTGACCGCCCCATCAATATAATGTTGCATATGGAAGACAGAAAAATCCCCGGTATGCTACGTGATATTTCATTGGGTGGGGCATGTATCACCACTTTTTCCCGTGGACTTAAGCCTGATATGTTGCTCAATTTCACTCTTAAGACCTTCGATTCCAGTACAAATTCCATTATCAATATTGAGTTGCCATCAAGAATTATCAGATCAGAAGGAGAAAAACTTCCGGTGTTGTGCTGTTTCTCTTTTGAGATTGAGTCTGAATGTGAATCACAACTCATGACCTTTATAAATCAAAGGCAGATGGAAATAATTAAGGCCTTGAGGGGGTGATTCTAGACTGTGTCATGTTTTAAGGATGTTGTGAGGAATGTACAAAGACTGCTGATGCCATTGCCATGCTAATACGTTGATTACAATCTGCTGAACCGGAATCTTACCTCTTTTACTCCTTTACCACCTTTCCTGTCTGGCAGACGGGCTAGGAATATCCCCATGAAAAGTCAAACTATGAGCTGACAGGGCATCTGTAATCTGTTTGAAGGAGATATGCTATGCAAGACACAATCCTGATTGTGGATGATGAAAGTTCCGCTATGCAGTCTGTTACACGATTGCTGCGGAATGAAATGTATACTGTACTGACAGCCACAGGAGCTGACGAGGCATTTGCAATACTGAACTCACAAACCTGCAAAGTATTGATATCTGATCATAATCAGGGGATTAGTTTTTTCTGTGAAGCAAAACGAAAGTTTCCAGAAACCGTCAGGATTATGCTACTTGAAAAAGGGAGTACGGAGCTAATTATAACGGCAATCGTCGATCTTGATGTTTTTCATCTATTACTGAAGCCCTGCGATGCCGAGTCACTTAAGGCAACTGTCAAGGCGGCGGTACAGATGTTTTCTGATAAGGAGCGACTTAGGAAAGAGAATTTCCAACAAACTAATACGAATCCTGAAGAATCTTTCAAGTGTTTTCACTAATGACGACACTCCATTATCCAACATACGCGTGGAAAGTAAACCGGGCCGTGGCAGCTCCTTCCATTTCGAGCTTCAGGTGTCCACGGTGTAGACGTCTTCTGAATTGATGCCGCTCTGCGCTACTGATAAACGGCCACTTTAATTTTGAAGCACAATCTGTGCAATTAAGACGGTGGGGCGACCCGCTACATCAGTAACCCCTTGGAACGGCAAGGTGCTAAATAAGGTATAGTAGTACAACCGTAAAAAGTAGCAAAAGATGAGGCGCTGCGGCAGTAGACCGGCAGGCGTCATAGATCAGCAAAAGCCTTGAAGTCGATATACGGCAACTTTTGATGCTGTTCAGTTTTTTACGACGACTATACGCTTAAGCAGGCACTACAGAACGAGAACATGCGGAGCCCTTATGTACCAAAATGCACAAACTACTCACACAGAACCTACCACCATCAAAATTCTTGCCGTTGATGATGACGAGTTTAACCTGCAGATCCTTAAGGCGATGTTAAAGAATTTTCCGGCCACCATCTTTACCGCCTGCAATGGCCAAGAGGCACTTGAGCTGCTAGCAGCAACTACCGGCATTGATATTGTACTACTTGATTTACAGATGCCAGTTATGGATGGGTTTGAGACCTTGCAACGGATTAAGCTTAATGTTGCCCTGATGCATCTTCCGGTCATTGTAGCTTCAGCAGATGAGCAGGAGGATAGCAGAGTCTTGGGACTCGGCGCCAATGATTTTATAGCAAAACCTTATAACCCCGTAGAGTTGCGCCTACGGATCATGAACCATGTCCAAGCTAAACGGAATTAGAATCTATCAAGCATCTCAATGAATACTAGAAAAATGTGACCCTAAAACAGCAGACCTGCTAGGAGCCTGTCGGACTTTCAGCATTTTTAGAAAAGTAGATTCCTGGAATCGTCTGCAAATCGTTTTTATAAATTTTGAGGGGTTTGCTGGCCCTTAAAAATGCCCAAAAAAGCCATTTTTAGGCTAAGTCCGACAGACTCCTAGAGAGATTGAAGCTTTCACAAGAGGCAGAACACGAAACGTAGAGCAACGGAACAACAGAAAAATCAAGATGTTACAGGAATAGATGGCTTAACCAAGATGGTCAGTCTTTGAATATGATTTTTCCCATTGTTTTTTTAGTGGTTTTGCTCAGTTGTTCTGTGTTTCGTGTTCTGCCGTTTTTCAGTACGTCTAGCCGATCAAGTTTTTAAGACCATAATTGATCAAAGCGGCATTATTTTTAAACCCCATCTTGGCATTCAGTCGAGACTTGTAGGTGCTCACTGTCTTGATACTGAGGCCAAGATCATCTGCAATACTCTTAAGACTCTGACCATCAACCAGACGTTTGAATATCTCCAGTTCTCGTCGTGACAGCCCCATATGAGGCGGTTCTTCGATCCGCCCCTGATGCACCACCTGATCAATTAAAAGGGCAGACAATGAACTGCCAATGTATTTACCCCCCTTGCAAATTGTATCTATAGCCGCCAGCAGTTCATCTGCAGCCTCCTGCTTGTTCAGGTAGCCGCTGGCACCCAGACGCAATGCCTGCAGAGCAAACTGTTCTTCCGGATACATACTGAGCATCAACACCGAAGTTGCAGGGCAGATAGTTTTTAATTCCGGCAGCAGCTCCATACCGCTGGTACCGGGCATGGCAATGTCCAGAATAATAAGGTCATACTGTTTTTCAGCCAGTTTCATTTTGGCTTCCCCGGCACTGCCAACATCGTCACAGGAAAGAGATCCAGACGTCTGACTATCATGCAAAACCGCCTGCAAGGCCTGACGAAACATGGTGTGATCATCAACAATCAGGATTTTTTTCATGGCTCCCTCACGCTAAACTTTTGCAGTAACATACCACGCACCTGCTCTGCCACACCGGCTTTCGGCTCAATGCCGATAAAAGCCATCTCACACTGTTTACGTAGCGCCTCCAGCTCGTAATCAGACAGTTCTGGCAGAATCAGGCTACCGTCACTATCCCTTTCAAGATGACTGATACCGGGGAACTGATCTTCCAGGCCGTTCAGATCTTGCTGTTTCTGCTGCAGCAATCCAAAGATTCGCCAGGCCTCCTGTTCTGCATCGTACTTGCTGATCGCTTCAGAAATGGTTGCTTTCAGCTCTTTGTCATCCCACGGTTTGACAAGAAACTTGAAGACACCACCTTCATTGACAGCCCGCATGGCAGCATCCAGGCTGGCATGGCCGGTCAGCAGGATCCTGACCGTGCCGGGGTATTTTTTTCGCACAATGGATAGAAATTCAGATCCCTGCATTCTGGCCATCCGCTCATCGGATACGACAACCTTGAACGTTTGCTTTTCCATACGTTCCAAGGCCATTTCTCCACTTGACTCACTGACCACCTCATGTGGTTCCCCTCGTAAAGAACGACAAATGGCTGAAAGCACGGAAGGTTCATCATCTACCAGCAGAATAGTATCAGACATATTCAGCTCCTCCTCAAACCATGACTCCAGTTGTTTTTTTACCAGCCTGGAATATGAAAATTTCATCTCTAGGTGGATCAAGTTCATAATAACGCCGCAATGATGCAATATTTTTAGCATCCAAGATAACGCCACTATGCAGAAGCAGGATGCCACTGCCACTATGTATGCTCCGGGCAAGCGTCATACCAGCTTCAAGGTCGTCCAGCTTGACATCCCGTTCTCCGGCCTCAATGCCGCTACTAAATCTGGGGGGTGGGAAGTAAACATATTTGACATATTTGTGGAATATCCCCCTCAAGGCCGGATCAAGGGACTTGCCAACATGAATATCGGTCCACTGCAGGGACTGTTCAGCTATATTGCTTGAACACTGGCGGGCAGCCCGATCAATCAGATCTGAGTAAGCAATGATCCGTGCCCCCAGAGGGATGGCATCACCGGCAAGGCCATCAGGAAATCCACTGCCGTCGTATTTTTCATGGTGATGACGGATAAAAACACCGGCCGGTCGTAATTCTTCAATCGGGTCAATCAACAGCTGCCCACGAACCGGATGTTGGCTGTATGCATAAAAATCATCATGATTTAACGACTCCGGGTTGGACAGCAGAATCCGTTCTGAAATACCGATTTCCCCCATATCATGCAGCGTAGCTGCAGTACGGATGGTTTCCTGCAGATCCTTTGCAAGCCCCAGTTCAGCGGCTACCAGCACAGATAGTTTTGCCACATTGATGGCATGCTGACGGGTTCGGCTCCCCCGCATTTCAACCAGAGAGACAAACGAGCTGATTACGCTATGAAACGCATCTTTCTGCTGTTTCATCGATTCGTGTAACTCTTCATTCTTCTGTCGAACAGCCGCTGTCTGTTGCAGAACCCGTTCCTTCAGATTCCGGTTCCAGTCCTGCAGTTCTTCATTCTGTTGACGGACGACCTCCTGCAAACGCTTGTTTTCCTGATTCAGGCAATAGGTGTCTACCGCAGTCCGGATCGCCTGCAGAAGTTCCAGATCATTCCATGGTTTACTCAGATAACGGGAAATCCCCCCATGGTTAACCGCATCCACCGCATCATCCAGATCAGAGTACCCAGTCAGTAACATCCTGATCGCTTCAGGTGCATGAGACTGGGATTTTTGGAGAAACTCGGCACCGTTCATCTGTGGCATCCGTTGATCCGAGAGAATCGCAGCCACGTTTGACAGCTGTGCAAGCAGCTTTAACGCCTCATCCCCGGAAGTAGCCGTTACAATCCTGAAGGTTTCGCGTCGTAACAGACGCTGCAGGGCCTGGAGAATATTGGGTTCATCATCCACCAGCATTACGGTGATTTCACCGACATTTTCACCTGTGGTCGCTGTTGTCATAAGCGGGCCCCCCCTTCCTTCTGGATCAATAGCAGCACGACACCGTTCATCTGCCCCTGCTGTAGCTGTTTCCGACATGCTGCTTGATCATCAACGCCCAATGCTCTCATGGCGCACCTCCACCGTATCACCACTTTATCCTGGAAAAAGCATTTGGAAACACGGAGACAGAGAGGTCACGGAGTAAAATCTGCGAGTTAGATGCTTGAAGCATTTTTTGATTCACCCGAAAGGTACGCCTTACGTTGTTTTTAAGTCTTTGATTTCTCTGTGTTCTCTGTGCACTGTGTTAATGAACTGCCATATCAGGTTTATAGGTTACTTTTGGTAGTAGAATGCGATGATACTAAGTTAAAATCAATTCAGATAAGGACTGTCAGAACCGGGGCGCAACAGCAGAAGCAGAATGTAGGAGTGGTCTTACGTGCGGGACTGCCGTTTCATCAAAAGAAACAGCAGTTCGTTTGGAGAGAGACAACGACTCAGGTCAGGTTGTGATTATTAGCATACCCGATCAGGTCAGCATCACTATGAAAACCGAGCTTGGCAAAGAGGCGTGCCTTATACG
>CAZNWF010000101.1:8332-9822 GCA_964576485.1 uncultured Geobacter sp. | reverse complement strand
TGCAACCTTGAGCTGCCTCTGGAAAAAGATTACTACTTCCCGCACTTTGAACCGCCTGAAGGCAAAACCCACGATGACATGCTGGAGGAACAGGCTACTTTCGGCCTGCAGGAGCGTCTGATCACCATCCGGGCCAAATACCCGGACATGACCGAAGAACAGGTCCAGGGCTACCATGACCGGCTGCGGATTGAACTGGACTGTATCCGTCAGATGAAGTTCCCGGCCTACTTTCTGATCGTGGCTGACTTCATCAACTGGGCCAAGAGCCAGGGGATTCCGGTAGGACCGGGCCGGGGCTCGGCTGCCGGTTCGCTGGTGGCCTATGCCATTCGGATCACCGACCTTGACCCGCTGCCCTACAACCTGCTGTTTGAACGATTCCTGAACCCGGAACGGATCTCCATGCCTGATATCGACGTGGACTTCTGCCAGGATCAGCGGGAAAAGGTGATCGAGTACGTGGTGCAGAAGTACGGCCGTGAGCGGGTCTGCCAGATCATCACCTTTGGCACCATGAAGGCCAAGGCGGTGGTGCGGGATGTGGGGCGGGCCATTGACATGGCCTACGGTGATGTGGACAAGATCGCCAAGCTGATCCCCGATGATCTGAAGATGACCATTGAAAAGGCGATCAAGCAGGAACCGCAACTAAAAGAAATGGCTGCTGCCGACCCCAAGGTGGCCCAACTGCTTGAAACCGCCAACTGCCTGGAGGGGTTGGCCCGCCATGCCGGTACCCATGCCGCCGGGGTGGTGGTTGCCCCGGATCAATTGGAAGAGTATCTGCCGGTTTACAAGGATCAGAAGACCGGCGGCATCAACACCCAGTATTCCATGAAGTATGTCGAGATGGTGGGACTGGTCAAGTTTGACTTCCTGGGCTTAAAGAACCTGACCGTGATCCAGAACGCGGTGCGGATGATCCGGGAAGGGCAGAACCCGGAATTTGATATCACCCGGTTGCGGGATGATGACCAGGCCAGCTACGATCTGATCACCGCCGGCAACACCACCGGCATCTTCCAGCTTGAATCCAGCGGCATGAAGGAGATGCTGGTCAAGCTGAAGCCCTCCTGCTTTGAAGACGTGATCGCTGCCTGCGCCCTCTATCGTCCCGGCCCGTTGGGCTGCGGCATGGTGGATGAATTCATCGAGCGCAAGCATGGCCGCCAGAAGGTGGTCTACGACCTGCCCCAGTTGGAGCCGATCCTGAAGGACACCTACGGGGTCATTGTTTACCAAGAACAGGTCATGCAGATCTCCCGCTCCCTGGCCGGTTACTCCCTGGGACGGGCCGACCTGCTGCGCCGCGCCATGGGTAAAAAAGACCCGGCGGTTATGGCCAAGGAAAAGGAACCGTTCCTGGAAGGGGCCAAGGCACAGGGGCTGGACATCAAGAAGGCCGAGGCGATCTTTGACCAGATGGCCAAGTTTGCCGAGTACGGCTTCAACAAATCCCACTCCGCCGCCTATGCCCTGATCGCCTA
>CAZNWF010000101.1:0-8232 GCA_964576485.1 uncultured Geobacter sp. | reverse complement strand
CCGCTGCTGTTTACCGGCAAGCTGGAAAAGGGTGAAAAAGGCTGCAAACTGCTGGTGATGAAACCCCAGGAAGGCACTGGCCGCAAGTTCCCGGGGCAGGTCAACGTCAATGGCGATATCAAGCTGCTATCCGAGGCCCAGGAGCAGCAGACCACCCGCGTCAGTCTGGCACTGCGCCTGCTGGAGCTGACTGCGGAACAGTTGACACCGATCAGGGAACTGCTGGAAAAGCACCCCGGCAACCTGCCGGTGTTGCTGCAGCTTGAGATTCCCAACCGTAGCCGGACCACCATCAAACTGCCGGATCATCTGAAAGTGGCAGCCAGCGATGAATTTAGGGTAGCGGTAGAACGGTGTGTCGGGTATAATGCCGCGATCTTTGAATAAACAGCCATGCTCATGGCACGCGGAAAAGGCCGGATGTAGGCGGATAAACGCTGATAAAACAAAAAACATAGCTTCAAGGTTTTAAACCTGATTCCTGTTTTGGTGTTTTACCCATCTTTCTTTTGCCTTTAATCCGCGTTAAACCGTTCAATCCGCGTCATCCGCGTGCTATTACAGAATCGAAACAGACCAGAATTGGAGATGCCGATGGCAGCTACTGTCTACATGGAGTTTGAAAAACCGATTGCCGAGCTGGAAAAAAAGATCGAGGAGCTACGCGCCCTGGGTGCCGGTGACCTGTCCACCGAGATTGATGCCCTGGAAAGCAAGGTGGAAGAAAAGCGCCAGGAGATCTTCAACAACCTGACCCGCTGGCAGAAGGCCCAGGTGGCCCGTCACATCAACCGCCCCTTTACCCTGGATTACATCAAGTACCTCTTTACTGATTTCAATGAACTGCACGGCGACCGCAACTTTGGCGATGACCATGCCATCGTGGGGGGGCTGGCCCGCTTTGACGGCCAGCCGGTGATGGTGGTGGGACATCAGAAGGGACGCGATACCAAGGAGAAGGTCTTCCGCAACTTCGGCATGCCCAACCCGGAAGGGTACCGCAAGGCGCTACGACTGTTCCAGATGGCTGAACAGTTCAACCTGCCGATCATTACCTTTGTGGATACCCCCGGCGCTTATCCCGGTATCGGGGCTGAAGAACGTGGCCAGGCCGAAGCGATCGCCCGCAACCTGCGTGAAATGGCCAGCCTGACGGTGCCGATCATTGTCTGCATTACCGGCGAAGGCGGTTCCGGCGGCGCCCTGGCCATTGCGGTGGGTAACCGGGTGCTGATGCTGGAACATTCCGTCTATGCCGTTATCTCACCGGAAGGCTGTGCTGCCATCCTCTGGTCCGATGGCACCAAGGGCCAGCAGGCTGCCGAGGCTCTGAAGCCTGCAGCCCAGGATATCATTGAGTTGGGCGTGATTGATGAGATCATCCATGAGCCGGTTGGTGGCGCCCACCGTGACCATGAAGCCACTGCCCAGGCCATGGGATCAGCCATCCGCCAACATCTGTCCGAGCTGCAGGAAATGACGCCGGAGCAACTGGTTGAGGATCGTTACCAGAAGTTCCGCGCCATGACCCGCATGGCTGAGTAGTTACCATTGCAACTCAAGGCGATACTTTTGCTGGGGCGTTGAAAAAACGCCCCTTTCGCGTTTACTGAAACTATGCACGTAAACAATCGGCTACTCAGATGGCTGCTGATTATTATTGGGTTTCTAGCCACGGGACTGGGAATAATCGGCATCTTTGTACCGCTTCTGCCCACCACACCGTTTCTGTTGCTGGCAGCAACCTGTTTTGCCCGCAGCTCTGGGCGGTTTCACCGTTGGCTGGTGAACCATAATCAGCTAGGGCCGATGATCAGAGGTTATCTGAATGGCTCAGGCATCCCGCTCAGGGCCAAACGCATCGCCATCGCTCTGGTCTGGCTGACCCTGCCTCCCTCAGCCCTGCTGCTGGTTCCACCGGTTTGGGCCAAAACGCTGCTGGTACTACTGGCCATCAGCATCACCTGGTATTTGCTGCGCCTGCCAACGTTTCAGGAGGAGCCATGAACAACAAGCTGCTTAAATTTCTGATTCTGATCAGTGGAGGTGCCCTTGCCGGAGGAATCTTTGGCTGGATCTCCCGTTGCGCCGGAGGCGGCAGCTGAGCCATGATGAGCAACCCCTGGTCAGGGGCTTTGTATGGAGCTGTAGCAGGATTCTTTCTAGCCCTGGTACCGGGCGAAACCGACACGAAAAACCCTTAAGGACACGCCATGATGGAACGTCTGCAAAAAATTATTTCCGCTGCCGGGATAACCTCCCGCCGCGCTTCGGAAGAGATGATCCTGGCCGGGCGTGTAACCGTCAACGGACAGGTGGTGACTGAACTGGGCAGCAAAGCTGATCCGACAAAGGATCTGATCGCCCTGGATGGACAGCCGGTTAAGCCGACTGAAAAGCTCTACTATGTACTGCTGCACAAGCCTGCCGGCTATGTCACTTCACTCAAAGACCCCCAGGGCAGACAACTGGTAACTGAGCTGGTTAAAGATATTGGCGAGCGGCTCTTTCCTGTTGGCAGACTTGATTACAACTCAGAAGGGCTGTTGCTGTTAACCAATGACGGCGCCTGGGCCAACCGGCTAATGCATCCCCGCCATCAGGTGGACAAGGAATACCATGTACGGGTACGGGGCAAGATTGATCCACAGCAGATCAAGAAACTGGCTGATGGGGTGGAGCTGGAAGATGGCCCCACCGGTTCCACCACCGTCCGGCTGCTGAAAAATGATCAAAGCAATGACTGGCTTTCTGTCACCATCCGTGAAGGCCGCAACCGCCAGGTACGGCGGATGTGCGCTGCCGTGGGGCTATTTGTGGTTCGGCTGCGTCGGATCCGCTACGGCAACCTGACCCTGGGCGGACTGCAACCAGGTGAATACCGCCTCTTGAGCAAGGAAGAGGCACAGGCGCTGGATGCCCCGCCACCAGTCAAGCAGCGGGAACAGCGAATGGCTGCACCCGCTCAATCACCTGCAGCACCTCAACCAGCAGCGCCGACCAAACGACCTCCCCGCAGAAAGATCATCGGATAACTCCGGCAAGATCGGCCAGGCTCTGCACGGTGGCGGTTAGTTATACGCCCCGCGGATCATGCAGGGCGTCAGCGATCCGAAATAGCCCCAAACCAGCAGCAGCCAACACTCTTTCTTCAACTTGCAGTGTAACTTTTCTTTGCTATACTTACCAGCAATCGACAAGCACTGCAGACAATGTTGTCCGTTGCATACGGAGACACCCGATGAAACTGTTACGCCTGCTGCTGTTTCTTTTTCTGCTGGCCACCCTTCCTGACCGGGGTATGGCAGCGCCACGTCCGGCCCCTTCTGCCCAGACAGAGTTCACCTTTGCCTATTTCCCGCTGGCAGTGCCGATCTCGGTGCTTGGCGAGGTCATGCAGCGCGACCGGATCCTTCAGCGCAATCTTGCCAGACAAGGGGTAAAACTTTCGTTCAAGCCGTTTGCCAAAGGTAATGACGTTATCCCCCTGGTTCGGGAGGGGAGGCTTGCCGGTGTCTCCATGTCAGATATGCCTGCCATTGAAGCGATTACCGTTGGTGACCTGCGGATCCTGGGCTTCACCAAGCAGAGCTATGCTGCCATCGTTGCCCCCCGGGGAACCCAGTTCAAGGATCTGCGCAACAAGCGGATCGGGAACGCCTACGGCTCCACCTCGCACTATGCCCTGCTGCAGGCGCTGGCAACAGCCGGGATGTCTGAGCGTGATCTGGTTCTGGTACCGCTGAATGTGGATCAGATGGTTAATGCCCTGGAAGCAGGCACAATTGATGCCTTTGCCGCCTGGGAACCGGTCCCTGCTGACGCCCTGCAGCGCTATCCGGGCAAGTACAGCCAGATCAGCCGCCAGACCAGTTACGCATTCTTTCTGCTGTCTGACAACCTGATCCGCAGCCATCCGGAAACGGCCCGTGAAATTGTCGCCGCACTGGTACGGGCTACACGCTGGCTGAAGAAGAGTGAAACCAACCTGCTGACTGCCAGCAGCTGGACTCTGGCCGGCGTGCAGTCGTTCACCGGCAGGCCATCCCCGCTCAGCCAACAGACCATTGCAAAAATCACCCACACCGACCTGTTGGATGTTCCCGGCGCACCGTCCATCCCGGCGCAACTTGCTGCTGCGGAGTCACTGTTTTTAAAGGAGTTCGACTTCCTGAAACAGATCGGCAAGCTGTCTGCCAATGCCTCCCGTGAGCGGATAACACACAGTTTTTATACCCTGATGATGAAAGAGGTTATCAGACAGCCCGCCCGGTACGCCTTAAACCGTTTTGAGTATTCACCATGAAGGGGCCTGCCATGCTCAAACGAATCACCATCTCAGCCTTTGCTGCACTCTGCTGCCTGGCACTACCGCCCCCACCTGCGGCGGCAGCGGCACAAAACGAACTACAGGTCGCCTACCAGCCGTTTACTACCCCTGCAGGGGCACTGCTTGAAACAATGAAACGTGACAAACTGCTGAAACAGGACCTTGAACGCAACGGGATTACCCTCAGGTTCAAGCTGATCAGCAAAGGCAGCGATGCCTTTAAGGGGCTGCGGAGCAAATCTATCAACATCACCACCCTGGGTGAGATGCCGCTGCTCGAAGCAGCAGCGGTGACACCGCTGATAGTGATCGGTCAGCACAAACAGAATTTTGCCTCGGTTGTCACCCAGCGAGGAACACCGGCAAAGGAACTGAAGGGCAAGCGGGTTGGCAACGCCTTTGCCACGTCCGGGCACCTGGCCCTGCTCAAGACACTCAAAAATGCCGGTCTGGCTGAGCAGGACATCAGCCTGGTACAGATGAATGTAACTGAAATGCCGGATGCCCTGCTAAAAGGCAGCATTGATGCCTTTGCCGCCTGGGAGCCAATCCCTTCAAGCTTCATCGCCAGGCATCCTGACCGTTTCTCCAGTATCGGCCGCCATGCCAGCAGCGCCTACCTGCTGCTTGAGCGTTCTACAGCTGTCAGGCACCCGAAACTTGCAGAACTGTTGGCGGCCGCCATGGCACGGGCCATCAACTGGATCTCACAAGACAGGGCCAACCTGCTCAAGGCGGCGGCATGGAACAGAGAGGCGATGCAGAAACTGACCTCCAAACCTGCTGACATTTCACTTGATGAGTTGAGCCGACAGATCAGCGCCGATCTCCAAAGCATCAATAACAATGCCAGGCTTCCGGCCTATGCTGCCGACCGGACCGGCCAACTGACTGACGCATTCCTGTTTCTCAAGTCGATCGGCAGGCTGCCACAAACGGCCCAGTGGGACCAGACTCGCATCATGTTTAACCACAAGGTAATGCAGCAGGTCTATCGCAACCCGACCTTGTCAGGGATCAACCGCTTTGACTATGAACCATAACCATAACAGCCACCTGCCCTGGCGGCAGACCATCCGTGGCAGGATGGTGCTGACCTTCTGCGGCCTGTTCAGCCTGGTGCTGCTCTGCATCCAGCTGGTGCAGTTGTACGGCCTGCCCTTTAAAAGCAACAGTGGCGCAATTCGTAGCATGACGGCAAACCAGCTCGAACTGCTGAACGCCATCGCTGATTCACGCAAAGAGCTGCTTGAAACCTGGATTCGCAACCGACGTCGCAATGCCCGCACCATTGCAGAGAATCCGACCATCCAGCAGATAAGCCCCGCCCAGGACAGACGTGCCGTCACTCCGGCCCTGCTGGAATGGCTGGACAGCATCCGCACCGATTACCAGTTGACCGCCGTGCGCCTGTTGCTGCCTGCAAGCGGTAGAGCAGTCGCCTCGCTACCGGCAAACAGACCGACACTCACCAGGCAGGAATGCGATGCCCTTACCGCCAATACCGTCACTGATGAGCAGTTGCTGGTTACCTTTGATACCGCCAGCCAGTCAAGCCGGCTGCATATCATCCTGCCGATCAGCCCGGATGGTAATCCTGACAAGCCCCCCCGGCTGCTGCTGGATCTGGAGGCTAATCTTGACCAGTTGCTGGACTCTACCCTGAACCCTCACCTTGCCAGCCTGCTGGGAAAAACCGGCGAGGTGGTACTGGTTGACAGTCAGAAACGGTTCCTGACCCATACCAGGTATCCAATGCGTGACGGGAAGATGCCGATCCCCCTGCAGACCCAAAGTCCAGACAAACCGGTTGAGCTGGCAGTGACCGGCAGTGAAGGAACCATTGCTGCTGACGACTACCGCAGCAGACCGGTTCTGGCTGCCTACCGCCACATCCAGTTAACCCCCGATATCAGTTGGGGCATGGTGGTCAAGCGTGATCAGCAGGAGATCTATGCCGACCTGAACCATCAGAAGCAGATCTACTGGATCATCGCCCTGCTGGGAATCTTGATGACGGTGGGAATATCCCTGCTGATCGCCACCCGGCTGACCAGACCACTACGCAAAATGGTAGAGACGGCCCACACCATCGAACAGGGGGACCTGACCGCCAGGGCAGATATCACAAGCGGCGGCGAAGTCAGCGAACTTGCACGATCCTTCAACGTCATGCTTGATCAGTTGCAGGCCTGGCACGATGAACTTGACAAGCGGGTGCATCAGCGCACCGAAGAGCTGGAAAGCGCCAACCGTAACCTGCAACGGGAGATCACTGACCGGATCGCGATCGAAGATGCGCTGCACGAAAAAGCAGACCAGCTTGAACAGGAGATTGGCGAACGCCAGAAGGCGCAGGATGAACTGCAACTGCTCAATAGCTCACTTGCCGAACGGATCGAGTCTGCCATAGCCGAACTGCGACAAAAAGACAACCTGCTGATCCATCAGAGCAGGCTGGCTGCCATGGGGGAACTCTTAAACAGTATTGCCCACCAGTGGCGCCAGCCGCTCAATAATATCGCCGCCTATATCCAGAACATACAGTACCTGAACAGGATCGGCGAGTTGACCCAGGAAGAGATGGACCAGGATATCAAGGCGGTCATGGATATACTGTTCTACATGTCACATACCATTGATGATTTCAGGGGCTTTTTTATCAAGGACCGCACCAAACGGGAGTTTGTGCTGCAAGAGATTGTGGAGAAGACCTTGAACCTGTCAAGATCGGCCCTTGATGACAAGAACATTACCGTCAGTGTACAGGCCGATCCTGATGCCCGTGCCACCGGCTACCCCAACGAGTATGCCCAGACCTTGATGAACATCCTCTATAACGCACGGGATGCCCTGCTGACACAACAGATTGCAGATCCGCAGATTCTCATCACGATCCGAAGGGGAGAAGGTCGATCAGTCCTGACGGTACAGGACAATGCCGGCGGTATTCCGCCGCAGGTGCTGCCCCACATCTTCGAGCCGTATTTTACGACCAAAGGGCCCAGCCAGGGAACCGGTATCGGGCTGTACATGGCCAAAACCATGATAGAACACAACATGGGCGGCAGGCTGACCGCCTGCAACATTGACAACGGCGCCATATTCAGGATAGAGCTGTAACGATCCTGTACCGGCCGATAAGGGACTGCACCATGAAACGACTGAAGCTGCTCCTGACCTTAAGCATTATATTCTGCTATAGTCAGCTCTACGCCGCACAGACACTGGTACTGGCCACTGCAGACCGGCCACCGCTTTCGACAGAAGATCAAAACGGCTTCTCTGACCGGGTGCTCCGGGAGGCCTGCAAACGATTGGGGATACAGGTACAGATCGTTCCGCTGGCCTCGGCCCGAACCTTAAGCAATGTAGAGCAGGCCATTGATGATGGTAACTTCCTGCGCATAGCCGGGGCTGAAAAGAAGTTTCCCCATCTGGTCAGGGTACCGGAACCGATCATTGAAGTTAAATTCGTCATATTTTCAAAGCAAAAAGGATTAAAGACACCGGATTGGGCCAGCCTGAAGCCGTATCATGTCGGTTATGTGCGGGGCTGGCTGATTGCCGAAGAAAACATCAAGGATGTACGCCAGATAACCGTGGTGGAAAACCGGACCAGTCTTTTCAAGGTTTTGGAAAATGACCGGATTGAGCTGGCCTTTGCCGAACTGTACGGCGGCTACTATCTGATGCACACTCTGAACCTGCCCCAGCTCTCCATCGCCCCCCCCCGCTGGCAACCAAAGAAATGTTTCTGTACCTCAACAAAAAGCATGAAAAACTGGTCCCCAGACTGGCCAAAGTCTTAAAGGAAATGAAGCAGGACGGCAGCTACAACGCCATCTTCAATGACACCCTGGCCCCCTATCTACCTAAAAAAATGAGAAAACATTGATTAA
>CAZNWF010000100.1:0-9961 GCA_964576485.1 uncultured Geobacter sp. | reverse complement strand
TCATTTCAATATTCATCCGACTGATACCTCTAATATATACTTGAAACTCTAACGTTTATTAGGCACCCTAAAATTATTTAAAAAACGACAAAAACGGTACTTATATAGACTTGTAATGTTTTAAAATGTTGTTATTATTATTCTAATATAAAAATAAAAACGACCTAATTTTTATGGAAAAACGACATGGAAAACCAGCCTGTAAAACCAAAACTTCTGGATCAAGTTCGAGATCGTATCCGCTTAAAGCATTACAGCCGCCGGACTGAGGATGTATACCTTGATTGGGCAAAACGATACATACTCTACCACAACAAAACACATCCGCAAGAGATGGGCAAAAAAGAAATTGAAGATTTTTTAACCTATCTGGCCCGTGACCGTAAGGTGTCTGCTTCTACCCAAAATCAGGCCAAGTCTGCGCTTCTTTTTTTGTATAAAGAGGTGTTGGGGATAACTCTGCCGTGGGTAGGTGAAGTAGAGAAGGCCAAGAAACCACAGAAGATGCCGGTGGTGCTGACTAAAAATGAGGTGCAGGCACTGTTGGCACAGCTTTCTGATACGTGGCTTTTACTGGGACGGCTGCTGTACGGTACTGGTATGCGACTTTTGGAGGGGCTACGTCTGAGAGTGCAGGATGTTGACTTTAGCGCCAGTCAGATTTTTATTCGTGACGGGAAGGGTGGAAAGGATCGGGTGACTATGTTGCCACAGTCGTTGATCTTGCCGCTAAAAGATCATCTGTTAGAGGTTAAACGATTGCATGAGAAAGATCTTGCAGGTGGTTGCGGTGAGGTCTGGCTGTCTGAGAGTGTTGCCCGTAAGTATCCCAATGCCGGGCGAGAATGGATCTGGCAGTATGTCTTTCCTTCCGTGCGGTTGTCGGTTGATCCCCGTTCCGGCGTGACCCGTCGGCATCACCTGGATGAAAAGGGGCTGCAACGGGCGATTAAGCAGGCGGCAGTGGATGCGGGACTGACCAAGAATGTTACCCCCCACACTCTGCGGCATTCTTTTGCCACACATCTGCTGCAGGCGGGGTACGATATCCGCACTGTGCAGGAGTTGCTGGGGCATAAAGATCTGCAGACCACGATGATCTATACCCATGTACTGAATAAGGGCGGGTTGGGAGTGACATCGCCGCTGGACCGTCTGGTATGATGTACAACGCCCCGCTTCGGATTTCCGAAGCGGGGCGTTGGTGGATATAAGCGAGGTCTGGAGTGTGGGGGTTAGCCCATGACAAAGACCAGGTCTTCTTTCTCTATGGTATCACCTTCTTTAAACTTCACCTCAGCCACTTTGCCATCGGCCTTGGCCTTGATGTTGGTCTCCATCTTCATCGCCTCGGTTACCATCAGGACATCACCGGCTTTGACTTCGTCACCAACCTTGACATTAACCTTCAGTACCTTGCCCGGCATTGGTGCGCCAACATGGTTGGCATTGCCTTTGTCCGCCTTTTCACGCATGGCGTCGCTGTTCTTGATTGACTGGTCACGCACCATAACCGAGCGGTTATTGCCGTTCAGTTCAAAGTAGACAGCACGGGTGCCGTCAGCGTGCAGTTTGCCGATGGCATTCAGTTTGATGATCAGGGTCTTGCCCGGTTCAATCTCAATTGAGGTTTCCTGGCCCGGCTCCAGTCCGTAGAAGAAGATCGGGGTGGGGATAACCGAGATGTCTGAATATTCCTGACGGAAACGGTCAAACTCGGGGTAGACATTGGGATAGAGGATGGCCGAGATCAGTGCCTTGTCATCCACGCGATGCCCCAGTTTTTCCTCCAGAATCAGGCGCTCTTCATCAAAATCAGCCGGTTCAAGCAGTTCACCGGGACGGCAGGTGATCGGCTGCTGACCTTTCAGGATGATCTTTTGCAGCTCTTCCGGCCAGCCCTGGTACGGTTGGCCCAGCATCCCTTTGAACATGCCGACGACCGATTCCGGGAAAGCCAGGTCTTCCGTGGTGGTGTAGACATCTTCCGGCTGCAGATTGTTTTTGACCAGGAACATGGCCATGTCGCCAACAACCTTTGAGGATGGGGTGACCTTGACGATGTCGCCGAACATCATGTTGACCTTGTGGTACATCTCTTTGCACTCGTCCCAACGCTCAATCAGGCCCAGGCCCGCCACCTGCGGCTTGTAGTTGGAGTACTGACCACCGGGGATTTCGTGGTGATAGACCTCGGCAGTGCCGGATTTGAGGCCGGACTCAAACGGTGCATAGTAGTCCCGTACCGTCTCCCAGTAGTTGGCCAGCTTTTGCAGGCCAGCCGCATTCACCAGCGGGTCACGCTCGCTGCCTTCCAGGGTGGAGACCAGCGCGTTCAGGTTGGGTTGGGCGGTCAGGCCGGACAGGGAGGAGAGGGCCGCATCCACGATATCCACCCCTGCCTCCGCAGCCTTGAGCAGCATGGCAGAGCCGTTACTGGAGGTGTCATGGGTGTGCAGATGTACCGGGATGCCGATATTTTCTTTCAGTGCCTTGACCAGCTTGTAGGCTGCCAGCGGCTTCAACAGACCAGCCATGTCCTTGATGGCCAGGATATGAGCGCCCATCTTTTCAAGCTCTTTGGCCATGTTGACGTAGTATTCCAGGGGATACTTGTCGCGTTTGGGATCGGTAATGTCGCCGGTGTAGCAGATGGCTGCCTCGCAGATCTTGCCAGACTTGCGGACCGCCTCCATGGCTACCTGCATGCCGACCGTCCAGTTCAGCGAATCAAAGACCCGGAAGATGTCTACGCCAGAGTTGGCAGCCTCTATAACAAACTTCTGCACCACGTTGTCCGGGTAGTTGGTGTAACCCACGGCATTTGATCCGCGCAGCAGCATCTGGAACAGGATGTTGGGGATCGCTTCAGACAGCTTGTGCAACCGCTGCCAGGGATCTTCCTTTAAGAAACGCATGGAAACGTCAAAAGTGGCGCCGCCCCAGCATTCCAGCGAGAATAGGTCTGCCCCCAGGTAGGAGGTGGGCTCGGCGATCTTGAGCAGGTCATGGGTCCGCACACGGGTGGCCAGGTTGGACTGGTGGGCATCCCGCATGGTGGTATCGGTGATCAACAGCTTTTTCTGCTCAAGGATCCACTTGGACAGGCCATCTGCCCCCAGTTTCATGAACAGGTCGCGGGAACCGGAAGGGCGGGGTTGGGTAAAGTCTACCTCAGGCACCACCGCCTCAATCAGGTCTGCTGATTTCAGCGGCTTGACAATGCCGGGTGAGCCGTTGACGATCACATCCCCCAGGAAGGAAAGTACCTTGCTGGCGCGGTCTTTTTTCTCACGGAACTGCAGCAGTTCCGGGTGCTTTTCAATGAATGAGGTGTCGCACTTGCCACCCAGAAAGACGGAGTGGGTGATGACGTTTTCCAGGAAGCCGATGTTGGTTTTGACCCCACGAACCCGGAACTCCTGCAGGGCGCGATTCATGATGGAGGCAGCATCCTTGAAGTTGAGACCCCATGAGCTGACCTTGACCAGCAGTGAGTCATAGTGGGGGGTGATCTGGGCGCCGGTAAAGGCGTTACCTGCATCCAGACGGATACCGGCGCCGGCTGCAGAGCGGTAGGTGGTCAGGGTGCCGAAGTCAGGGGCAAAGTTATTGCCTGGATCTTCAGTGGTGATCCGGCACTGGATGGCGTAGCCGCGCATATCAATGGCGCTCTGTGACGGGATGTTGATCTCGGGGTCAGACAGCTTGTAGCCCTGGGCCACCAGCAGTTGATTCTGCACCAGGTTACGACCGGTGATCATCTCGGTGACGGTGTGTTCCACCTGAATACGGGGGTTCATTTCAATGAAGTAGAAGTTGTTCTCCTGATCCACCAGGAATTCAACTGTACCGGCGTTACGGTACTTGACCTGCCCGGCTATTTTCAGAGCTGCGGTGCAGATCTCTTCCCGCTGCTGTTGGGTCAGGCAGAGTGACGGTGCAAACTCAACCACCTTCTGGTGGCGGCGCTGGATGGAGCAATCCCGCTCAAACAGGTGTACCAGGTTGCCGTAGTTGTCCCCCAGGACCTGTACTTCAATATGCTTGGGGTTTTCAATATAGCGTTCCAGGAAGACCGTGGCGTTGCCAAAGGCAGCTTTTGCCTCGCTGGCTGCGGCTACCAGTCCCTCGATAAGTTCTTTTTTGTTACGGGCCACCCGCATACCACGACCGCCGCCACCGGCTGCCGCCTTGATGATGATCGGATAGCCGTGTTCCTTGGCAAATTTAAGGGCATCTTCTTCTTTTTCAACCGGGTCTTCGGTACCGGGCACGACCGGTACGGTTGCTGCCATGGCTGCTTTGCGTCCGGCAACCTTGTCACCAAGTGCGCGCTGCATTTCAGCGGTGGGGCCGATAAAGGTGATACCGGCGGCCTCGCATTTCTCGGCAAACTCTGCATTTTCAGCCAGGAAACCGTAACCGGGGTGAATTGCATCCACATCGGCCTTCAGTGCCAGGGCGATGATCTCGTCAATCCCCAAATAGGCGTCAATCGGAGCCTTGCCTTTACCGATCAGGTAGGCCTCATCTGCCTTGTAGCGGTGCAGGGAAAGCTTGTCCTCTTCCGAGTAAAGAGCCACCGTACTGATTCCCAGCTCGGTACAGGCCCGGAAGATCCGGATGGCGATCTCGCCGCGGTTGGCGGCCATTACTTTACGGAACTTGTTGATCTTCTTCATACAGCTGCCTCCTGGATGTTTGATACGGTTGAAAGTTAGATTGAAAATTTTTAGTAACGCTTAAAAAATTTAGTTATTTTGAATAGTTATGGAGTTTATAGTGGCGGCACTTAACCAGAAACCTGATGGGGTGTCAATAGAAATCGTCATGATCAAGAATACCCGAACGAGGGTAATTGACATGTTGCTTGTCAGTGGTAAGTTGTTTGATACTAGGCCACAGCTCTCCAGTCGGTGGGATCTGCAGCTGTCGGTGAGGGGCAAGGTAAAAGAATCAGAGCAACGCGTGTAATTGAGTTTAAACTTTTTGAGAAAGGTGACCTATTATGAAAAGAATGCTTATGGTGGCGTTATTGGTATGTTCCTGTGCAACAGCCTGTTTTGCATGGGATCCATCCGGAACTTGGACAGGAGTTGACGGGCGTAGCGATATACGGCTTGTGTTTCAATGTCAGGGGGATGCCTGTACGATGAACGGCTCATCCAACTATGGCAGATACAAGGCCAGTTGTTTTGTTAATGGCACAAAAATGGTCTGCGCCTATAACTATCTAACGGAAACCGCTTTTGGTTTTATCCTTTTTGAACAAAACGATGCATTCATGCTGCAAAAAACCTTTGATATTGATGGGAAACCGGCCTGGTCGGGAAGATTTGAGCATAACTAGTCTTATAGATACTACTGTCGGCAATATGTCTACCGTTGTTTGCGAATGGGCGGTGGGACGGACGTAGTAAAAGCCGTTGCTGATACCAATCACCCCGCCTGGATGGGTCTGGGCGGGGCGATTGGTTACGAAGGGGGGTTATTCAGAGCGTGTACTGGTCAGCATATTTAACCAGGTTGGGTAGGTCCGGCTTGGTCAGGATCTGCTGGGCACCCAGATCATGCCATTTACGGATATTATCATCGGATGCCAGTGACGAGAAGATGATGATCGGCAGATCTTTCAAATCAGATTCTTTACGTACCAGCGAAGTCAGGTGCAGGCCGTCCATCTGGGGCATCTCAACATCAGTAATTAAAAGCTGCATCCTGGAGCGGAACGGTACACCATCGTTAGCGCATATCTGCATCCTCTTCTGGATTTTATCCCAGGCTTCTGCACCGTTAACCGCCTCTTCAACATTATAGCCGGCTCCCCGCAGGGCGCTACACATGGTTGAGCGGATAAAAGGGGAATCGTCTGCAACCAGAATGGTCTTGCTGCTGCGGTCTACTCCGGCACTCTCAAGTAATTGTTCTGCAGATAAAGGTTTCAGGGCGCTGGAGGCGCAGAATTCGGCTACGATCTTTTCAAAATCCAGTACCAGGATAATCCGGTCATCCATCTTGACCAAACCGGTGACCTGATCTGAATACAGGGATGATGCTGGTGCCTCAACATTTTTCCAGGAGATGCGGTAGATGCGGGAGACGGAGTGTACCAGTACCCCCACCATGACGTTGTTAAATTCTAGCACAATTACCCGGTCAGCAGTCAAATCACCAGTATACTTGTTCAAAATTTTGGAAAGATTCAGGACCGGGATCACCTTTTCCCGCAGTTTGATCATCCCTTCTACCGCATCAGAGGTGTTGAGGGCCTTGGTTAGCTGCGGCAGGCGGATTATCTCTCGCACCTTGGCCACGTTGACCCCGTAGTGACAGGGAACCAGGTCGCCGTGGGAATCAAGCTCGTCTACGCGGAATTCCACGATCTCCAGTTCATTGGTGTCGCTTTCAAGAAGGATGTTGGTCTGTTTCATGGCGAACTCCTGCCGTAGATTTTGTCAGAGCAGTATAGCACAACTCTTTACAATGAAAAGGGATTGGTGCAACGTTGACACAAAATATCCCCTGTGTTAGCTTCCAAAACCCACTTCAAACCTTGGAGATACCATGGTGTTCCCTGATTTTAATGAATTTTGCCGGCTGGCTCAAAAAGGCAATCTGGTGCCGGTCTACCGCGAAATTATGGCCGATATGGATACGCCGGTTACCGCTTTCCGCAAGATTGATGATGGCTGCTACTCGTTTTTGCTGGAAAGTATTGAAGGGGGAGAAAAGTGGGCGCGTTACTCTTTCCTTGGTGCCAATCCTTCGTTAATCCTCCGTTCAAAGGGAAGCACGGTTGAGATCCTGCGCGGTCAGGCAGTTGAGTCCCATGAGAGTGAGGACCCAACCCGTTTGCTGCGCGACCTGCTGGCACAGTATCAGCCGGTTGAGGTGCCGGGCCTGCCCCGTTTTGTTGGCGGTGCTGTCGGCTATCTGGGCTATGACATGGTGCGCCATTTTGAACAACTGCCCACGGATCGTCCTGATACCATCGGCGCCTGGGATTCGTTCTTCATGATTACCGATACCCTGCTGATCTTTGATACGGTCAAGCAGAAGATCCAGGTGGTGGCAACCGCTCATCTGGATGGTAGCACCTCCCTAGAAGCTGCCTATAACGGGGCTGTCAGCCGGATAGATGCCCTGGTAAACCGCCTGCGGACACCACTGGCTGCCGGAACCACCACCGTGCCGTCTCAGGGGCTGGTCGGATTCTGCTCCAACACCACCCAGGCAGAATACGAGGCTGCGGTGGAAAGGGCCAAGGAGTATGTCCGGTCCGGCGATATCATTCAGGTGGTGCTATCCCAACGGATGTCCGGTGATCTGACCGTTGATCCGTTTGATATCTACCGGGTGCTGCGGACCCTGAATCCATCCCCTTACATGTTCTTCCTACGCTGCAGCGATACCGTCGTAACCGGTGCGTCACCAGAGGTAATGGTGCGCAAGGAGGGCAGCCGGGTGGAGCTGCGCCCGATTGCCGGTACCCGCCCCCGTGGCACGACGCCGGAGCAGGACGCGCTGATGGCCGTAGAGCTGATGGCTGATCCCAAGGAGCGGGCAGAACATGTCATGCTGGTGGATCTGGGGCGCAATGACCTGGGCCGGGTCTGCCGTACCGGCACGGTGGAGGTCAGTGAGCTGATGGTGATCGAGCGTTATTCCCATGTCATGCATATCGTCTCAAACGTGCGGGGAGAGCTGACAGAGGGACGGGATGCCTTTGACCTGGTGCGGGCCACCTTTCCGGCCGGTACCCTGTCCGGCGCCCCCAAGATCCGGGCCATGGAGATTATTGACGAGCTGGAGCCGGTGCGGCGCGGGGTCTATGGCGGGGCCGTGGGGTATGTATCCTTTTCCGGCAATATGGATCTGGCCATTGCCATCCGTACCCTGGTGGTGAAGGATGGTAAGGTGCATCTGCAGGCCGGGGCCGGGATTGTGGCTGACTCTGATCCGGCGGCTGAATGGCTGGAAACGGTTAACAAGGCGATGGCAGTACGGAAGGCGATTGAGATAGCTGAAAAAGGGCTGAACTAAAACTAACTAGAGGAGTTATGACATGGCAACTGCAACTGCACGACACATCCTGGTGGCAACTGAAGAAGAGTGTCTGAAGCTGAAGACAGAGATAGAGGCCGGCGCTGATTTTGGCGAGGTGGCCAAGCTCAACTCATCCTGCCCATCCCGGATGCGGGGTGGTGATCTGGGGGCGTTCGGTCCCGGTCAGATGGTGAAAGAGTTTGATGAGATGGTTTTTACCGGTGAAATCGGCAAAGTGCTGGGGCCGGTTAAGACACAGTTTGGCTATCATCTGATCGAGGTCACCAAGCGCTGGTAAAACAGAAACTACCCCCCCCCTCCGTCCCCCCTTGTCAGGGGGGACGGGCTTTGAACTTTCTACTGTTTTGACCCTCCCCTGAGAAAGGGAGGTCGGGAGGGGGTTAGTCATGGTAAACAGGCGGTTTGTGGCTAGGCCGCCAGCTCTTTTACCTTTTTTGCCCGTTTGGGAGTTGCGCGGACCTTTTCAACCGGGGCGCTTTCCACCAAGGCCACAAAGTCAGCCGGGTCACCTGGCCGCAGGCTGGCATAATGGGAAGCGGCTATCTTCCTGATAATACCATCGCTGAACTGAATGGTTGCCTTCAGGGCTGCTACCTCGGTTATTTTACCAACACCCCATGCAGCTGCTCCGGGGTGGATGACGACGGCTCCTGTTTTGATAATCATGGTTTCTCCTTGTCTGATCTATTCACAGTACGCCGTTGTCACCTGAATAGATAGGCTTATTACCTTTTCAGTTGATCCCTTCTACCCGGTATTAAGGAATTATCCAGCATGGCATTGCATCAGCAGCTACTTGCAGCGATAGTAAAAATCATAACAGAAGAAACCGGCCTGAAATCCGGTCAGGTTACCAATACCATCACCCTGTTGCAGGAAGGGGCCACGGTCCCCTTTATCGCCCGTTACCGCAAGGAGCAGACCGGTGAGCTGGATGAGGTACAGATCCGCACGGTTGAGGAGCGGCTGGCCTATTTCACAGAACTGGAGGCCCGGCGTCAGACCATCCTGGCCTCGATTGAGGAACAGGGCAAGCTGACCCCTGAACTGAAGTCCCGCATCGAGGCAACCCGCCAGAAGACCGAGCTGGAAGATCTCTACCTGCCGTACAAACCCAAGCGCCGTACCAAGGCTACCATTGCAAAGGAGCGCGGCCTTGAGCCGTTGGCTGATCTGATGGCAGCCCAGGAGTTGAGCAGTGGCAGCGCCCTGGATGCCGCAGCCCCGTTTGTTGATCCTGAAAAAGAGGTCCCCACCCCTGAGGCAGCACTGGAAGGGGCCGGGCATATCCTGGCGGAGCGGTTGGCGGATGACGCTGATTGTAGGGCCATGGTGCGCCGTCTGACCTGGGAACAGGGGGTCATGGCCACCAAGGTTGCGTCGGATAAAAAGGAGCAGGTCACCAAGTTTGAGATGTACTACGATTATCAGGAACCGCTGAAAGAGATTCCTTCCCACCGGATGCTGGCCATGCGGCGGGGGGAAAAGGAAGAGGTGCTGCGGCTTTCCCTGCAGACCCCCCAGGCCGAGATTTTGGCTGGCCTCAAACATCGCCTGATCAAGGGGGAGAGCATCTTTAAACCCTGGTTGGAAACGGTGGCTGAAGATGCCTACAAACGTTTGATCGCCACCTCGATCGAGGTGGAATTGCGCTTGCAAGCCAAGGATCTGGCTGATGAGGCGGCCATTGCCATCTTTGCCAAGAATCTGAAAAATCTGCTGCTGGCACCGCCTGCCGGGGGCAGGCGGGTGCTGGGGATCGACCCCGGCCTGCGCACCGGTTCAAAGCTGGCAGCGGTGGATCAGACCGGCAGGTTTCTGGAGCATGTCACGGTTTATCCCCACACCGGCGCCGGCCGGGTGGATCAGGCCAGAGCAGACCTGCTGCGGC
>CAZNWF010000099.1:0-9976 GCA_964576485.1 uncultured Geobacter sp. | reverse complement strand
TTTTAGCCTCAGAAGAGGGGGATATCCTGCTGCCGGGCAAGTTTATTCCTGAAGGTGCAAAAGTTGGAACCGAGCTGGAGGTGTTTGTCTACCTTGATTCAGAAGATCGTCCGGTGGCAACGGTACAGAAACCGTTTGCGGTGGTGGGGGAGTTTGCCCACTTAAAGGTCAAGGACACCAATGCTAAGGTCGGTTCCTTTCTGGATTGGGGGCTGGATAAAGACCTGCTGCTGCCCTTTGGCGAGCAGCTTGCGCCGGTAAAAAAGGGGGAGCAGGTACTGGTCTGCCTCTATCAGGACAGCAGCGGCAGAATTGCAGCCTCTGCCCGGCTGGACCGCTTTTTAAGGCCTGCGGATGGCTCTCTTGCTGAAGGGGATGCCGTTGATCTGTTTATCTACGCCTACACAGATCTGGGGGCCAAGGTGGTGGTTAATGGTCGCTACGTGGGTATGCTGTTTCAAAATGAACTGTATGGCAAACCAAAGGCAGGGGAGCAGTTGCGGGGCTACGTTAAGAAGATTCGGGACGACGGCAAGATTGATATCACCCTGCGCAGGGGAGGGGCACAAGAGGCCCGGTCAGACCGTGATCTGGTGCTGGCAGCACTGACTGATGCCACAGACGGTTTTCTGCCCTTAAACGATAAAAGCAGCCCGGAGTCTATCTCCGAACTACTGAAATTAAGCAAAAAAAGTTTCAAAAAAGCGGTGGGCGGGCTGTACCGTGAAGGCCTGATCAGCATGACAGATGATGGTATCAGGCTGAAAAATTAAACCTGAAAACCCAGTAGGCCACAGAACATACAGATGTCTCAGAGAAGGTCAAAGGCATAGCTCGCGGATTACATCTGATTTTGACGGATCTATGCTGATTTAAAAACCAAGTGATTTCAGATCTGTGTATATCCGCTTGATCCGCGTCATCCGCGTCATCCGCGTCATCCGCGTGCTATGGTCATGGCTTTTGATCAGCCTTTATAAAAACGAAACAAAACACCTCCGTCCTCTCTGTGCCCTTGTGGCAGCTTGCTTTTTATGGGTTAGAGAAACTCCTCAAAGTAGTCAAGATCCTTGTGAAAGGTCTCTTCAAGTCGCCAGAGCGAGAACAAGGCGACCGCCATGGTCAGGCAACCAACCATGATCGCCCCCTGCTGCAGGCCAAAATGGTTGCGAAAGTACAGAAACAGGGTGGTGATCGGCACAGTCATCCCCCGCACAAAATTGGGAACGGTCGTGGCCACCGTGGCCCGCAGGTTGGTGCCGAACTGTTCGGCAGCAATGGTGACAAAGATAGCCCAGTAGCCGATTCCAAACCCCAACAGGCCACAGATGCCATAAAAGGCCTCGGCACTGACCCCGCCAGCCATGAAATAAATCACAACCGCCACTGTAGTGATGATCAGAAACAGTAATACCACCTTCTTGCGGCTTTTCAGCAACTGGCTCAGAATGCCGCTCAGCAGGTCTCCCGCCACAAGACCCAGATAGCAGTACATCACGGCATTGCCGGCAGACACCGTCCCTGTTACCCCAATCATTTTTGCAAACTCAGGCGAAAAGGTGATCAGCACCCCCACCACAAACCAGGAGGGCAGGCCGATCAGGATGGCGTGAATAAAACGGCCGAAACGGTCACGGCTGGTAAAGAGCGACAGGAAGTTTCCCTTGCTGACCCCTTCCTGTACCTTCATACTACTGAACATGCCGGATTCAACCACCCCAAAGCGCAGCGCCAGCAGGCAGAGCCCCAGTATGCCGCCGATAATAAAGGCGTTGCGCCAGTCAAAACTCTTGGCAACGAAGTTTGCCAGAATCGCCCCGGAAACCCCCACCGAGGCCACAATCATGGTGCCATAGCCCCGCACGGTCTTGTGCAGCACCTCGCTGACCAAGGTAATCCCTGCCCCCAGTTCTCCTGCCAGACCGATCCCGGCAATGAAGCGCAAGGTGGCATAGGCCTCGATTGAATAGGCAAAGCCGTTGGCAAAGTTGGCCATTGAATAGAGAAAGATCGAACCGAACATAATCTTCAGCCGTCCCTTGCGGTCCCCCAGCACCCCCCACAGGATGCCCCCCAGCAGCATACCCACCATCTGCATGTTCAGCAGGAACACGCCCTGATCCACCAGCTCTTTACCGGACAACCCCAGCGCCTTCAGGCTGGGAACCCTGACAATGCTGAACAGCACCAGATCGTAGATATCCACGAAATAACCCAGCGCGGCAACAATAACCGGCAGGCTGAAGATGGCGTACAGTGCGGTGGGAGTAGCTTGGGGTGAGGTTTGTTCGGGCATGGTCGTTATCCCTTTCGGCTGGTGAACAGGAGTTTATGAAAAAGCCCCCGGATCAGTAAGAACCGGGGGCTTTTAAGATTAAATGGCGGGGGTGTCATTATAATATTTGGCATAACATACTGTATTTTATTGGTCTTAAAACGATTTGTTGTGATAGATGCCACCAAAAATACCATTAAATTTCACCCCAAATACATCCCAATAACCATTTCAAATAGATCTTTCCGAGAACTTTCATGGCGGGCCACTTAAACTATTAGAGCATCCGGCTGATATTTGGCCAAGGACTCTATGTGCTCATTATATTTAGGAATTATTGCCAGCAATGGTGCTGTTGCAGGGGCACTACGATGCATATCAGTGCTATCGCAGATAATGTATGCAAGCAACTGGTCCTCCACATAATATGTAATCAGCCCTACATATCTTGAAAGAACAACCCGTTGGGCAAATTGGGCATAACGATCTGCTGGGATTTCTGACTTGCATAGGGTCTCAAGACACTCTCCTGCTAGGCAAAACTGAAGGTCGATATTCAACTTTTCCCTCGACTCTGGCCCAACTATTTCCCTGAACATTGGTTGCAACTCACCAGCAAAGCCAACTAAATCTTGAGCAGATAAGCGAATTTTAGGATACAAAGGGACCATTGCCGCAACAATACATGCCTTAGCTTCAAATTTTTCAAATCCAGGCATTTGAGGAACAAATTTCAATTTCAGAAATCCATCTTCTTCAATCAACCATTCAGCTCGAGCATAAGGGCCGAGACGGTCATCATGCACATACAATCGACACAAGCCACTTGAATTAAGGCTATAGCTCAAAGATTCTTTGGCTTTAAATTCTATAACTGAGTCATCGTCACGGAAGCCAACTATTGTTACAGCATGAGTTTCAAGGTGATTATCATAATGAATTTCCAGAATTACTGGGATGCCAGAGCGCAAATAACATTTTACTGACAATTCAAAAAGAGCAACGTTTTCTTTGATTTCAAAACATAGAGGCGAATAGTTAAACTGCCGAATTGCTTCTAATATTTGCTCTTTTTTTAATCCGGATGCTGCGGGAAAAACTCTATCGCTTAACCAATTCCGTGTAGCAGCTTCGGTCACTGCAAATGGAGTTGGTGCTCTTCCCCCGTCATGTCGCATTACTTGAGCCAATGCTGACCATATGGCTGTTGTGGCACATGCCCCAACAGCCTGTTCTTGCTGTTGAAATGGTACGCCATTTATCAAAAATGTAAGGCCGCAAAAATGCACCCTATATGGATGAGGGGGCAATGTATAACAGCGTCGATCATGTGCACTGAAGGTTGCAAGAATAGTCCGACCAATTGGCGCATCAGGCAAGGGCCGTATTACAGAGAAGCCCAAATATTGAGCAGTTAGACTGCTGCATACGTCAGTGTAATGACCGCTAGATGCACTAATTATCAACTGAGTCAAATGTTCTTCAGACAATTCACAACTAAAATAATGAAATCTTGTCGTCTTTGGATTAGGTGGATGCAGTGTTGTTGCGTAGTAATTTGTATATTCTTCTAAGTAATGGCGGTCAACGTAAGGATGTTCAATAATTATCGTCTGAGCTTTAGCCTCAGGATGTGAGAGGTAGGAGCAAAGATAGTTGACTTGAGTGGGAATTTCCGACTGCCCTAATGATAGCGAAGCCCTGCAGATTTCTTCTTGCAGGGCTCCTTTCGAGAATGGAATAATGCGTAAATTAAGCTGACTTTTTGTCATCTCATTCTAGTAGAAGAATTAGAAGAGGATGAAGCAAACATGTTTGCAGCGCTCTTTTCAATGGAACTACGGATTTCTAGGCCTTCCTGACGAAGCGCCTGGATTCTTGTATCGTCAATACGGATGGTGCTTGTCGGAGGGAAAACATTACCGGTTGCACCGTTATTGTTTTGCACTCGATTTAGCATGGATTTAACCTTTCTCCTTGTTAGGCAATGCATACTGTATACAACAGTATATATAAAATTATTATAAATACAAAAAATTATTTTTATTGTCAAAACAAATCCTAAACAATCAATGTAAACACCAAAGACTCACCGCCACACATAACTTACGAATATTTGTAAATAGTTTCACGTGAGCACTTATACTCCCTCGCAATCTTAGCTTTCGGAATCCCCGCCGCAATCTTCTGTTTCACCTCTTCAATTTGCTCCTCAGTCAATGCAGCTTTCCTACCCTTGTAAACTCCTTTTTGCCTGGCAATCCGAATACCCTCTGCCTGCCGTTCCTTGATGATGGCACGTTCAAACTCAGCAACAGCCCCCATGACGGAAAGTAGCAGCACCGACATGGCGGCATCCTCTCCGTTGAAGGTAAGCCCCTCCTTGACGAAGGTGATTCTGACTCCTCGTTTCGTGAGTTCCTGCACCATCTGCCGCAGGTCGATCAGATTACGGGCAAGTCGATCCATCGAGTGCACGAAGAGGTGATCGCCATCCCTGACAAAGCGTAGCATCTCTTGTAGCTGTGGCCGGTCGGTTGACTTGCCGGAAACCTTGTCGGTAAATGTCCGGTCAAGTTGCAGACCATCGAGTTGCCGTTCTGTGTTCTGATCTGTTGATGAAACTCTGATATAGCCGATTTTCTGACCATGCATGTGTGGCTCCTGACAGTTCTGTCAAACAAAGCTCGGAGACCACCCTAGACTGACAGTTTCAGGCATCTCCGAGCTCTGTTGGTTACGGTTTACCCCAGATTGACAATGCTTATGCAGCACTACCCCCACCATTGATTTCGGCCATAATTTCCTCTGCCGCCTGAATGGCAATATCATCCAGGAAGTTGGTGGGCAGCATTGACGCAACTTTGCTGGCAAGGTCATCCATGTCGCATCGTTCAACGATCCCTTCCCGCAGACTGTCCATGTCGATGTTGTCAACGATCTCCGTCAGCAGTTCGTATGAATCAATCTCTCCTGCCAGATCGGAAACACTGATGTTAATCAGTGAGGCAACATCCGAGTAATCAAGGTCATCAATAACGGCACTGGCTACACCACGAATCAATCGGTCATCACTCGCCACTTGATTGATCACCTGTTCCTTCAGCTTTTCCAGTATCATCTGTTTGCAGGTCATGTTCGTCTCCTTTTCAATATTCGTCCGGTAAAAGCACGGTAGTCACTGAACGGTCCGCCTCGGTGATGATCCAGATAGGCGGCATCCCTTCCTGTTTATAAGCTGAGAACAACCGGTAACCTTCCAGTAGAGCCTCCTCATTGGTTGCCAAGTCCTCCTTGCAGAGATCCCCCCAGTCACCGGAAAGATGCCGTGCCAGGCAATGATGCACATGCTGACTGAAGTGCGGATCGTTCTCCATAAAGGCATGTATGCCAGCAGTCACAACTATCTGGCCTGAATCAAACTGTGCATTCATAGCAATCCCCTTTCCACGAAAGACAGGTAACTGCTGCCGATAACGATATGATCCAGCAGTTTTACCCCCAGAATCTCCCCAGCCTCCTTGATCCGCCTGGTAATCTCGATATCCTCCCTACTTGGTGTTGAGTCTCCACTGGGATGATTGTGTACCAGGATGATTGCTGCTGCCGATGAGAGCAGGGCTGTTTTGAACAGTTCACGTGGATGGACAATGCTTTGATTCAGAGAGCCGACAGATACCTCGTCAACACAGTTGATCCGGTTCTTGCCGTCTAAGTGGATCGAAAAGAAATATTCCTTGGTTTCGCTTTGCAGAAACCTGAAGGTCTCTGCCACCTGTTCAGGGCTGGTGTACTTGGCAAATGGTGGCAAATACTGACCATCCTCTTCCTTGATAACAAATGGCTCATAGACCGCCTTGATCTGCCGCAAGCGGATCGTTCGCCTGCTGGTTTTATGCTGATTGCTGCTGTCTGTTTCCTGCATGGTCATATTCCTTTCGTATGTAAACTTTTTACGGATCAGTTTTTAAAAACAGAAACGCCCCTGACCATCGGTACAAGGGCGCTTCTATTGGTAATGGTGTTACGATTGCTTATGCCGAATAACGGCACTCCAGCTTGGTAAAACCAGCCCGTTCCTTGAGGACCGCAGGATAAATATCAGGGTATTGGTGCTTCAACAGTTTGCTATCCACCATTGCTGAGGGGCCAACTGAGGAGGTAATCAACTCAATGCTGTCGCTCCTGCCTTTGAAGGACGGGCCAGCAAACTCAAGCAATCCCTCCCTGATATTCTTCAACTTTGTATCAGCAGCATGCCTGACCTCGTTCAGTTTAAGATACCGGTTAGCAAGGGCTTCAATCTCGGGAGGCAGTTCCACCTCCGGTAAGGTCATGGAGGGACAATCAACACGATAGGAACAGTAGGCACACATAAACGAAGGGGATGGTTGCGGCTCCTCCTCTCCGTTCAGGCAATCGAGTATCCGCAACCCTTTGCTGACCAGATAGTTAAACAACGCCTCGTTGTACTCAAAACCATCAAACTGCTTCAGCTCTCCGGCATTCAGGTCAATGGCAAGGATTGAACCCCGTACCTTCCGTTTGGGATATTTGATTTGCAACAGGCCAAGCTGGAAATTGATCTGATCTATCCACTGGGGATATGGTTCATCACGTATACCGCTGACTGATTTCAGCTCAACGATGTGCAACTGCTGCTTGCCGTCAAAGTCCGCATAGAATAGAAAGTCGATATGGGCTTTGAGTGGATAAACCGGATGTCGAACTTCCACCTGGGTGTCATAGAGTTGCTTGACGCCACCTGCATTGAATATTTCGATCAATAAGGTCTCTGCAACATGGCCCCTGCTGAACTTGAGTAATGTGCTGGTATCAGGTGTTTCACCAGGACAGGTCTTCTGCAAACAAACTTTTCTGGGGCAACTACCCACGTCACTGGAGCCGATATATTGGGTACGGTCTCCCAGTTCAGCACTCTTACTGCTATTTAACTCAACCAGGGCATGTTCGATAAATGGTATCAGGTCCATACACTGCTCCTTTCTTAGAACGGTTCATTGATGAAACGGTGAATCCAGCGTTTCTGCTCTGTTGACCAGCGGAAACCGGATGACTTCAGCAACTCTTTCTCGTTGAAAGAACTGGCTGAAATAATCCCTTCATTGCCGTCAAAGCTTAAGTCATAGGCGATATGCTTGCCCTCCAGCAGGTCGATCAACTGCAGGGTCAATTCATTCAAGATCTGACCATTGGCAGGAGGTGGTGGTGGCCAGCCTTCGTCATCATCATAGGTTTCCGGTTCCGGCTCAGGTTCCGGTGATGGTGGTTTGGGTTTACGTGGCGGTTCAGGCTTGTTCTTCACTACGGAGAGGTGGGACTTTTCAGGTTCGATTCTGGTGTATTCGGTTTCGATCACATCACCATTGGGCAGTTCAATACCGGCCCCCAACTCTTCAAGGGAATAGACGCCATGGATGTTAAATGCTTTTCTGAGTGCCTGGGATTCAGCCACCTTCTTGAGCATGGTCTCCGGTTTTTCTGCCCAGAACTTGGTGGGCTGACCTTCTGCTGTTTTCTGGCAGTATTCGTTATAGGCAACCTGCACCGTGAACGGTTTGGGGCTGTCCTTGCGCCAGACACTGCATTCCGCAACAAGCTGCTGCTTCAAGCGCCATTGTCCCTCTTCCAGTACCGGTGCCTCCCGTATGGTGGCGCTGGTTTCAATCCCGGCAAACTGATTGGTACGGTGGGCAATGGAGAGGAAGCCATCCCTGCCGACCATTGGTTCCACTTTGGTGACCCAGGTATCAGCGATCCTCTGACGACGCTTTACAAAGAAGATTTCCTTGGTGATCGGATTCAGACACAACTCTCTTGCAACGGAAAAGCAGTAGGCCTGTTCTGCCTTGGTTGCCCCTGACGGAAAGAACTGCGACTCGATCACTGCCATCTGTTCCTTGTCAAACTCGATCTTTGCTACTGCAGTGCTCATGACATGCTCCTTTCTGATGAATGGTTTCTGCTGCGTGGTACGACAACTTTATTCGTGGTTGATTGCAGCTCACCTCCTTGAATGACAAAGGCCCAACCGATGATCGGCGGGCCTTTGGTGTGTTGGTTGTGTATGAAACTGATGGTCACGGCGGTACCTTACGCAAGCGGTTGGTATCGCCGTCAATGGTGTAGCCATTGGTCTCAAGTATCGACCAGAGGTTGGTCATGGCACTGCAGACCGCCTCAGCATCATCTCGGGTAATGTCATACTCAATGATGGTGCCAGTGACCCGCTCCAGGTTCTTGATCGCCAAGGCCACTGCCAGCAGTACCCTGCGGTTGGTCGTTCCATCCGTCAGATGACGTAAACTCATAGGTTTGCTCCTTTCTTCCTGTGGCAAGCAACGGACGCACGAATCCATTGGCGCTGCGGCGCATTGGGCTGTTCATGGTGTGGTTGGGAGGTTTGGTGGTGGTGTGCGTTGTTACGGCTTGATTCTGTTCAAGAGCAGGCATTCGCGGTAATCAGGACAGCCAAAGATATATTTACGGTCATGGGGATTACTGGTCTGTGAACCGGCCCGGTCTAACCAGTCACTCCGTATCCGCAGGTTGGGCTGTTGCGGCCCCTGCTGTTCAATGAACTGTACTGCATCATTGGTAACAAACTTACTGCTACGCAGGTACGGGTCATAACAGTGCAACCAATCGTCTTCTCTACTCAAGGCCAGTATGTAATGCCGTTCATGGGCTGTGGCATGGACACTGAGGAGTGCTACCCCCTGCTCCATAATGCAGGAGATGATCTTGCTGTTTGCTGCCAGGTGAACCTGTTTGCCGGAAAGGTACTGTGTGGTAAGTGCAAACCGTTTGAAGTGCTGTTCACGGTAACTTGCCAGCCAGAAGCCAATCTCACGCATGGCACGGGCTGTGGTGCCTTTGGCAGCGCGATGGTCAAGGCTTTCCCGATAGATTCTCTGCACCACAAAGGGTGGTATCTCATGTCTATGGAACAGGTAACTCAAGGCATTCAGCAGGCTGGTTGGTGCACAGTCATAGTCAGAGACCTGTTGTCGAAAGGCTACTTTCATGCATATCCCCTTTATCAGAAACCGATCCTGCGTTTGCTGGAAGTTCGGTTGGTGCTGGTCAGTTCTTCCTGAGCAATCTCCCACAGCAGATCGTGCCGCAACAGGGCTGAACCCTTAAAGGCAGCCATCCGTACTGCCCGTTCAACCACCAGTCGAATCTCACCACCGCTTAAGTTCAGTTCAGCCAGTGCTCCAACATCAACATCGTCAGCAATCCGTTTCTGCGGCAGATGCTGTTTCCAGAGTTCCTGCCGCAGATGTCTGTCTGGTTGAGGTAGTTCCAGTTTGTAGGTAAACCGTCTGCCAAAGGCATCATCAAGCAGGTCTCTGCGGTTGGTGGTGGCAACCAGAATGCCGGTGAACCGTTCCAGCCCTTCCAGAAACAGGTTCTGCATGTTGTTATTCATCCTATCTACGGCATGCTCACCTGCCCCCCTGGCTCCCAACAACTGATCGGCTTCATTCATCAGCAGCAACGGTGATTTGTCCAGGCTCCGCTGGATGACTGCATAATCATCAAAAACGCGTCGTACATTCTGTTCACTGTTGCCGACCCAGCAACTAAGTATCTTTGAGGCATCAATCTTAAGGAGGGGGAGTTTCATTTCACTGGCAAGGTATTGAGCGGTGAGGGTCTTTCCGGTACCGGGAG
>CAZNWF010000098.1:0-10073 GCA_964576485.1 uncultured Geobacter sp. | reverse complement strand
TGCATTCAGAAGGTTACAACATTTTTGGCAGTTTAACTGCCGTTTTTAGGTTAAAGAATGATCAGACCGCTACAGAGTGTCGTTCGTGTCTGTTTCATCCCACCCTGTTGTTGCAACTTAAACTGCATGGAGCAACATCCTCATGCAAATCTTGCACAACAGGAAGCTCAAAGGGGGGCGCCAGTTTTCGGTTCGTAGTTGTTTGCCAGGGATGTGAAGAGCTGTTCGGCAGGATGGCTGCGTCAACGTGCGGTGTTGGGTAGATGCACCAACGCCCCGCAGCAGATGATCCGCAGTGGGGCGTTGGTGTTCCTTGCTGTTTGCTTTGCTTACTTCTTGAGTGCCTGTGCCATGGTTTCCCCCATTTTTGTGGGAGAGATGGAGACGGTGACGCCGCAGTCCTGCAGGGTGCGGATCTTGTCTTCTGCCTTACCCTTGCCGCCGGTGATGATGGCACCGGCATGGCCCATCCGTTTGCCGGCCGGAGCGGTGCTGCCGGCAATAAAGGCTGCCACCGGCTTTTTCATGTTTTCCTTGATCCAGTAAGCGGCCTCTTCTTCAGCGCCGCCGCCGATTTCGCCAATCATGAAGACCGCTTCAGTGTCGGGATCTTCGTTGAACATCTTCAGCACATCAATATACTTCATACCGATGATCGGGTCACCACCAATACCAACGCAGGTGGATTGTCCCAGCCCCATGTCAGTTAGCTGCTTGACCGCTTCGTAGGTCAGGGTGCCGGAGCGGGAGACCACCCCGATCTTGCCGGGGGTATGGATGTAGCCGGGCATGATCCCCAGTTTGCACTGGCCAGGGGTGATGATGCCGGGGCAGTTAGGGCCAATCAGTTTTGTCTTGCTCTGGGCCTGCACAGCGCGGGCGATGACCATATCTCGTACCGGAATCCCTTCGGTGATGCAGACCGCCAGCTCAAGACCGGCCTCGCATGATTCCAGGATCGCATCAGCAGCGCCTGGGGGAGGGACAAAGATCATCGAAATGGTTGCGCCGGTGTACTGCACCGCTTCTGCCACGGTGTTAAAGACCGGAATCCCTTCAATGTGGATGCCGCCTTTGCCGGGGGTGACCCCTGCAACAATCTGGCTGCCATAGGCCCGGCATTGCTGGGTATGAAAGAGGCCGCTCTTGCCGGTAATCCCCTGAACCAGTATCTTTGAATCCTTATTGATCAGAATTGACATGGTTGCGCTCCCCCTTACGCCTTGGCCAGCATGGCAACGATCTTTTGCGCGCCATCGCCCAGGTTTTCACCGATCTGAATATTCAGGCCTGATTCCAGTAACAGCTTTTTGCCATCCTCAACATTGCTGCCATCCATACGTACTACAATTGGCAGCGGGCAGTGCACTTCATTGGCTGCTTCAATGATTCCCTGGGCGATTACGTCGCAGCGCATGATGCCACCGAAGATGTTGACAAAGACCGCCTTGACATCGCAGTCCTGCAGGATGATCTTGAACGCTTCTGCTACTTTTTCGCGGGTTGCCCCGCCCCCAACATCCAGAAAGTTGGCTGGTTCGCCGCCAAACTCCTTCAGTACATCCAGGGTGGCCATGGCCAGGCCAGCGCCGTTGACCATGCAGCCGATATTGCCGGTCAGCTTGATATAGGCCAGGTCATACTTGCCGGCGGTGATTTCCAGCGGGTCAAGCTGGGAATAGTCCATCATGTCCGGGTATTCACGGTGGCGATAGACGGCGTTGTCATCAAAGGAGATTTTTGCATCCATGGCCAGTAGCCAGCCCGCTCTGGTGACCACCAGGGGGTTGATCTCAATCAGGGAACAGTCTCTTTCAAGGCAGCATTTGTAGGTGTTCAGAATCAGCTCGACACAGTCTTCACAGACGGCGCCGGAGAGCCCCAGGGCCAGGGCAATCTTGCGGGCCTGGTAGGTGCGCAGACCGGTGAAGGGATCAATGGTCAGGACATGGATCTTGTCAGGGGCCTTCTGGGCCACCTCTTCAATATCCATCCCTCCTTCAGCCGAGGCGATCAGGCAGTAGCGGGATGATTCTCGATCAAGGGTAATGGAGAGGTAGAATTCCCGGGCGATTTCAACCGATTCCTCCACCAGAATCCGGCGTACCTTTAATCCTTCAGGACCGGTCTGCTTGGTAACCAACCGTTTGCCAAACAGTTCCTTGGCAACGTCACTGGCCTGTTCCGGGTGATGCACCAGCTTGACACCGCCAGCTTTGCCCCGGCCTCCGGCATAGATCTGGGCCTTGACCACACAATGGCCCCCCATCATCTTGGCAGCCCGTTCAACCTGGTCAGCGGTCAGCGCCACCCGGTTACGGGGTACCGGGATGCCGTAGGTGCTTAAGATCTCCTTGGCCTGGTACTCATGAATATTCATAGGTCCCTCCCTGGAATTTCTGTATACATTTTACTATACCAGTCTTCAGGCGGACTACAAGTGCTTTTTATTGTTGATGAAAATATATAGTTTGGCTAAATTTTTTGTTGGCGGGACAGTTCTGCTTCAGAGAGCCGCAGGTAAGTGGGAAGCAGCTGTTCCGGGGGGACGCTCTTTCCGTTTAAAAAGGCGGTTTCTGCAAGCAGGCAGCCGGATGAAGGGCGCAGGTTATGGTGGGTGAGAGGTGCAAAAAGAGCGTTATCACCCAGGGTTTGCTGGATCAGTTCTTGGTAGCGCAGGGCTCCGTCACCCACAAAAATAGTCGGCCCGCTAAGCAGCTGCAAAAAATCAGCAGGAGCTGTGACACAATCGTGCTTGAGTTGGGACGCTTGGTCGGTTGTCTGGTAGAGGCCGGTATAGACTTCGTTTTTGCGGGCGTCCAGCATGGGGCAGACCGGGTAGGCAGCGTGGGGCAGGTTCATGGCCAGCATGGCCAGGGTGGAGACGCCGGCGCAGGGTTTTCCTGCTGCCAGTGCCAATCCTTGGATGGCGGCTATGCCGGTGCGGACCCCGGTAAAAGAACCGGGGCCGATCGCACAGGCAAAGAGATCAATCTGGTTGATGGTGAGGTTGTTTTGATCCAGCAGATGCTGTAGTTCAGGCATCAACAGCGCATTCTGGCGTCCACCGGGGGCATCCAGCAGAGACTCTGCCAGCAGTTTGCCGTCACTGGTCAGGGCGATACCAACCCTGGCGGTAGCGGTCTCAATGCAGAGGCAGATCACAGCTTGCTGGTGAAAAAATAACGGATAATATCGTTGTAAAAGGCCAGTACCATCATCCCGATCAGCAGGATCATGCCGGCCTGTTGGGCGTATTCCCGTACCTTCTGAGGTACCGGGCGGCGGATGATCGCTTCAATGGTGTAGAACATCAGGTGTCCGCCATCCAGCACCGGCACCGGAAGCAGATTCAGGATGCCAAGGTTGATGGATACCACTGCCAGCAGCATGAAGAAGGTGGCGCCGCCGGTCTGAGCAGCTTTGTTGGCCATGTCGGCAATCATCATCGGACCGCCAAGACTGTTTAACGGTACGACGCCCTGAAACAGCTTGACCAGTGAAAGCACGGTTAGCTTTGTTACCTCAACCGTCTTGGCATTACCCAGTTTCAAGGCATCCACCAGACCGAATCGTTCGGTTGCAAAGTCATAGGCCGGAGATACACCAATGATCGGTTTCTTAATGATCTCGCCGAACAGGTTCTTGGTTTCACCAAGCTGCGGTTTTAACTGAACGGTCAGCGGTTTGCCGGCCCGGGTGATACTCAGGGTCACACTATCGCTCGCCTTTGCCATATGAGCAGAGAAATCTTCCCATTGGATGATACGCTGGCCATTAACCGCTGTGATCAGATCTCCTTTTTGCATACCTGCCAGTGCTGCCGGACGGTTGGGGAAAATTTCACCCACGGTTGCCTTCAGGATCGGCATGCCGGTCATGTAGAGCGTGATCAGCAGCAGCCAGGCAAAGGCCATATTAAAAAAAGGACCTGCAAAGACGATTGCCATTCGCTGGGGAATGGTCTTGTGGGCAAAGGAGCGTGCCTCATCAGCCGGTGTCAGTTTATAGGCTTCAACCGGTTTTGAACCGGGGGCCTCTCGCTCATATTCCTGCTCGATCATTTCGATCTCGCTGAAGCCGCCTTCGCCGAACATCTTGACGTAGCCACCCAGCGGAAAGGCGGAGATCAGGTATTCAGTCTCACCGATCTGGCGACCGAACAGCTTGGGGCCGAAACCGAGTGAGAACTTCTCAACCTTGACTCCCATCCATTTGGCTACAATAAAATGGCCAAATTCATGGACAAAGATCAGGATACCAAGGACGATAATAAAGTTTATGACGATCATGAGCACCTGCCTGTCTGAAGCGAGTTGCAGATATCCCGTGCAGTTGCCCGACCCCACTGGTCGGCCTCCAGCACCTCTTCAATGGAGCCGAGGCAATGAGCCTGATGGGCGTCCATGGTCTTCTCAATCAAACGAGCGATCTGCAGGTAGGAGATCCGCCCATCCAGGAACGCTTCTACCGCAACCTCGTTGGCAGCATTCATGACTGCCGGCATGCTCTCCCCTTCGCCAAGGGCACGGTAGGCAAGACCCAGGCAGGGGAACCGTTCCAGATCCGGTTTGGTAAAGGTCAGACCGGAAAGTTCAGTCAGATCCAGCGGCTTGACACCGGTAGAGACGCGGCCGGGATAGGAGAGGGCATAGGCGATCGGGGCCTTCATATCCGGTGTTCCCAGCTGGGCGATCACGCAGCCGTCAATATATTCAACCATGGAGTGGATGATGCTCTGGGGGTGGATATTGACACTGATCTTTTCCGGTGGCGCATCAAACAGCCAGCGTGCCTCGATCACTTCCAGTCCCTTATTCATCATGGTGGCAGAATCAATGGTGATCTTGCGTCCCATACTCCAGTTGGGGTGGTTGAGGGCATCCTGAATCGTAACACTCTGCAGCTTCTCAAGCGGGGTCTCGCGGAACGGTCCACCGGAGGCGGTCAGAATGATCTTGGAGATATCCTGGCTGCGGTGCCCTTCAATGGATTGAAAGATGGCGCTGTGTTCACTGTCCACCGGGTAGAGTTTCACCTTGTGCTGCTCCACAAGGTTCATGAACAGGTGACCGGCAGTGACCAGGGTTTCCTTGTTTGCCAGGGCAATATCGACCCCAGCCCGGATGGCTGCAGCAGTGGGGAGCAGGCCGGCAGCTCCCACAATGGCAGCCACGGTCATCTGTACCCCTGACGCCGTGGCCGCTGCGCAAAGCCCTTCGACGCCGCCGGTCAATTCAACCTCAACACCGGCAAGCAGCTCTCTCAGGCGCGGGATATCAACAGGATCAGCAACAGCGACCAGCTTGGGTCTGAACTGACGGGTCTGACGGGCCAGCAGCTCAAGGTTTTTAGCTCCGGAGAGAGAAATGACCCGGAATTTGTCAGGGTGGGCAGCAACGATCTCCAGGGTGCTGACACCGATGGAACCGGTTGAACCGAGAATGGCAATCTGTTTCATGATTAAAACCTCCCGAAGAGGTAGACCGCATAGTAGTAGGTGACCGGCGCAGCAAAGATGATGCTGTCCATCCGGTCCAGCACACCGCCGTGACCAGGAAAGATGGAGCCGGAATCCTTGACCCCGAAGCTGCGCTTCAGCAGGGATTCAAACAGGTCACCAAGCTGACCGATAATGCCAATTACCAGGGCGGTGATGATGGCATCAGTAAAAGTCAGTTGGGGGAAAAAGGTGAACTTTGCCAGCAGGGTGCCCCCCAGGCTGCCCAGCAGTCCGCCCAGCGCCCCTTCAATACTCTTCTTGGGGCTGACCGCTTCATACAGGCGGTGTTTGCCAAAGGCGCTGCCAACGTAATAGGCGGTGGAGTCGTTGGTCATCACAATCAGCATGATCAACAGCAACCAGTTAACCCCCAGGGGCAGCAGACGGATCATCAGCAGGTGGGCCATCAAAAAAGGGATGTACAGAAAGGCGGTCATGACCAGGGAGAGCTCCTGGGCAACCGTAGCCATATCCCGCAGCCTGAATAAAAAGTGGAAGCCACCCAGCAGAAAGGCAACCGCAAGGGACATGATAAAAAAGCGTCCATCACCCAGCAGCGGGGTTGTCAGGGTAATCGCTCCCAGCAGCGCAAAGGGGTACAGTTCCGCTTTCCGTTCGGGCAGGGCCATGCCAAAAAACTCCAGCATGGCGATCAGGCAGAACAGGGAGAGCAACAGGGCAAACAGCCATGGAGCACCCTTGATGATGATCGCCAGTACCAGTGGCAGCAGGATCAATGCGGTTAGCAGACGTTGTATGGTCAGCTCCTTTGTAGCTGTGCGCTGGTCTTGCCAAAGCGGCGTTCACGGGCCTGGAAATCAGCCAGTGCAGCGTGCAGTGCGTTAATAGTCAGGTCAGGCCAGTTGATATCGGTAAAATACAGCTCTGCATAGGCCAGTTGCCACAGCAGAAAGTTGCTGATTCGCATTTCACCACTGGTACGGATCAGCAGGTCCGGGTCCGGCAGTCCGGCCGTATCCAGATGCTGGCTGAAAAGAGATTCTGTGATCTGATCCGGTTGCAGGGTACCCTTTTGCACCTGTTCTGCAATTTTAGCTGCTGCCCGGACAATCTCCTGGCGTCCGCCGTAGGAAAGGGCCAGGGTCAGTACCATGCCGGTGTTGGCAGCGGTCTGCCCCAGGGCATCGTCCAGAATGGTGTTGATCTCCGGTGGGAGATCAGCCCGGTTGCCGATGACGTTAAAGCGGATGTTGTTCTTCAGCATCCGGCGCAGCTCATTACGGATATACTTTTTGAGCAGCGCCATCAGGGCCTGCACTTCAAGCTTGGGGCGGGACCAGTTTTCTGAAGAGAAGGCAAACAGGGTCAGGTAGCCGATACCCAGATTTGAGGCCTGATCCACCACCATCTGCACCGTTTCAGCGCCCCGCTGGTGGCCAACAATCCGCTTCAGCATCCGCTGTTGGGCCCAACGACCATTACCATCCATGATAATGGCCAGGTGACGGGGCATTTTTGTCGGATCCAGCTCGGTCATGTCAGACTTCCATAACCTCTTTTTCTTTGTGGGCCAGGATCTCGTCCAGTTTTGCAATGATGCTGTCGGTAACGGTCTGGACCTCTTTTTCTGCCTTCTTCAGTTCATCTTCAGTGATGGTCTTGTCTTTTTCCAGTTTTTTTAGGTCATCAATCGCCTTGCGACGGATGTTGCGGGCTGCGACCTTATGATCTTCATCCATCTTTTTCATGCCCTTGACAATCTCTTTACGGCGCTCTTCAGTCAAAGGAGGCAGGTTCAGGCGGATCAGTTTGCCGTCGTTACCGGGGGTCAGCCCCAGATTGGCATTCAGGATCGCCTTTTCAATTGGCCCGATCATCTTGGGTTCCCAAGGGGTAATGGTAATGGTGCGTGGCTCCGGTACGGCCAGAGTTGCAACCTGAGACAGGGAGGAGGGGTTGCCGTAATAGTCAACTTTTACCTCATCAAGGAGTGACGTGCTGGCGCGGCCGGTGCGGATACGCTGATATTCCTTGCGCAGATCCTCGACACTCTTCTCCATGTGGGTTTTCATTTCTGCTATAACTGATTTGTACATGGTTACGCTCCTTGTACGATGGTTCCAATGGCTTCGCCGCTGATAACCTTTTTAATATTTCCCGGTGTTGTCAGGTCAAACACAATGATCGGCAGGTTGTTGTCCATGCAGAGCGAGGTGGCAGTGGCGTCCATCACCTGCAGCCCTTTTTGCAGCACTTCAATATAAGATAGCTCATTGTAGCGGGTTGCGGTTGGATCTTTCTTGGGGTCGGCAGTATACACACCGTCCACCTTGGTGCCCTTCAGAATAACCTGGGCATTGATCTCCATGGCTCGCAGGCTGGCGGCGGTGTCAGTGGTAAAGTAGGGGTTGCCGGTGCCTGCGCCAAAGATGACTACCCGTCCTTTTTCCAGGTGACGGACCGCCTTGCGGCGGATGTACGGTTCAGCAACTTCCTGCATGGCAATGGCTGACTGTACCCGGGTTGAAACGCCGACTTTTTCCAGTGCATCCTGCATGGCCAGTGAGTTGATCACCGTGGCCAGCATCCCCATGTAATCAGCACTGGCACGATCCATTCCCTTTGAGGAGGCAGCCAGGCCGCGGAAGATGTTGCCGCCACCGATCACCAGCGCCAGCTCAACGCCATCATCCACCACCTCTTTGATCTCGGCGGCGATAGTATTGATGGTGCAGGGATCAATGCCGTAGCCCTGATCTCCGGCCAGCGATTCTCCCGAAAGCTTTAGTAGTACCCGTTTGAAGGATTTACGTGGCATGTTTCCTCCCGGTTTCTGTGTGCTTGAGGCAATCAACTGTGTCAGCTGATTGTTTTCCTGGACAAGAGTTGCTGTGCGTTGATACGAAAACGCCGGCTGTGAAGGCCGGCGCTTTCAGTCTTATTTCAGTCCGGCCGCGGCCGCCACCTCGGCGGCAAAGTCCGATTCCTTCTTTTCAAGCCCTTCGCCCAGCACAAACTTGGTAAAGCGTTTCAGGGTGATTGAGCAGCCCAGCTGTTTGGCGCTGGCATCAAGATACTGCTGTACGGTCTTGTCGGTATCTTTAACGTAGACCTGCTCCAGCAGGCAGATATCACCGTAAAACTTGTTGACCTGACCACCGATGATCTTCTCAATGATGTTGTCCGGCTTGCCGGTTTCCCGTGCCTTGGCGCGATAAATCTCTTTCTCACGCTCCAGAACGTCGGCAGCAACATCTTCACGGCAGAGGAACAGTGGGGAAGCGGCTGCGGTATGCATGGCCACATCCTTCAGTACGGTGGCAAAGGCCTCGCTGCTGCAGACATCTGCCTTGTCACAGCTTGCTTCCACCAATACGCCGATTTTGCCACCTGCGTGGATGTAGGTGCCAACTGCTCCGCCATCAGCTTTGTAGCTGGCAAAACGACGGATCTGCATGTTCTCGCCAATGACGGAAATCGCTTCATTCAGCAGGATCTGTACGGTCTTGGATGCATCACCGGCAAACGGCTGCGCCATCAGTTCTTCAATGGTGGCAGGATTTTTCTGCAGGACATGATCGGCAACCTGCTTGACAAAGTCTTGAAACTTGTCGTTTTTGGCAACAAAGTCGGTCTCGCTGTTGATTTCAACCAGCACACCGGCGTTGCCGTTGGCGGTTACCGCTGCTGCAACCATACCTTCAGTCGCGGCACGGCCGGCCTTCTTGGAAGCAGCTGCCAGCCCCTTCTTACGCAGGTAATCGACAGCCTGCTCCATCTCGCCGCCAACCTCTTCCAGGGCTTTTTTACAATCCAGCATCCCGGCGCCGGTGGCTTTTCTCAGTTCATTGATCTGTGCTGCGGTAATAGCCATTGTTTCTATCCTCCGGACCACATCTGCGTGGTCGTTTCTTGTTTTCTGAAGTTAATACGGCAAGCTGGTGAAACTAGTCTGCAGATGCTTCGCAGGCAGCTTCATCACCAATGGCGGCCTCAAGTTCGTCAGAACCTTCAGCATCGCTCTGCAGACCTGCATTGCGAGCATCAACACCTTCCTGGACAGCATCAGCAATTTTTGCAGTCAGCAGGCGGATGGCACGGATAGCGTCGTCGTTACCGGGAATGACATAGTCGATTACATCCGGGTCGCAGTTGGTATCAACGATGGCAACAACCGGAATTCCCAGCTTCTGGGCTTCCTGAACAGCAATTTCTTCGTTCTTGGGGTCAATAACAAACATCATGCCGGGCAGTTTGTGCATGTTCTTGATGCCGCCCAGTACTTTTTCCAGCTTCTCACGCTCTTTGTCCATCTTAAGCGCTTCCTTCTTGGTGTATGCCTCAATGGTGCCGTCTTCAAACATGGCATCCAGCTTCTTCAGTCGCTCAATGCTCTGCTTAACGGTGGAGAAGTTGGTCAGCATGCCGCCCAGCCAGCGCTGGTTGACGTAGTACTGGCCACAACGGGTTGCCTCTTCAGCAACTGAATCTTGGGCTTGCTTCTTGGTGCCTACGAACAGAACGGTATTACCCTGTTCGGCAGACTCTTTGACGAAATTGTAAGCGGATTTGAAGTAGCGGACGGTTTTCTGCAGGTCGATGATGTAGA
>CAZNWF010000097.1:0-10127 GCA_964576485.1 uncultured Geobacter sp. | reverse complement strand
CAAAACCTACTACCGACAGCTGGATAAAGAGGGGCAACTGCCGTTTTTAGGATAAGAGGAACCAAAAAGGGCCACCCGCTGAACCAGGTGGCCCTTTTGTTTTTCTGGCAGGGCTGAATCAAGGCAGATCCAGATCATCACCTGCGCCAGTGGCCAGACGCGCAAGTTCGGCAGTAATGGCAGCAGAGGTCTGATCTGTTATCTCGCGTAACGCCGCGACCTGCAGTGAAACCGCAGCGATGTCATTAGCAGGTGCGAACTCTTCAAGGTGGTGGGCCATCTGCGCCAGTGCAGCCGCACCAACTGAACCGGCTGCCCCTTTCAGGGTGTGGGCTTCCACTGCCAGCTCATGCAGGTTACCCTGTGTAAGCTGCTGTTCAATCGCTTTAAGGTGGAGGGCTGCCTGACCGCGAAACAGCTCCAGCATTTCAGGTAGCAGATAGCTGAACCCGACCTGATGGTAGTTCTCTCTCAGATAGTGTTGATCAAGCAGTGCAACTGTTTCCATCTGGTGCTCCTAGTCCCGGAAACGCCGGGTCAGGTCTTCGTAGGCATCAATGCGGCGGTCCCGCAGGAAGGGCCAGATGCGGCGTACGGTTTCGCTGCGTGCAAGATCCAGTTCCAGCGTAATGATCTCTTCTGTGTCAGTGTTTCCTTTGGCAAGCAGCTCTCCCTGCGGGCCGGCAATGAAGCTGGTGCCCCAGAATCTGATGCCTGATGCCTGTGGATCAGGTGATGCCTCAAACCCGACCCGATTGACCGCAAGCACCGGCAGACCGTTAGCAACCGCATGGCCGCGCTGGACCGTTTCCCAGGCATCCCGCTGGCGCTGCTGCTCTTCAGGCGGGTCAGTCGGGTCCCATCCGATGGCCGTGGGGTAGATCAGCAGATCGGCACCGGCCAGCGCCATCAGGCGGGCTGCCTCCGGGTACCATTGATCCCAGCAGACCAGCAGACCCAGGGTGCCGACTGAGGTACGAATTGGCGTAAAGCCCAGATCGCCGGGGGTAAAGTAGAATTTTTCATAAAAACCGGGATCGTCCGGGATATGCATTTTGCGATAGATACCGGCAATGGTGCCATCCTGCTCAAATACCACAGCGGTATTGTGGTACAGGCCGGGGGCACGGCGTTCAAACAGTGAGGTAACCAGCACAATCCCCAGCTCTTTGGCCAGTCTGCCCAGCCGTTCCGTGGCGGGCCCGGGGATCGGCTCTGCCCGGTCAAACTGCCCGGTTGCCTCGGTCTGGCAAAAATAGGTGCCGTTGTGAAGCTCCTGCAGTACCACCAGTTTTGCGCCGTCTGCAGCGGCCTGACGGACCATGCTTCCGGTTTTGGCAAAGGTCTCGGTCTGATTGTCGTTGCAGCTCTGCTGAATCAGGGCCACCTTCAGGCGTTTCATGGCAATACCCCTTGTGGCAGCTGCATGGTGATACAGTGCAAGGAACCGTGCTGCTCAATCAGTGGCAGGCAGTCAACGCCGATGATCTCACGCCCAGGGAAGGCCAGGGCGATCATGGCCAGGGCGCCGTTATCCACCGGATCACGGTAGGTGGGAACCAGTACGGCGTCGTTGATCACCAGATAGTTGGCGTAGCTGGCTGGCAACCGGTTGCCGGCGGCATCATATTTGGCTGCAGGCCAGGGTAGGGCCAGCAGGCGATAGGGAGCGCCACCCGGGGTGGTCAGCTGCTTCAGTTCCTGCTCCATCTTCTGCAGCCCCTCATAGTGGCTGTCAGCCGGGTCATCACAAGCCACATAGACAATGGTGTCATTGGGGCAGAGCCGGGCCAGGGTATCAATATGGGCGTCAGTGTCATCCCCTTCCAGGTGGCCATGCTCAAGCCAGAGCACCTTTTGTGCGCCAAACAGGGATTGCATCGCCCCTTCCAGCTCCTGACGGGTCAGTTGCGGGTTGCGGTTGGGGGAGAGCAGGCACTGGCTGGTGGTCATAACCGTGCCGCAGCCGTTGCTTTCAATGCTGCCACCTTCAAACACCAGACCGACGATATTGGCGCGGGGCAGCAGCGCACCCTGTTGCTTCAGTTGTTGGGTGACCTGATTATCAAGGTTGGCGGCAAATTTCAGCCCCCAGCCGTTGAAGCCAAAATCAAGCAGCACCGGCTGGTCATTTACTTTCACCGTAATTGGACCAAAATCTCTGGTCCAGGTGTCGTTGGTGGCAACCGGGCAGATGGTGACCCGGCTCAGATCAACCCCTGCATCGGAAAGATGCTGTTGTGCCGCTTGAGGGTCCGGTGCAACCAGCAGGACCTTCTCAAAACGGACAATCTGGCGGATCAGCTCGGTATAGGTGGTGCAAACCTCCGGTAACCGGTCTGACCAATCAGTGTCGGGGTGGGGCCATGCCAGCAGGACGCCGTCCTGTGGTTCCCATTCAGCAGGCAGTCGAATCTTCATGGAGCAGCAACTTCCTTTCGTTCTTGTCTGTGCAGCCACGTCTGTCTGGCAGAAGAGTGGCAAGTATAACGGTGAACAGCGTGGCCTGCAAGTTTCTTTGCCCTTGCCTTGCTGTCCGGTTTGGTTTAGAAAAATTATTTTCTACCCCACTATTCCACCCGGATGGAGTTTTTCATGCTTCAAAGTATTGTCATGCAGGCACCGGCCAAGGTTAACTATCGTCTTGATGTGCTTTCACGGCGCCCTGACGGGTACCATGAACTGCGTATGATCATGCAGCGGATCAACCTGTGTGATGAGGTGACAATTTCGTTAAGCAGTGAGCCGGGCATCAGAGTCAGCTGTGGACGGGAAGGGGTGCCGGATGGTGAAGGGAATATCGCCTGGAAGGCTGCCAGGGCACTGCTTGATCTGGCAGGGCAGCCCTCTGGTGTTGAGATCGCCATCCAAAAAAATATTCCGGTGGCAGCCGGTCTGGGCGGGGGCAGCAGTGATTGTGCAGCGGTGCTGCTGGGGCTGAATGAACTGCTGGGGCTGGGGCTTTCCCGTGAACAGTTGATGGAGATCGGGGTGAAGCTGGGGGCTGATGTACCGTTTTTTGTTTTCCAGCAAACAGCCCTTGCTGAAGGGATCGGGGAGAAGCTCAGCCCACTGAACGGGCTTCCTCCGGCCTGGGTGGTGCTGGTTAATCCCAACCTGCCGGTCTCAACCGCCTGGGTCTATAAAAATTTGCAGTTGACACAACGGCAGCGTCTGGCTACAATTCCCGACTCGTTTGAGGACGTTGCAGCAGTCTGCCGTGTTCTGGCAAATGATCTTGAATCGGTAACTATCCCAGCATTTCCGGTTATTTCTGAGATAAAGAATGAGCTGATCGCCCAGGGGGCCTGTTGCTCGTTGATGTCCGGTAGCGGTCCGACCGTATTTGGTTTGTTTGATAGTGAAGCAACAGCCCGCACGGCTGGTGACGCATTACGCAGCAATCGTGACTGGTTTGTTGCCGTGGTTGAAACGGTTTAGGCTGTATTCTTCTGTCTGAAAGGTAGAGCGCGTTCCATGTACGACAAGATCAGGGTGTTCTCAGGTAATTCCAATCTTCATCTGGCTCAGAAAATCTGTGATGCACTTGGTGTTCCATTGGGGAATGCCGGGGTTAAGACCTTTTCTGATGGCGAGGTAATGGTTGAGATAGGTGAGAACGTCCGTGGTCGTGACGTGTATGTGGTGCAGTCAACCTGTGCACCTACCAATAATAACCTGATGGAGCTGCTGGTGATGACTGATGCCCTGAAGCGGGCCTCAGCTGCCACCATCACTGCGGTGGTTCCGTACTACGGCTATGCCCGTCAGGACCGCAAGGCTGCTCCCCGTACCCCGATCTCTGCCAAACTGGTGGCTGATCTGGTGACCACCGCCGGGGTGGATCGGGTCGTCACCATTGATCTGCATGCTGCACAGATTCAGGGCTTCTTTAATATTCCAGTGGATAACCTGTACGCTGCGCCGGTTATCCTGAATCACCTGAAAGAGCGTTTTGCCGGTCAGGATATTGTTATGGTAACTCCTGATGCCGGTGGTACCGAGCGTGCGCGGGGCTTTGCAAAGCGTCTTGAGTGTCCGATGGCGTTGATTGACAAGCGTCGTACCGGCCCCAACGTGGCCGAGGTAATGCACCTGATTGGTGATGTCAAGGGCAAGATTGCCATTATTCTGGATGACATGATTGATACTGCCGGTACCCTGACCCAGGCTGCCGGTGCTTTGAAACAGAACGGCGCTGCCATGATCTATGCCGCTGCAAGCCACGGTGTCCTGTCCGGTCCGGCCATTGACCGTATTAACGGTTCAGTGATTGAAGAGGTACTGTTGACGGATACGATTCCGTTGGGAGAACGGGCAGATCGTACCTCCAAGATCAAGGTGCTGTCAGTTGCCCCGCTGTTGGCTGAGGCGATCCGTCGCATCCACGAAGATGAATCAGTAAGCTCGTTATTTACATAAGCAGGAAAAAATTTGCGGTCAGACAGGCTGCTTTTAGGTTCGGAGGAAGACCATGCAACAAACCCAAATGAAGATTGAAGCCCGTACCAGTACTGGCAAAGGCATCAGCCGCAGGCTGCGTGCTGCCGGACGTATTCCTGGCATTGTCTATGGCCGTGGTGTAGAGCCAGTGGCTATCAGCCTGGAGCCCAAGGCTCTGAGTGCTGCCATTGCCGGTGAAGGTGGCATTAACAACCTGATCACCCTTGAGGGTGGTGGTGATCTGGACAAGGTTGTGGTAATTGTCGCTGAAATTCAACGCGATGCCATCAAACGTACTCCTGAGCATGTTGACCTGCACCGGGTGAACATGAACGAGAAGATTCGGGTTACCGTACCGGTGAGTCTGGTTGGCACTGCTGCCGGTGTCAAGGAAGGTGGCCTCTTGGATGTGGACAACCGTACCTTGCATTTGGAATGTCTGCCGGGACAGATTCCGGAGCATATCGAAATTGATATTACTGGCATCCAGATCGGCCAGACAATTCACATACAGGATATTGTGCTGCCCGCTGGTGTGAAATGCCTGGAAAATCCAAAGACTCCGGTTGTTGGCGTATTGGGCAAGGTTAAGGAAGAGGCTGCAGCAGAGGCCTGATAAGACCTGTAAACAGGCCGTGGAGAAGAACTTCTCTACGGCCTGTTTCTGTCTCAAGTTATGGATACGATCATTATTGCAGGGCTGGGGAATCCCGGCTCAAAGTATCAATGGACCCGCCACAACGCGGGTTTTCTGTTTCTGGACCGGATTGCCCAGCTGGAAGGGTTTTCTATCGTCCGCAAACAGTTTGGTGGACTGACTGCGGAGTGGGAGCGTAAGGGGAAGCGGCTGGTGTTGCTCAAGCCGCAGACCTTTATGAACCTTTCCGGTCAGTCGGTGATGCCTGCCCTGCAGTTCTACAAGATAAAGCCGGATCATCTGATTGTGGTCCACGACGAGATCGATCTGCCGCTGGGAGTTGCCCGTCTGAAACAGGGGGGCGGCCATGGTGGTCAGAATGGTCTGCGATCAATCATGGAACAACTGGGCAAAGGAGACTTTGTCCGTTTGCGCCTGGGGATCGGGCGACCGCTGCATGGTGATGTAAGCAATTATGTGCTGGGTACCTTTACGCCACCTGAAATGGAAATTTTTGCACGGGTGCTGGACGGTGCTCTGGATCTGCTGGAAACCGCCCTCGATGAAGGGGCTCCCAAGGCGATGAGTCTTTTTAACAACAAGTCATACCTGGAAGGATAACGGCTATGGGTTTCAATTGCGGCATTGTCGGTCTGCCCAACGTGGGCAAGTCCACCATCTTCAACGCCATCACGTCGGCAGGCGCTGAGTCGGCGAACTATCCCTTCTGCACCATTGATCCCAATGTTGGTATTGTACAGGTACCGGACCCCCGGATCGACCAGCTTTCCGCCATTGTCAAACCTCAGAAATGTCAGTTCACCACCATCGAATTTGTTGATATTGCCGGATTGGTTAAAGGGGCAAGCGCCGGAGAGGGGCTGGGCAACCAGTTTCTGGGGCATATCCGTTCCGTCGATGCGGTTGTCCATGTGGTGCGCTGCTTTGATGATGACAATGTCGTGCATGTGGCCGGCAAGGTCTCGCCTGCTGATGATATTGAGATCATTAACACAGAACTTGCCCTGTCCGACCTGGATACCCTTGAAAAAAAGCTCCTTCGTTCTGAAAAGCTTGCCCGCAGCGGTGACAAGAAGGCCAAGGAAGAGGTTGCCCTGTATGAGCGGATCAAAGCGTTGCTGGAACAGTGCAAGAAAATCAAGGACTGTGCTGAAAACGAAGATGAACGGATCTGGCTGCGGGATCTGCATCTGCTGACTGCCAAGCCGGTGCTGTATGTGGCCAACGTGGCAGAAGACGATCTGGAGGGGAACCATCCCTTTGTGGCTCAGGTGCGCCAGATCGCTGCCGCAGAAGGCGCCGGTGTGGTGGTGATCTGCGGCAAGATTGAGGCTGAAATCTCTGAGCTGGACGGTGATGAAAAACAGGCCTTTCTGGAGGAGATGGGGCTGCAGGAGTCAGGCCTTGATCGTCTGATCCGTGCCGGATATGATCTGCTGGGGCTGATCACCTACTTTACCGCCGGGGTAAAAGAGGTGCGGGCCTGGACCATTACCAGAGGCACCAAGGCGCCCCAGGCCGCCGGTGTGATCCATACGGACTTTGAAAAAGGTTTTATCCGGGCGGAGGTGATCGGTTTTGATGACTACATCGCCTGTAACGGTGAATCTGGCGCCAAGGAAAAAGGACTGATGCGGCTGGAAGGCAAGGAATACGTCGTTAAAGATGGCGATGTGATGCACTTCCGCTTCAACGTGTAACAGAAAAGGGGGCGCGGGTCGGCCTCCTTTTTTCAGCTGCAGATAAAGGACTAATATTATCTTTTGACTTGCAATCAAAAAAAAATGCGGTAGTATTACAGCACTACACAAACATGGCTTACAGCCTGACTACCCATGAGGAGGAGATTCCAATGCCTAAGCGTCTTGAAGTGTACAAATGCCCACATTGCGGTAACATCATCGAAGTACTGGTCGGCGGCGGCGCCAACATCGTCTGCTGCGGTGAAAATATGCAACTGCAGTCAGAAAATACCGTAGATGCCGCCAAGGAAAAGCATGTGCCGGTCATCGTCAAGGGGGACGGTACCATCACCGTCAAGGTTGGCGATGTTGCCCACCCGATGGAAGAGAAACATTACATTCAATGGATTGAACTGATTGCCGACGGCAAGGTCTATACCCAGTTCCTTGAGCCGGGTCAGGCCCCTGAGGCAACCTTCTGCGTAACCGCACAGCAGGTAACTGCCCGTGAATACTGCAACCTGCACGGTCAATGGAAGGCTGAAGCGTAACCCCACCACCAACGGGGGCCTTCGGGTCCCCGTTTTCTTTACAGCTCACCGCAGTTCATGTATCATCCCGTCCCATGAAACACGGCATTATAAACCGCTACCTGATGCGCGAGATCACCGGCATCTTCGTCCTTGGTCTGACCATCTTTACGCTGGTACTGCTGATGGGGCGGATGGTCAAGCTGATGGAGATGGTGGTGGCCAATGGCGTTCCCCTTGCAGAAGTCATCCATCTGATTGTCCTGCTGTTACCTTCCTTTCTGGTGCTGACCATCCCGATGGCCTTCCTGCTGGCAGTTTTGCTGGCCTTTGGGCGTCTTTCAAGTGATAACGAGATAACCGTTTTGAAGGCCAGCGGTTTAAGTCTTGGCGCCTTGCTGCCGCCGGTGTTGCTGACTGCCGCTGCTGCTGCGTTCTTAACCCTCTTTATCAGCGTGGTGGCGGTACCCTGGGGCAATACCGGTTTCAAGCAGATGACCATGGATGTGGCCCGCAAATACGCCGCCTCGGCCATTCGTGAGCGGATCTTCCGCGACGACCTGCCCGGCATCGTACTCTACGTGGATCAGTACGATGAGGCCCGGCGTACCATGCAGCGGGTCATGATCCAGGATAGCCGTGATCCTGAGCGCCCCCTGACGGTCTTTGCCAAAAGCGGCCTGATCTCTTCTGATGACGGCACCGGTGTGCTGCGGATACTGTTGAAAAACGGCACTATTCATACGCAACAGAAGGATGGCTACCGCCTGGTCTCCTTTGGCGAGTACCTGCTGACCGCTGAATCAGGACGCAGTACGCCGCTGGTCAGGACAGAGATGGATCTGGGCATAGCTGAATTGCGTAGTGGCATCGCCTCTTCAAAGCTGTCACCCCAGACCCGGTTAAAGATGGCCACTGAACTGCACAGCCGCTTTGCCTTTCCCTTTGCCACCTTTGTGTTTGCCATTCTGGCCCTGCCGCTGGGGCTTTCCAACCGCCGTTCCGGCAAAGGCTCCGGCTTTACCATCAGCATCCTGATCCTGCTGGTCTACTATGTCCTGCTCTCATTTCTGCGTACCCTGGCTGAGAAGGGGGGGATTTCACCGGTTCTGGCGGTCTGGCTGCCTAACCTGATTTTTCTGAGCATAGGACTGCTGCTGCTACGTCTGGCCTCCCAGGAAATGACGGTCAGATCAGCCTTGGGACGTCTCTTCAGATTCGGGAGGACCGTCTGATGTTTGGTATTGTCGGACGTTATCTGGCAGCAACCTGGCTGCGCTTGTTCCTGCTCTGCCAGGGGGGCTTTCTGGCGGTCTACCTGATTCTTGACTTCATGGAAAAACTGGGCCGGTTTGCCAAGGCCGGTGCATCAGTCAGTGCTATCCTGCAGTTCTTTCTGTTCAAAATACCGGAAATGTTGGGACAGACCATGCCGTTTGCAGTGCTGATGGCAACCCTGCTGGCATTGGGGATGCTCTCCCGCAGCAGTGAGCTGACCGCTCTGCGCAGTTGTGGCCTCAGTATTCCCCGCATTGTCCTGCCGATTCTGTCGCTTGGCCTGCTCTGCAGTCTGATCCTGCTGATCAACGCTGAATTTGTAGTGCCTAAAAGCTACCAGCAGATGGAACATATTGAAAAAGTGGTGATCAGGAAGCAGAGCGTCAACACCTTCTTCCGGCTCAACAATATCTGGTTTCGCTCCAATAACCTGATCCTGCAGGCCAAGGTCTTTGACCCAAAAACACAAACCTTGAAAGGGGTTACGGTCTGGGACCTGTCTCCCGATATGCAGCCGATCAGGCGCATGGATGCTGAACAGGCCGTTAATGGGGCTGCAGGGTGGGAGCTGCTGAAGGTGCGAACCCGCAGCTTTGCCGGCAGGGGAGGGGTGGTGGCATCACCACGGCTGGCAGTGCCGTTAACCCTGAAGGTGGATGACTTGAGGATTCTGGATAACAATGCTGATAACTTCAGCTTCCGCAAGCTACGGGAATACGCGGTCAGCCTTGAAAAAGGCGGTTACCCTGCCGGACGCTACCGCACCATGATGCATGCCAAGCTGGCCCTGCCGTTTGGCGCCTTTGTGATGGTGGTGCTGGGGATCCCCTTTGCCCTCAAAACCGGCCGTACCAGCGGGGTTGCCATGGGGGTTGGGGCAGGCGTAGCGATCGGATTCGCTTACTTTATCCTGAATGCTGCTGTCCAGTCCTATGGCCGCAGCGGGGTATTGCCCCCCCTGGTGGCTGCCTGGGGGGCAAACCTGATCTTTATCCTAACCGGCATCTGGCTTTCCATGACCGTCAAGCAGCAGTAACAACGCTTTGATGAAACTACACCTGCATGTAGTTTGTTGATGCTTGCGTAATGCATGCATTTTGCTGTAAATATCTTGCAGGAGGTGCGCCATGCCATCATTACACGTACGAGACCTTCCAGAAGAGATTTATCATTCATTATGCGCTGAGGCGGTTTTAGAGCATCGTTCCATTGCACAACAGGCAGTGGCGGTGCTTGCCCGTGGCCTTAAGATGGATGGCAGCCGACAGCGGCGCAGGGCGATGCTGCTGGCAAAGATTCAGGCAGATGATCATGGCAGAGTGTATCCTGACCCGGTGGCGTTAATCCGTGAGGATCGCGAACGATGATGGTGGTTCTGGATGCCAGCGCTGCTGTCGGTGTTACCCTGATGCAGCCACAAGCCAAACCATTGATCAGCCACCTGGAGGCGGCAACTCTTGTGCTGGCAGCGGATCTGTTTGTGTCAGAGGTCTGTAACGCCTTCTGGAAGTATCGTAAGGCAAACCTGCTTGATCG
>CAZNWF010000096.1:0-10325 GCA_964576485.1 uncultured Geobacter sp. | reverse complement strand
CACCGAGACCGGCAACATAGACCCGCTGGAGGCGATGGCTGATTTTGCCGGGGAGCTGGGCTGTCATTTTCATGTGGATGCCGCCTGGGGTGGTCCAACCCTGTTTTCCGAAACCCACCGGCATCTGCTGGCCGGTATAGAGCGGGCCGATTCAGTCACCATTGATGCCCACAAGCAGCTCTATGTGCCGATGGGGGCCGGGATGGTGGTCTTCAAAGATCCCACTGCGGTCTCCGCCATTGAACATCATGCCGCCTATATCCTGCGTCATGGCTCCAAAGATCTGGGCAGCCATACCCTGGAAGGCTCCCGTCCCGGCAAGGCGCTGCTGGTGCATGGCGGTCTCTCGATCATGGGGCGCAAAGGGTATGAACTGCTGATTGACCTGGGGATTGAGCGGGCCAGAACCTTTGCGGAGTTGATTCGTCAACACCCTGATTTTGAACTGACCAGCGAACCGGAACTGAATATCCTGACCTACCGCTACTGCCCGGCAAGGGTACAGCAGCTTCTGGCATCTTCCGGACCGGAAGAGCAGTCCCAAATCAATGCCATCCTGGATCAGGTCTGCCAACTGCTGCAGAAATACCAGCGCGAGGCGGGCAAGACCTTTGTCTCCCGCACCCGTCTACGCACCGCACGCTATGGAGATGAGATCACCGTGCTGCGCAGCGTGCTTGCCAATCCGCTCACCACTGATGAGATTCTGGTGTCGGTGCTGTCTGAACAGTGCGAGATTGTGCAACAGCCGGAGATTCAGGGGCTGCTACGGCAGATTGAGGGATAATCCGTAACACTGGTGGCTGATAGCCACCAATTCATTATGAAACAGGCGATAGACTAAGGTCTTCCGCCTGTTTTTGTCTGTGAAGCGGGAGCTGGGGATGCTGCTCCAAGGCAGGCGCGAAAACTTGACAGCGACTAAAACTGCAGTAGAGTTTTGTCAGCTTGTGTTCGTGGCAAACGTCTTGATCAGACAGGGGGCAGCTATGCAATCCAAAGGTTTCCGGTTTTTTGCTCTGGCCAGCTGTGTGGCTCTTATCTCAATGCTGTGTATTGCGGCAGCGGATGCTGAACAGGAGGATATGGCTGCTCGACGTGCCTTGTATGAATGCCAGAAAAAGGCTGCTGAATACACCTATAACCTGGACAAGGCTGGTGATAAGGAGCTTTTTGACAAGCACGTTAGTGACTGTATGACCTCGCGTAAGGTCAATCCGGCTCCTGCAGCCATGCTTAACAGCAGTTTATCTGCCGGTAGCATGCCGATGTGTACTGATGCAGATATGGCATGGTGTTCCCCTTGCTGGATGACCCTGGGGAATAACTGGTGTTGCACGAAGAAAAGTAAGGATCAGATATACCCCAGCTGCGGTTCTTCTTCAGTCAATGCCACCTGCAACTACACCCTCTGCAGTAACGGTTGCGACGGTGCATGCAGGAAGCCGGATAAAAACTACTACGGCGCAACCAATATCAAGATAACTAATCAGACTGATGTCGATGTAACCTTCATGTTTGTAACTGGGGCTGTCACTAAACCCGGTGAGAAGGGCGCATGTACAAACCCCGATAAAATCATATCGTATCAGTGGATTGCCCAGAATACAGACTGGTGTACAGATCCGCAGGCAGGAGAGGTGAAAAATGCCGGGTGGTGTAAAGGCACGGTAAAAAGGAGGTCATCGGTGGAGCTGAAGCGATCTGGTTCGGATGCACAAAAGTGCCTGACCGGAGCCATACACCTCTGGCCGGAGAAGGCCTCCTGCCCATCACCCAATGGTTTTACCCAGGGGGAGTTTACCCTTAATCCAATAGACACCGACACGGAGGCAGTCAACATAAGCCTGGTTAACGGTGTAAGTTATGCCATGTCTATCAATCTGCCGGGCAACGCTTGGACAATACAGCCTGAGACCAATAAGCCTGCTCAGGTTGTCAAGGTAATTGGCCCCAATGAAGCAATAAGCGGAGATAACAACAAGCCGGGCATGTATCCCCCTGGCTGCACCGACTGTATTCAGCTGGTTGGTAAGCTGCCCTGCAAAAACGTTCCCAACGCCAAATGCCAGGCGACCCGCCAGTGCCATGTCCAGCGTGGCGGGATAACAGGCGGAAGCGTTGAGTTTGTCATTGAAAAGAAGTTTTAGGGAGATACCACCATGATAAGATCATATTTCAGCACCGTCAGGGTAGTGCTGTTGCTTGCTGCTGTAGTAATGCTGCTTGCTTCCGGTTGCGCCTCTCCAAGTTATGTCTGGTACCAGCAGGGCAAAGACAGGATCATGTTCACCAAGGACAAGCTTGAATGTGAAGAAGAGTCTGCCCTGTACGCCAAGCAGCTTGATAAGCGCGGCAACGAAGAGGTGATCTCGGCCCGCATGAAGGAATGTATGGGATTACGGGGCTATGTGAAGGTTCTTGAGCAGGATGTCCCGCAAGGGATGGAGAAGTTTTGATACCTGCCGTTGCCGTCTATACCGCCTCATGGCTCTACAATCCGGGGCAGCCGCCTGTTGCAGGCGGTGGTTTGGCAGTCAAGGGTGGTTGTGTCCTTGAAACCGGCAGGGCAGAGGAGCTGATCACCCGTTATGGTCAGCCAACTGCAGAGTATCCCGGTTGTGCCATCCTGCCCGGTCTGGTGAATGCCCACACCCACCTGGAGCTGACCCACTTTCCAGCCTGGCGTCTGCGGGATGGCCTTGATTATCATCCCCGTGGCTTTGTAGATTGGATCATCCAGATGATCAAAGTCAGGCGCGGCGTGTCGGTTGAGGAGACCCGTGTCTCGCTTAAGGCCGGTATCAAGGCCTGCTTGCGTTCCGGTACTACCGCTGTCGGTGATATCGTTACCTCGCCGGATCTTCTGCCTGCCTATGCAGGGGCTGCCATTGGCGGACGGCTGTACCTGGAGCTGATCGGGCAGGATCGTCAGCTGTTTGAATCTCGATTAACAAAAGCTGTCGCGGCATGCGAGACCCTGAGCGGCTGCCGGTTGCCGGGCCTTTCTCCCCACGCACCATACACGCTGCATAGTGACCTGCTGCCGGCTATAGCTGCTGCTGCAGCCCAGATGCAGCTGCCGCTCTCGCTGCACCTGGCAGAATCACGGGAGGAGTCGGATCTGTTGTTTGATTCATCCGGACCATTGGCTGAAACAATGTACCCACTGGTTGGCTGGCAGGATTATCTGCCTGCACCGCGCAGGACCACACCGGCCCGCTTTTTTGATGATGGCGGGCTGTTGGGGCCTTCAACCCTGGCGGTGCATGGGGTACAGCTTACCCCGGCGGATGCTGCACTGCTGAAGGAACGGAGTGTTACCCTCTGCCTCTGTCCACGGAGCAATGAGCGTCTTGCCGTTGGCACGGCACCGGTACAGCTTTTTAAAAAGCTGGGGATGCCACTCTGCCTGGGGACTGATTCATTGGCCAGCAATGATTCATTGTCCCTCTGGGATGAGATCCGTTTTGCCCTTGATTGCTACAAAGGGGCGCTGAGCCCGGAGGAACTGCTGGTGATGGCAACCAAAGGTGGTGCTGCCGGGATCGGTTTGGCTGATTGCACGGGTTTGCTGGAAACGGGGAAACGTGCAGATTTTCAGGTGGTGCAATTGGATGGTGGCTGTACTGCAGAGCGGCTGCTGGATGCCGGCAGTGTTAATGCCGTCTACCTTAATGGTGTCTTGGCAGGGTAGGTGTTCTGACTGTGCATCGTGCAGCAGTCTGTACCTATGGGCAAACAGAAGGCGGGGTGACACTGGTCGCCCCGCCTTCTGTTTTAGGGTGATTCAAAAAGAGACCGTGCCGGAGCGTTGGTTGTTATGAGAGGGTTGGGATGGCACCCAATAATCATGTAAGCCGGTATCATAGCTGACGACCCGATCTCTACCGCTTTGTTTGGCCCGGTAGAGGGCTGTATCAGCCAAGGAAACAAGTTTTTCTGAAGAGACGGTTTTTGCTCCGCTATGGCTGGTGACGCCGATACTAACCGTCACCGTTGTGCCGGACAGCGTATCAGGAAAGGTCAGTTTGCGAACGCTTTGCAGTAGGCGCTGAGCAACCATGTGCGCTTCGGACTGCCTGGTCATCGGCAAAATAATGACAAATTCTTCACCGCCGTAACGCGTCAGCAGGTCATACTCCCGCAGTCCTTCGGCAAGTCGCCTGGTTACCTGCTGCAATACCAGGTCACCGGCATGATGCCCGTAGGTGTCATTGATTTTTTTAAAGTGATCAATATCAAGCATCAGAATTGATAGATCGTCTCCAGTACGGGCATGTCTCATGAGTTCAGAGTCCAGCGACATGTTCAGGTATCTGCGGTTAAAGGCACCGGTGAGCGGGTCTTTGTGGGTAAGAAGTTCCAATTCCAGATTTCTTTTTTTCAAGCTCTTTTCCTGCTGGTTTATTTTGAGATGCAGCTTGACTCTCGCGATCAATTCGTCCTGATCATAGGGGATCTGAATAAAATCATTTGCCCCTTCAGAGAGTCCTTTGATGCGCAATGACTTTGCGTTGCAGCCAGTAAGTATCAGTATCGGGATATCTTTAAGCTCTTCTTTTGAGCGAACCATGGAGAGAAACCGGAGGCCATCAATGCGAGGCATTTCAACGTCACACAGGATAAGGTCAGGGTGGCTTTCCGATGTCTGCTTGAATCCGTCCAGACCATCTTCTGCTTCCAGAATTTGTTGAAAAAGACCGCTTTGCTCAAGGTCTGACACGATTTTACGTCGTGTTTTCTTGTTATCGTCCAGTACAAGGATGGTTGTTGCGGAGGATTCCAGATTCATGGGAGACCTCTGATTTCAGACTGCATTGACCCAACTTAAAATATCATGTCGGGAAAGAAAAAGAGGGGATTTGCCTTGTGGCAGCCGGTAGAGGACTTCAGAGGCAAAACGTTGGTGAAGCTGATGAGCCCGCTCATGGGGAAGGAAATCCAGCAGCAGGGCAAGGGCAAGCAATGAGTTTGAATCATGGTGGCCAGCACGGTGCTGAGGCGGTGGAGAGGTATGGCAATGGCCGCAATCAGAATGATGTGTGCTTGTTGTGGTATATGGTGCTGGTGCATGCATGCCTGTATCCTTATCGCTGATTGTAAACCGTGTAGAAAATTGGTATAACTGTTCTCACGCTTGTTACCGTATTTGAGTAATTATTGTTTGCTGTTCATCGAAATCGGTAATTTGTATGGACTGTATATCCGTATATGATGATGCTGTCAAGCGTAAGCTGTCAGGAGAGAGTAGCCATTTACTGTGTTTTGAATAATCATTGCGATGGGGTAGGGGAATGGCTGTGAAAAATGGCAAAGTGATTGAGCTTCATGACGCTGGTAGTACTGCAGATGGTGCTACATCTTCAATCAGGGGGGGCGTGTCTGGGGACGACGCACTGCTGAGTACCAGAGATGTCTTGAGCAGGATTAAAGATGAGCTGGGGCTGGATACGGATCTGGAATTAGCAGAGGTTATGGGGGTCGGTATCCGGCGTATTCATAACTGGAAGCACCGTAACACCGTGCCAACCGAAGAGATTGTAGGTATCTGCGGCAAGGAAGGTCTTGACCTGCAGTATGTATTGACCGGGCAAAAGATCGGCCTGGGAAGATCAGATGGTCAGGGTGAGCTGCGGCAGGTTCAGGAAGGGCTGGCAGGGGCGTTTTTTGATCTGGACACGGCGAATAAGGCCCGCGATACCTTTACCCTGTCTACATCTGGCCATCCGTTGATTCACCCCCCCTACAAGGCCTACACCCAGTGCTCGGATAATGGTGAGGTGCAGACCTCTTTTCTGTCGCCGCAGATTGTTGATGTGCTTGCCCCTGGGCTTAACTGGCTGAACCACTCGCTGGGGGTTGCGCCGGAAAATTTTCTGCTGGTTAAGGTACTGGGCGATAACATGGCCCCCTGGCTGCAGGATGGTGATCTGGTGATGGTTGATACCGGTATCAAGACCACTATTAATGGCGGCTGTCTGATGTTGCGGTATGCTGATGGCATGATGATGGTACGCCGTGTGTTTCGTAATCCTGATGGAACCTTTCTGGCCAAGTGTGATAATGATTGCTGCCCGCCGGATATCATTGATCCTAATAATAATATGACCTATCCGATTGTGGTGGGGAGAGTCGTGCGACGCCTGGTGCGTTAACGGTCAGTTTATACTACGAAACCAGAAGTAAAAAAGGGCGGCCCGGATGGTCGCCCTTTTGATTACTGCTCATGTATATACCGTTCAAGTACCTTTTCGATGATGTTGGTGGTTGATTTTCCGTCCACGAATGGAATCAGCTCTACCCTGCCACCGTATGATTCCACCACCTCTTTGCCCACTACTCCTTCAGGTGTGTAGTCACCCCCCTTCACCAGAATATGTGGTTTCAGGGCGGTAATCAACTCCAGCGGCGTATCCTCCTCAAACAGGCAGACATAATCAATGCAGTCCAGGGCTGCCATCAGGTGGCCCCGCTCTTCTTCATCAATCAACGGGCGTTTAGGGCCTTTCAGACGGCGCACTGAGGTATCGCTGTTCAGTCCCAGGATCAGCAGGTCTCCCAGGCGGCGGGCGGCCTGCAGGTATTTGACATGTCCGGCATGCAGCAGGTCAAAACAGCCGTTGGTGAAGACTACCCGCTTTCCTTTGGCCCGTTCTCCGGCGATAATTTCGGCCAGGACTTCGCGGTTCTTGATCTTGCTGTCGCTGTCGCGATGTTCCAGGGAAACCGCAGTGATAATCTCAGTTGGAGTGACGGTGGAGGTACCCAGTTTGGCCACCGCGATTCCTGCAGCAACATTGGCCAGCCGTGCTGCCTCGGCCAGCGGTAATCCGCCAGCCAGGCCGCAGGCCAGCAACGCCAGCACCGTGTCGCCGGCGCCGGTTACGTCAAAGACTTCGCGGGCTACGGTGGGGATATGCACGGTTTCGCCAGTGCCACAGAAAAGCGACATCCCTTCTTCACTGCGGGTAATCAGAAGGTTATCCAGTTCTATCTGCGACATCAGGGCTTCGGCTGCCTGGTTCAGGCTTTCCTGATCACGAATCGGTACGCCTGATGCGGCTTCAGCCTCTTTACGGTTAGGGGTCAGGCAGGTGGCGCCACGATACTTGCGGTAGTCGGTTCCCTTGGGATCAACCAGTACCGGGATAGAGCGGGGATTGGCGGTTGCGGTGATGCTTGCCAGGACGGCAGGCGTTAATACGCCTTTCAGGTAGTCTGATACCAGCACTACATCAAAACTGGTTATATGTTGCTGCAGCCAGCTGATCAGGCGCTGTTCAATCTGTTCCGAGAGTGGTTCGCGGGATTCACGGTCAATCCTCACAATCTGCTGGTTGGAGGCGATTACCCGGGTCTTGCGTCCGGTGCGGCGGCCCGCTTCCTGAAAAATCGGGGTTGTGTCGATCCCTTGCCGACTGAACGATTTTAACAACGCCCAGCCATTTTCATCCTCACCGATCACCGAAGCAACCGTAACCTGACAACCCAGGGCAAGCAGGTTATTAGCCACGTTGCCCGCACCACCCAGACGCAGATCTTCCCGCAGTACATCCACCACCTGCACCGGTGCTTCCGGAGAAATACGGTCAGTCTTGCCCCACAGGTATTCATCCAGCATCAGGTCGCCTACCACCAGACAGTTCAGGTTGCTGGCACGCTGAAACAGTGATTCAACGGTTTTGCGGTCCATATCCTACAGCCCTTCCCGGGCAAACATACCGAACAGGCCCTGTTCAATCAGGTCGCAGAGGATGTGGATTACGGTGATGTGTCCTTCCTGCACCCTGGGTGTATCGTTTGAAGGGATGGTCAGCGGAATATCGCAGACCGCCTTGATACTGCCACCATCTTTACCCAGCAGGCCGACCGTGGTGCAGCCGGCCTGTCGGGCCACTTCCAGTGCCCTCAGCACGTTGGGGGAGTTGCCGCTGGTGGAGATGCCGATCACGGCATCGCCAGGCGCAGCCAGCGCTTCTATCTGACGGGAGAAGATCCGCTCAAAGCCATAGTCGTTACCGATGGCGGTAATAATGGAGGTGTCAGTCGAAAGGGAGATGGCAGGCAGGCCGGGGCGCTCCATCCTGAAGCGGCTGACGATCTCTCCTGCAAAGTGCTGGGCATCAGCAGCCGAGCCACCGTTACCCATGATCATGAGCTTGTTACCAATTTTAAGGGTCTCAATCAGGCGTTCGGCCAGGTGTGCAATCGGCGAGGCCAGTTCTGTTTCTATCTTGTGGAACAGCGCTTGATGGTCCTGCAGTTGTTTCGTGATGAACTGCTGCATGTGGATTCTCCTTAGGGCTTTGCAAGCTGTTGCAACAGGGTAATGGGTAGTGCGTTATCATAGCCGGGAAAGGGAATGCCGTCCAGACTACAGACAGGCTTAAGTTGCGGATGCTGAAGCGTTAGCTTTTCCATGCTGCGTGTCAGGCTTTTCAGGGGGGTAAGCAGCGGCAGTTTGTGGAGGGTTATACCGCTGTGCAGGCAGGCCGCTCCGTTTTGGATCGCCTGCATATACTGGCGACGGTGCAGGAACAGCTCCAGCCGGTGGCCGTGGCGGGCTGCAACATGCAGCAGAGCCAGCGTTTCGTTCAGTTTGTGTTCATCGCTTTCCTTGGGGAGGTACAGAGCCAACTGGTGCTGGACTCCCCAGCGTTGTCTGAAGGTGCTGATGGCGTTTTCTTCCTGCTTGAGTCGGCGTTCGCGGGAGCCAAAGACGGTACTTGGCTCTCCCTGTGCGGCAACTTTGGGGAGCAGGTAGGTTCGGAAGCCACCGGCATCTGCCCGATGACGGTAATCCTGCAGGCACCAGCTGCCGCCATCCATCGCCTCATCAAAAAAACCGATGGTGGTGCGCATTGTGTGGGAGAGTGCAAGCAGCGCAAAGCTGATTTCGCAGGTTTCAAGGCAGCTGCAGTCGCTTTTAAGGAGTCGGGCCGAAAGTGGATGTTCTGAAGGACAATGGGGGGTAATGATGCCAGCACGTTCTTTTGTTGTTGCTTCCAGAATCTGTTGGTAACATTCAGCCGTAAGAGTCCCGGTGGGGCGTACGATTACGGACCAGTCCGCATCGGAGCGGTTCAGGGCGCGGTTGACAGCAGGAACAAAACCGATATTGCGTTCCATGGTCATGTAGATTGCGCGATCACCCAGGTGGTCGGAAAACTCTTCCAACATTAATTCGGTAGCGCGGTCGCAGCCATTGTTGATGATAATCAGACGGGCCGTTTCGGCACAGTTCAGAATCGAGACAAGGCAGGCCCGGGCTTCAGTCGGGTGGTTCCAGACCGGAACTATGATGTCAAGTGTGGGAGTGGTCATAGGGAGCTAACAGAAAGGGTGGGCATCGCCCACCCTTTTGAGTAGATGTTGAAAAACGTACTGACGCGACAACGGGCAATTTTACGATGTAATTGCTACACGCTTCAGCAGGTGCAGCTCATCCAGCACCTTGCCTGATCCCAGCACGACGCAATCCAGCGGATTCTCGGCTATCAGTACCGGTACCTTGGTGATCTCGCGCAGCAGTACGTCCAGGTTGCGCAGGCCGGCGCCGCCACCGGCAAGGAAGATCCCCTTGTCAACGATATCGGCAGCCAGTTCGGGCGGGGTACGCTCAAGACATTGGCGGACGGTATCCACAATGGCGTTAACCGCTTCCTTGAGGGCATCACGGATCTCGTCAGAGTTGATCTCGATCGTCTTGGGGATACCGGAGACCAGGTCGCGTCCCTTGACCTCCATGGTCAAGACTTCCGGGCCGGGATAGGCCTCGCCGATCTCAATCTTGATCGCCTCGGCCATCCGCTCACCGATCTGCAGGTTGTATTTGCGCTTGATGTACTGGACAATCGCCTCATCCATCTTGTCACCACCCATACGGGTGGACTGGGCGTAGACGATACCGGCCAGGGAGATCACGGCAACTTCGGTGGTGCCGCCGCCGATATCAACGATCATGTTGCCGCTGGCCTCGGTGATCGGCAGACCGGCGCCAATGGCAGCTGCCATCGGCTCTTCAATCAGGTAGACCTCACGGGCACCGGCAGATTCGGCCGATTCCTTGACCGCGCGTTTTTCCACCTGGGTAATACCGGAAGGAACGCAGATTACGATCCGGGGGCGGACCAGGGTCTTGCGGTTGTGTACCTTGTGGATAAAGTAACGCAGCATCTCTTCGGTGATGTCAAAGTCGGCAATAACACCGTCTTTCATCGGACGGATGGCGGTGATGGAACCGGGGGTGCGGCCCAGCATCTGCTTCGCCTCCATCCCGACCTTCAGCACCTTCTGCTGGCCGGTGGGCATCTTTTGTACGG
>CAZNWF010000095.1:0-10615 GCA_964576485.1 uncultured Geobacter sp. | reverse complement strand
CACCACGGCTGCGAATGAACCATAATTTTCATCCAGCCAATGAGTCCACCTGCCATCGCCTGCTGAATGCCATTGAGCCCGGTTCGTATATTCGCCCCCACTGTCATCTTGACCCTGAAAAAGACGAAAGTTTTGTACTGTTGCGTGGCCAGCTGGGGGTGATCTGCTTTGACGCTGACGGCAAGGTAACCGAGACAGCACTGCTGGTTGCAAACACTGACCAAACCGTTGTTACCATCCCCCACGGGCTCTTTCATACTGCTGTCAGCCTCGCACCGGGCACGGTGTTTTTTGAATCCAAGGCAGGCCCCTATATTCCTTTTCAGCAGGCAGAGATCGCTTCATGGTCCCCATCAGACAGTGATTCCGCCTCACGTGACTATTTGCACCAACTATGCGCACTTTTCAGCTCCCCCTGATTATTCTTGTGCTGTTTGTCAGTGCCACCTCTGTCCTGGCTGCCCCTAAAATGCGCCCCTACAGCGGTATCGGTGTGCTGCAGATCTCCTCAGTTGGCGTTACCGACGCACTTCAGCTTTATGACGATCCTGGCGTCGCCCGCTGTTGCAGGGTTGAAACATCTGCTCTCAAGCAACTGAACAGCTGGCTCTTTGGCGACGAGCAGCCACCCTCCTTGCTGGTGACAGCCCGTAAAGGTGAATGGCTTGAGGTTGAGCATGATGATGCCGGCAGAACCGGCTGGATCATGCAGGAGCGTCGGTGGAGTTACACCCCTTGGGAACAGTACCTGAAAGGCAAACTGATTTCATTTCTCCGCAACAGCCCGAAAAATCAGATCCAGATTGTCCCGCGGCCCGGTGCCGGCAAAGGGGTGCCGACAACCCCCAGACAGCCAATGAAGGTAATTATGGCACAGGGCGACTGGGCCTATGTCCTGCTTAACCAGGCCAGCGCCGGTTGGATCAGGTGGCGTGATGGTGATGGACGACTGCTGGTCGGTTTTGAGATCTCTTCGGCCAAATAATCCGTTGACGGCCTGTTACTACACATGTTATGAGAGCAGTCTATGTATTCCATTATTCGTATTAATGCAGCAGCACGAGCTATCATCGCCGCGGCACACGTAGCCGCGGAGATCACTGCTGCCTGCTGATCGTTTCGACACAACCGTTACTGAACAGCCGTAGGCATGCAGCCTACGGCTGTTTTTTTATTATTAGTCATCATATTTAGATACAGGAGGAGCTACATCATGCGCGTACAGCTTGTACCGGCCGGAACTGGTGAACTAACCTATGAAATCAGAAACATCGTCAATGTTGCTGAAAAACTTCAGAAATGCGGCGTTACCATCAATTGGGAAAACATTGGCGACCCGATCGTGAAAGGGGAACAGATCCCTGGCTGGATGAAAGAGATTGTCTCATCAGCCGTAATGGACAATGAGACCTGGGGCTACTGCCACACCCGCGGTGTCCTGAAAACCCGTGAGTTTATCTGTGAAGCCGCCAACCAGCGTGGCGGCGCACAGATTACCCCTGAAGACATCATCTTCTTCAATGGTCTGGGTGATGCCATAGCCAAGATTTACGGTTGCCTGCAGCCTTCGGCCAGGGTGCTGATGCCGTCACCTTCCTACACCACCCACACCCTGGGTGAAGTCGGACACGCCAACGCCCCATCACTGCATTTCCGCCTTGATCCAGAGAACGGCTGGCGCCCTGACCTGGCAGAACTGCGCAGCCAGGTCCAAAACAATCCATCGGTCTGCGCCATCATGATCATCAACCCGGACAACCCCACCGGTATGGTCTACAGCAAAGAGACCCTGCAACAGATTGTTGCCATTGCCAAAGAGTTCGGCCTGTTCATCATCTCAGATGAGGTGTACAACAACGTTGTCTATAATGGCGAAAAGACCGTACCTATCAGTGACGTGATCGGTGATGTGCCAGCCATCGCTCTGAAGGGGATTTCCAAGGAGTTCCCCTGGCCCGGTTCACGTTGCGGCTGGATTGAAGTCTATAATGGTCAGGCTGACGAGCAGTTCCGTAAGTATATTAACCTGATTCTGACCAGCAAAATGAACGAGGTCTGCTCAACCACCCTGCCGCAAACCGTTATCCCGGCGATCATGCAACATCCTCAGTATCAGGTTTACCTGAAGGAACGGATCAGCCTTTACGAAAAATCCAGCAACATAACGTATAACTTCCTTAAGGAAGTACCAGGGCTGCTGGTGAACCGCACCAACGGCGCCTTTTACATGGCTGTCGCCTTCAAGGAAGGGGTTTTAAACAGCAACCAAAGCCTGCCTATTGCCAATGACGAAGTACGCAGTCTGGTTGAATCGCTGGTGAACCAGCCCGGTGTCTCCCCTGACAAACGTTTTGTGTATTACACCCTTGCCGCCACCGGAATCTGTACCGTGCCGCTTTCATCCTTTGCCACCAGCCTGCAAGGCTTCAGGGTTACCCTGCTGGAACGTGACCCTGCCGAGACGGAGCGGATCTACAAAACATTGGCCAGCAAAATTACTGAATATCTGGCATCCTGAGCCAGCAAGGGGAGGCGTCACCGCCTCCCCTTTTTAGACATTACGGACAAACTCCTCGCCTCTGGCGAGGAGTTTTTTATTCCATATCCCACACACAGAAAAGCCCGCGATTGCTCGTGGGCTTCTGTGCTCAAACCGGATATTTCTATCCGGGATTTATTTTGGCGTCCCCAGCCGGATTTGAACCGGCGTCGCCGCCGTGAAAGGGCGGTGTCCTGGGCCGGGCTAGACGATGGGGACGCATGATGGTGAGCCGCGCCGGGGTCGAACCGGCGACCACCTGATTAAAAGTCAGGTGCTCTACCAACTGAGCTAGCGGCTCAAGGAATCTCTATTTACAACAGATCGATCGGCGATGTCAATTCTTTTTTATTCACCAAACGGATTTTTTAACATCATGGTCTGATCACGACGCGGACCAACCGATACCATCACGATCGGACAACCCGCCAGTTCCTCCAGCCGCTTAACATATTTCTTAGCATTTTCGGGCAGTTGATCAAATGAGCGCACGCCGGTAATATCAGTATGCCAGCCAGGCAGTTCTTCGTAGACCGGCACACAATTTTCAAAGGTTTCAAGCTTTGCAGGAAGCGTTTCAAGCTGCTGGCCTTCAAAGGTATATCCGGTACAGACCTTAATGGTCTCAAAGCCACTCAGCACATCCAGTTTGGTCAGGGCAATACCGGTCAGACCATTGATCCTGACCGCATAACGAATTACCATGGCATCAAACCAGCCACAACGACGGGGACGACCGGTTGTGGCACCAAACTCGCCACCAATCTGCCGCAATTTTTCGCCGGTTTCATCCAACAGCTCCGTAGGGAACGGCCCACTACCGACACGGGTCACATAGGCCTTGGAGATGCCGATAACCTCGTGAATCTGGCGAGGTGAAACACCGCTTCCGGTGGCAGCTCCACCGGCGCAGGTAGACGACGAGGTCACAAAAGGGTAGGTACCATGATCAACATCAAGCAGTGTACCCTGGGCACCTTCAAACAACAGCTTCTTGCCTCCAGCAACTGACTTTGACAACACCAGCGAAGTATCAGCCATATATTTCTTCAGGATCTCGGCAAAGTCCTGATACGTGCGATAAATCTCATTGTAGCCCAGAGGTTCTTCACCAAGTTTTTCCAGTATGGCATTCTTCTCATCAAGATTTTCGCGCAGCTTGCGACTGAAGGTCACCGGATCAATCAGATCCATCAGCCGGATACCACGACGGCCGATCTTGTCCTCATAGCAGGGACCGATACCACGACCGGTGGTGCCGATCTTTTTGTCGCCACTCTTGGCCTCACGGGCAATATCAATCGCCTTATGATAGGGCATAATGATATGCAACGACTCAGAGAGCAGCAGGGTGCTGTCATCTTCAAGGCGGCCAGCGGCCTTCAGGCGGTTGACCTCCATGATAAACACTTCGGGATCAAGCACCACACCGTTACCAATGACGCAACGCTTGCCAGCATGCAGCACGCCGGAAGGGATCAGGTGCAACACCACCTTTTCATCACCAACCACCAGCGTATGTCCGGCGTTGTTGCCCCCCTGGTAGCGGACAATCTCATCCGCATACTCGGTATAGATGTCAACAACCTTGCCTTTACCCTCATCGCCCCACTGGGCGCCTACCACCACGACGTTTGCCATTGTATGTACTCCTGAATAGTTTAGCTTCGCGGCAAATACTGCTGCCAAAGCTGTTCTCGAGCTAGAGTTAATTCCGTGCGATCTGCTGACTGTATCAACCTGTACTGTCCCTGTTCCTGCCCTCTGCCACCAATTACCAGCACAGCCCGTATGCCGGATTGTGCAGCATAGCACAGTGATGCCTCAAGATCACGCTTGATGATATCACGTGCCACAGCGTAGCCTCGCTGCCGTAACCCACGAGACAGTTCCAGCGCCTCGCGCCGATCTTCGGCTGCGTTAAAGATCAACAGATCTCGCTGCTCCTGCTGCGCCTCTCCCTGCAGCTCAAGCGCCTGCATCAGACTAAAGAGGTTACAGGTAAAACCGGTGGCCGGAGCATCAAAACCGTAGCGCCCAATCAGATGGTCATAGCGGCCTCCACTGAACAGGGCATCGCCAATCCCCGGTACAAAGCCTTCAAAGGTAAGACCGGTATGGTAATCAAGCCCGCGGGTCTCTCCCAGGTCAACCGTCAGACAGTCATGCACACCATGGAGGCTAAGGATTGCAACCACTTCTTTAATATTATCCAAGGCCTGACGGGACCGCTGATTCTGTACAACCTGACCAGCTTCTTCAAGCACGTCACACCCGCCAAACAATCTCGGCAGGGCCATCAATTCACGGCGGGAAGATTCAGATACGGGGTATCGCTTTAGCAGCATCTCCACCGATGAAACATCCTTTAACGCAACCGCCTGCTGAATAGCCCGTAACGGCTCACCAACCAGCCCCGAAGCCTCAAAGACCCCCTGACAAAAGGCAACTTGCCCAAGATCCACCTTAAAATCCCGCAACCTGGCCGTCTTCATCACCTCAACCGCCATGGCCACCATCTCGGCATCTGCTTCAGGCGAGTCAAGACCGATCAGCTCAACCCCTGCCTGCATAATCTCACGGTTGCGACCACTCTGCAGCTCCGCATGGCGCAGCACCCGGCCGGCATAACTGATCCGGTGCGGTAGCGGCTGATCTTTCAGCCGTGTGGCCACAATCCGCGCAATTTGTGGCGTACTATCAGGTGGAATGGCCAGCAGACGACCGGTCTGCCAGTCATCAAAGCGGAAGGTACGGGCACGCAACCCATCACCCATACCGATAGCCAGTACATCTTCAAACTCCAGGGCAGGGGGCAAAACCTGCTGGAATCCCCATGCAGCAGCCACACGCAACACCTGCTGCTCAAGCTCAGACAAACGGGCGGCCCGTCCGGGCAGGTAATCAGCCACCCCACGCGGCAGACTGGTATCAAAATGTTTAGCGACCAAAAGGAGTTACCTTCTATTTCTATAAACTGCAGGAATGTTTTCTCAGGCATATAAAAGCCGGAGGAGTATGCCATATCCCCCGGCAGGTGTCAAAATAAAGACCTGATTGGCAGTACTAGCCCTCTACAAAATCTCCCGTGTACGGATCTTCTTAGGGGTAATAACCGTAAACCGGTTCACCTCTTCATTGTTTAAATTGTTCAAAACCAGTCTAACCGCACGGATTATTTCCTTTAAGTCACTCTGACCATAACGTACATAGAGTATACTGACACCCCTTTGACCGTGCGCAAACACCCATTCACCAAAATCACTATCTTCAGTCAGTAACAGCGAGTTGCGCTGTGCAGCACAGGCAAGAACCTCGCTATCGGTAATCCCCGGACACTCATGAACAATAGCATACACAGCAAAACCGTCCTCTATTAAAGCGGTGACGATCCTATAATCAACACTTTCATCTGCCACAATACTAACAGACAAGTATTTCCTCCCGGCCTACCACTTCAGCAGAATAGGCAAGTGCAGCCATAATATCCTCGCGATGAAGATGTGGATACGCGAGTAACAACTCATCCGTGGTAGAACCATCTCCAAGTTTGGACAACAGCAGTTCTACGGTTATGCGTGTTCCCTTAACAACCGGCTTACCCAGCATAACTTCTGGGTTAGCCGTTATTCTGTCACGATATCCCATAACTTCCCCCATACAAATTTTCTGCATATCCACCGGCCGGTATCAAAAATGCCTGCTGCCATGCCGCCTATTTTCACCGCTATCATGCCACCTTCTTCAAAGGCCGCTTCTTCAAAATGCGGTGCATTTCGGTGTTATTGCGGTGGTCTGCCAAATCCGACCGTACTTCGGCAATCACACTACTAAGCCGCTTTTCAACCGAATCTATTTTGTCGTTCAGGTTCTTTTCAACAGCATCTACCCGCTTGGATAGCCCTATCAGCTTGGCATCAACGATCTCAATTTTTTCGGTAAGCCGTTCCTCAACGCTATCAATTTTGGTATCAAGCGCGCTGAAGCATTCCAGCATCTGCTGAAACTTGTCATTCATTGTCTCTAAAAAAAGGTCGGTATATTCTTTTGTCATGGCATCCTTCACAGCTGCACTATGCCACACCTACCCACCTGCCTCAATCACAAAAAAGGCGGCAGGGTCTCCCGTGCCGCCTTCAAAAATATCTTAACCACGTGCCGTTACTACTTAACCAGCTTTAGAAGCACTGCAGCAATCAAAGCCGTTTGCAGAAAACCGGCGCCAACTATCCGGCGGGTAAGATTTGATTCGGTTGTCGCTATCTTCACTTCAAGCTCTTTTACAGCAATTCCTAAATCTTGTCGCGTTGCCAAGTCAGCTTCACTCTGCGCATCGCGAAACGCGTCAGCTATAGCCTCTGCCTGCTTGTCCGGCAGACCAGACTCTTTCAATCTACGGGTAAACTTCAGCGTATCAAAGGTTATCGTTGACATTGTCTCCTCCTGCACATCAGGATTACAGTATGCTACACCTGTATGCCTGTCTCAACCACAAAAAAGGCGGCATGGTTTCCCATGTCGCCTGAACGTATCTGTAAGATCTGCCCCTAAAAGAACTGCTTAGCAAAGTTTGCAATAGCCATTGCCAACAGCACTCCAACCATCCATTTCAAAAGATTAAGATCAGAACTGATAGGGGCCAGCTCAATCTGCAAATCTTGTTTGGTAACCAATTCAGACTCATCTATCGCTTCCCGCATAGCCTCCGAAAGACTTTCGGCCTGTTTTTCATCAAAGCCCGATTCTTTTAGTTTGCGTACAAACTTATGAGTATCAAAGGTAATAGTTGACATGTCCGACACACTATCAAAGTCAAGTCTAGCCGTCAAGCCTGTTAAGCCCATGATCTTCAACCACAAAAAAGACGGCATCGTTTCCCGTGCCGCCTTTCGATCAATCGCTAAACCAAGATCTATTCAACCTTCTTGATCTGCAGGGCGCTGGCACCTTTGCTACGCATCAGCACATCTTCACGCTGGGTAAGCTGCAGCAGCAACAATTCACTCCTGGCCTCATCAAAAGCAAAATCAGGCATATAATTCTGAGTATCCTTGGTGCGCCAGACCTCTTCAAGAGCAGCGCCATTCCAGTACAGGCTGTAAACAGCACCGCGCTTGTACATACGGGCATTGCCCAGCACCCAGAAACCATCATTTTTACCAACCAATATCTCCTGCTGCTTGGTTACCAGAATCCGTTGATTCATAAAAAACCAGCGATATTTGTCGGTTGTGGTGCTAACCATTGCATCATCTTCTACCTTGTAGAACAGTTCAGAACCACCAAAGGCATCATTACTGCGCCAGAGTTCTTTCTGCTCCTTATCATAAACGATCAGGTAATTTTCTTCATGATACACCACAGTCAGCAGCTCACCACTGGGATGCTTAAACTGGTTAAAGCTATACACATTGCCGTAACGTGGCATTGGTATTTTTGATTTTCTAACAATTTTCTTACCCTGAAGCACAACCTCATACACATCACCGTAGTAGCGGTCTGCCTTACGCCCCTGCTCCTGTGCGTACATCTTCACAGAGCCACCAGCCAAAGCAATCGCCCTGAAGAAGTAAGGAAGATCATCGGCAACCTTAATCAATCTATTATTCTTTAGTTCCCATACCTGTGAGGCCACCTCACCACCCCTAACTACTGTCACAAACAGGGCAGACTGTCCACCAGAACCGGCATCAACATAATCCAGGCTTAGCACCTTACTGTTAACATCCAAGCTAAAGCCGGTAATTGGGCGACTCTCTCCTTCACGAATCAGCTGCACAGTTCTATCCTGCGCCATGAACAGCAATCGCTTGCCATCAGCGTCAGTGCCGCCCATAGCAAGCAGATTAAACATGCCATCCAAGCGTTTGATCTCCCCCTTGTTGGGTGCACCGCGGTAAAACGCCTGAGGCCGGATAACATCACCCTGCTGCACCCGCTGCAGATCACTATTTGCCACAGACGGTGTTGACCGTACGATATCACTATTTACTGGACGGACCGGCAAAACAGCAGGCAACTGAGCTGCGCGCTGAATTGCACCTGCTTCCTGCTGTTTCAGCAAATCAGTTGTCAGCTTTTCAGCCAGCTTGCCGGTTGCAGCAAACAGAGCATCCTGTCCACCCTCGCCCTGCACAAAGGTGCGTGCAACAGTCTGGCCTGCAACGGTTTTTGCTACTGCGTCTATATTGTACTGCTTGCCAATGGCAATATAGGTACCAGTTACCACCAGATCTGACTCAGCAGCAGAGCTTACTGCCAGCAACTTGTCACCACTTAAGCGAGAGGCCAACAGTGATTGCAGCACCACTTTTGTGTCATCCTTGGCTTGCACACCAACCGCATTAAACTCACCAACATAGACCCTTAGGGGTGCAGCAAAGGCTGGCACAGCCACCAGCAGCACCAGTATCGCAATGATCAATCGTTTCATAGACCCTCCGTCTATCACATAGGCATGAAGAAAAAGCCGAATGAGTATGCCATATCACCTGTCAACTGTCAAAACAAAGGCGGCATGGTTTCCCATGCCGCCTGATCTTGCGTTTTATGCTACGTCAGCAGCTTAGAAGCTGTAACGTGCCTGCAGACGCATGGTGTAGGGGTTCTCTGGGTCAACTGCATATGCACCTGTTAATGCTTGAGCACCAGTAGTGCCAGATTTCAGAGCAGAGTTCTTGTAGTAACCGCCCAGGATCATGTAACCGGCCTGTGCCTGCAGCTTCAGATTCTTATAAAGTTGGTAACCGGCCTCAACGTTCAGTTCAGTCCCCATGAAGTCGCTGTTGTTACGGGTACCGGTCTTGAGATCAAAGGGGGCATCGGCAGAAGAAGGCGCCCAAGCAAAGCCTACGTTGCCATTCAGGTTGAATTTCTCGGTCAGTTGTGCATCATAGCCAGCGGTCAGCAGGGCGATGTTGGTCACATCACGACGGATGTACTGATCGGTACTGGTGGGGTTGTTGTAGGTGTTACGAGCCAGAATCATCATGCCGGACTCGTTGAAGCTATCCACTGAAGTGGTAACCCAACCCTTGTACTGGGCATCGTTGGTGCTGTTGTTGCCTGAGGCAAACAGGAAGCCAGTCTTAGCCTTGCCGGAGCCAACCTTCATATCAGCAGCAACGTTGGCAGCCCAACCATGAAAGTTACGGCTAGTGTTAGTAGCGGTCATCAGCTTTTGATTACCAGCCTGCATAGCAGCAAAACCAGACAGGTTCAGGTTGCCGATCTTAGTCTGACCGCTCAGGCCAAGGGTGTGCAACAGAACTGCCTGCTGATTGGTATGGTTGTACAGCACTTGACTGACCTGGCCCAAGTAATTTTGATAACCGGTGTATCCAGACTGTGGCCCGCTACCAGTCGTTGCACCAGCATAGTCTGCCAAGAAGTAGTAGGACAGGGCCATCTTGGTGTCCTTATTGACAGTAAAGGTATTGTCCATGATGAACAGGTCTTTGTTGTATTCTCCGGTCTTGGTGCCCCAAGCGGTTTGTGCGCCAGGCGTAGCTTCAGCGCCGAAGCGAGCAAAACCAAGACCCAAGGTATAGGCACCCAGTTTGGTGGTGGTCATGACGGCCGGAGTATCAGCGTCAATAAAAATACCTTTGATGGTATCCTTGTAGGGCTGTAAACCAAGCTTGGCGTTGAAGCTCTTACCAACGTTGAAGTCCAGATAGACATGCTTTGTCCAGATATTGATACCGTCAGTATCCAAATCAGCGCCGTCAGCTGCGTTACCAAAACGGCTATTGAGCTCAAAATGAGTGACCAGCTTTAAGTCGTCGCTTGCCTTAGCGATATACTGAATGCGGGCACGCTGCTCCATATAGTTATTCATTTTACGCTTATCACCAAAGTTACCTGCAGCTATCTGAGCAGTCGTCGGAACACCTACTGGCAGTGCATTAATGCCGAAATTAAGATCTCCACCGCCACCATTATTGTAGTTAGAGAATACAGTATTGAAGTTGTAGATGCCATGGAACTCATTCTCAAAGGCCATGGCGGGAAGGGCAGTTACGGCGGTCAGGGCACCGGCTGCGGCGATGGTCAACATCTGCTTTTGAAACTTAG
>CAZNWF010000094.1:0-10692 GCA_964576485.1 uncultured Geobacter sp. | reverse complement strand
AGGTCTTCCATCTGCTGGGACAGCTTGTCAATCTTGACCTGCAGATCTGCTTCTGCAGCCATGGCGCCAGCCGGAATGGCCAGTGCAAGTACGGTGGACAGAATTAACTTGTTTACTTTACGCATGCATCTTTCTCCTTTTGGTGTGATGAATACTGCTGGTGGACGTTACCTGCTTAACAATCAACTTCTTTGAAACACAGAGCAACGGAGCAACAGAGAAAATCAATCATGTTCTTTATTTCATCATCTTTAGCAACAGCCCGCTATCATCGTTAAAACACTAACGCAGAGAGGCAAGAGGGGCTGAGGCACAGAGGTAAAACCTATCTAATTCAATCTTTTGGTTCCCAGCCTGTATTGCTCTGCGTCTTTGCATCTCTGCTTACTCTGCGTTAAATCTTTAGGATTCTTTACTTCATCATTTTTAATAACAGCCCTGCTATAAGCGCTGTCTGCAGAAACCCTGCCCCTACTACCCAGCGGATCAGTTCTGCCTTGGTTTCCGCAATTTTAAGCTCAAGCTCTTTAATGTCAGGCTTTGTTGCAAGATTCTCTTTTTCAAGCACTTCTGCCAACAGTTCTTTTTGCGCGTCAGAAAGGGCCTTGGCCTGATTTTCCGGCATACCGGCAGAGCGCAGGTGTTCAACAAATTTCAGGGTATCAAAGGTAATTGATGCCATACGTTAAACCCTCTTGCAAGCAAGCATGCAACCAAACAAACAGTATATATATACAAAAACTGTCACCTAAGTGCAACAATTTATCATATATATTAAGGTATTCGAATAGTCAAATATTGCTTATCTCTCCCCATTCAGCAACTCAATCATTGTTCGTAACTGCGCCAACAACCCCTCAGAACTGCTAGCCTTAATGAGATTTTTATCAACCACGGCAAATGGTTCATGCTTGCAAATCTTGCACTGTTTGGCACATTTTTTTATTTTAATATTAAGGTCTACAAACTGCTCTTTCAGTTGTTTTGCCAGATTTTCTGCATCCTGATTATGTTCACAGAGCCGGATTTTCATAGGTCACGCAGCCTTACGCGGTTGGCCTTGTTGCTTCATAACCTGACGCAGGATTGCATTTGCACGGCTTTGATACCCTTTGCCGCCATTTTTTAACCAAGACACAACATCTGCATCAAGACGTATGGTAATGGTCTGTTTCGCAGGACGATAAAACTTGCCAATCACCGCTTCATTCCAGTTATCAAGTTCTGGAGCGTCAGAACAATCAATCTCGGCATCAGACAAGCTAACCAACTTTTTCAATTCATCCAGTTGCTCTGCTGTCAGCTCAACAGCGGGTTGCTTACGCATGACAGTCTGTTTTTCAGATCCCTTCTTCATAACGCCTTCTTTCGTAAGGTGTCGCTTTTCGCGCTGAAACAATACGAATCACGACCGCGCTATCTTCTTCTTGAAACAGGTGGGCAACCAACAACAAAACAGTCCCGTTCACCATGCCAATTGATTGCTGTCCCCTCTCCCCTTGGCGGGAGAGTCAGGAGTGAGGGGGAGTTGCCCAGGATTTAACGAAAGTTTAGCTGAATACGGTCTACCCGGCTGACTGCTTCACGCAGTACACCCGACATTCCATACCCTATACTGCCAATTCCACCATGATTTTTTCATACCGCAAATGAGGGGCCTTGTTCTTACCGGTTTGAGAAACCTCAAGCAGGCCTAGGTTAGTAAGAGCCTTAACATCCTCTGATACATTTTTGATATTCCTGCCGGTCAAGCCAGCCAAGCAACTAATAGAATCAGGGTGCTTCTCGCGGATCATCTTCAACAAAGCAAATCGTTGGGGGGTCATGGCCTTTCTGAACGCTTCAAAATCCGTAAAGTAAATCCCTTCAGGCCTGGGCCTTACCTGTTCACCGTTCTGAAGAGCCTTGAAGGTGTCAGCAAAATCCTTGAGGCCATCCCGAAGGGACTTTATTCCCATGGTAACGTTTTTAGCTTTCATACGTGCTCCTGATATACGCTTCAACATCGTTGGTGAAATCATCCACCAAGCTATCTACATCCTTAAATTGATAAGATTCCTGTCCACCGTTTATATGTTTGTGGTCGCCTTTGCCACGTTCGTTATCGTAACCGATTACACGCTCACCACAAACAATATAGACCAGTGAGTATTTTACCCCAAATGGTGTATGTTCTGATCTTGGTACAGACCACACCTTCATTTCGATAAGATTGCCAAATGCGTCATTGAAACGATCATGCCGAATAAGTGTCGCCCTCATTTTTGGTATAATACACCATACATGATATTTTGTCTATGATGCCTCATCATATACCTCCAGGTTTGCACGACATACATCCACACTCCACACATTAAGCCCAGGAAAAAGCAGGGCCTACGCCACCGGAAACGGCGCTGCGCCACCGGCAGGGGGAACAAAGACCCGTGTGCCCAGGGTGCTGTCAATCATGAGCACACCATGGCCGTTGTCACCCACCAGTTTCAGTTTGGCAATGATGTCACGGTCGTTATTTTCTTCCTCAATCTGCTCGGTTACAAACCACTGCAGGAAGATCTGGGTGGCATGATCTTTTTCCTTTACCGCCAGTTCTGCCAGATCATTGATCCTGCTGGTTACGATCTGTTCATGGGCCAGGGTCTTTTCCATCATATCCAGCAGAGATTTGTACTTGTTGGGCACCGTCTTGCTGGCGGTCAGGGTGATATTGATCCCCTGGTCAACCAGATAGTTAAAGAATTTCATGAAGTGAGTCATTTCTTCCTGGTACTGCACCATGAACCAGGTGGCTGCCCCTTTCAGCCCCATTTCATTGGCTGCTGAAGACATGGAAAGGTAGATGTTGGCGGAATACAGTTCAAAATTCATGTGGGTATTCAGGGCATCTGCGGTGGTTTTGCTAATCATGGTACAAGCCTCCTCAACATATTTTTTCTTGAGTATACTGCAGTGATACGCAATTTCAAGCAGGCTGATGCTGTCAGGTTGCTAAAAGTGGTGTATAGTTACAGCCAGCACTACTGAAGGAGGGAACCATGATCCTGCACAACCAGTTGGAATGGCTGAAACACAACCGGAAAAAACTGCTTGCCTGGGGCGGGGGGATGTTTATCGCCTTTGTCCTTTTTGCAACCCTGGTCCTGCCGGTTATTGTCAAATCCCAGGCTGAAAAAGCGATTTTGAAGGCAACCGGTCGCGTTGCCAGCATAGAAAAGGTGCGCTTCAACCCCTTTGGCATGACCCTGACCGTGCAAGGGTTCAAGCTGCTTGAGCCTGATGCAAAGAGCCCTTTTGTGCAGCTTGGCCGTTTGCGGGTGTCGCTTTCCAGCGCCAGTCTGTTCAGATTTGCACCGGTGGTTGATGAGCTAAGCATCGATACGCTGCAGGTTGGCCTGGTGCGTACTGCTGCCAACCGTTACAACTTTTCAGACATTCTTGATCGGCTGGCTGCGCAGCCTAAACCAAAAAAAGAATCAACCGGTACACCCCGTTTTTCAATCAACAATATTGCCCTGCGGGGCAGCAGTATTGATTTCGAAGATAAAGCGGTGGCTGGCGGTAAAAAGCATACGGTTCGCGATCTGCAGCTTGCCATCCCGTTTATCAGTACCATCCCCTATCTGGCAGAACAGTATACCGACCCCAAATTTTCAGCGGTACTCAACGGCGCAAAATTCAGCTTTAACGGCAAGTCAAAGCCATTGTCCAAGTCAATGGAGACCAACCTGAACCTGAAACTGACTGATCTGGACCTGCCCTACTATCTGGCCTATCTGCCTGCCCAGGTGCCAATTAAACTGGACAGCGGCAAGCTCAGCCTTGATCTGGCCGTAACCTACCGCATACACCAGAATAAAAAACCGGAGTTGCTGATTAAAGGACTGACCCGGCTTGATCAGATCAATATCAAGGAGAAAAATAATACTGCACTGGCCTCATTCAAACGATTTGACGTTGTGTCAAAAGAGATTGAGCTGTTTAGCCGCAAGGTAATGCTGCAACAAGTGGCCCTTGATGGTCTGGCCCTGCAGGTTGAGCGTGACAGCAGCGGCAAGCTGAATTTCCAACGATTGCTGCCAACAGAGCCAGCGACACCCAAAACGGCTAAAAAACCAGCAAAAAAGGAAGAGGCCCCTCCCCTACAGCTGCTGGTTGAAAATCTGGCGCTGACCGATGGAACCGTTGCATTTCATGACAGGCAGCCTGCTGGCGGATTTAAGAGCCGGTTACAGGCGATTACGGTCAAACTCAGCAATCTCTCCACCGCAGCCAATGCGCAAAGCAGCTATGAAATCTCTTGTAACGGCGATAGTGCAGAGAAGTTTGCTGTATCAGGCAGCGCTGTACTTTCACCCATCAGCGCCACCAGCCAGTTCAACCTGAGCGGCATTGCCTTGCAGAAGGGCTGGCCCTATCTGCAGGGTCTGCTGACCGCACCGGTAAAGGGCAACCTGGCACTGGAAGGCAAAGCGGCCTTTAGCACACAGGATGGAGCATCAGTGCAGGATCTGGCTGTTCATCTGAAGGATATTGCCGCTGAATATGGTGACAAAGACAGCACCAGACTTGTCAGCCTTGACCTGAACGGCATCTCCTTTAGCCAGAAAGAAAATAAGGCTGCGGTTGAAGAGATCAAGCTGGCAGGGGGTAACATCAAGCTATCCCGTGGGGAGGAGGGGAAACTTTCTGTGCTGTCACTGCTGAAACAACCCGCCCCAAACAGCACCAAACCGGGCAAACCTGAACCGGCACCAGCCAAGCCGGTAGCCAAGGCCGGTCAGAAACCGCTCTCCTGGCAGGTTAAAAAGATCAATGTAAGCGGGCTTTCCACCACCTTTGCGGATAAGCAGTTTAGCGAACCACCTGTTTTTACGCTTTCAAACATCCGCCTCAGTACCGGAAACCTGACCGGACCGACCTTCTCCGCCATGCCGCTACAGTTTAGCAGCGTCTTTGGCAAAAATGCGCCGATCAAGGTATCTGGCACCGTCACGCCGTTACCATTCAAGTTTAGCGGCACCACCAGCTTTGCCAGGTTGCCGATCCAGGATTTTGAAAGCTACATTCCAGAGAACGTTAACGTTTTTGTGCTGGGTGGCACCCTGGACAGCAACATGAAGGTAAACGTCGCGCTGGACAAGGACAATAAACCAATCGGCAGTTTCAGTGGCAGCGCCGGGGTGCGCGGCTTTCATACCGTTGATTCGGTGCAGGAAGAAGATCTGCTGAAGTGGGAAAGCCTGCAGCTTGACCAGATTAATGGCAATCTGGCCCCCTTCTCGCTGGCCATCCGTCAGATTGCGCTGAATGGCGTGTATTCAAAGATTGCTGTCCGTAAGGATGGCACCCTTAACTTGCAAAATCTGGTAACCAAAGCCCCCCTCACCCCCAGCCCCTCTCCCGCCGGGAGAGGGGAGCAAAATCAGAACCCTCGCCCTTTGGGAGAGGGTGGCCAACGGCCGGGTGAGGGGACAGTATCGGCTTCTGCCCAAAAAGCACAAATAAAGATTGACAGCCTGACGGTGCAGGACGGTACCATCGCCTTCAGCGACCTCCACCTGCCCCAGCAGTTCCGCAGCACGTTTCACAAGCTGGGAGGACGGGTCAGCGGCCTGTCTTCAGATATGAATACCAGAGCAGAGGTAGATCTGCGCGGCAACCTTGAAAGTCACTCCCCTCTCCAGATTACCGGTACGATCAACCCGCTGCGGGACGACCTTTTTGTAGATCTGACCATCGCATTCAAGGACATTGAGCTGTCACCTGCCACGCCCTACTCCGGCACTTATCTGGGCTATGAGATAGACAAGGGCAAGCTGTTCCTTGACCTTAAGTACCATATTGAAAACAAGAAACTGGACGCCTCTAACAAGGTGTTTGTTGATCAGTTTACCTTTGGAAAGTCAGTTGACAGCGCCAAGGCGACCAAACTGCCGGTTCGTCTTGGTATCGCCTTGTTGAAAGATCGCAATGGTCAGATCAACCTTGATCTGCCGGTGAGCGGCAGAACTGATGATCCCAAGTTCAGCATCTGGGGTGTGGTCTGGCAGGTGGTTGCCAATCTGTTTATCAAGGCTGCCACCTCTCCTTTTGCGCTGCTGTCATCCATGATGGGTTCCAGTGAAGACTTAAGCAGTGTGACCTTTACGCCTGGTTCAGCAGTTTTAGCGCCTGCTGAAGAAAAGAAACTGGAAACCCTGGCTACCGCCTTAAGCCAGCGGCCCGGCCTGAAGGCTGAATTGTCCGGTTTTGTTGATAAACAGCGAGACCCTGAGGGGTATCGCTCAGAGCTCCTACTGCAGAAAATGCGTCAGGAAAAATATTTGGAACTGGCTAAAAGCCATCAAATTAAAGGAGAGGATGATGCAGAAAAAATGGTCATCCAGCCTGCTGAATATTCACGCTATCTGAAGACAGTCTATCAGAAGGAAAAGTTTCCCAAACCCCGCAACCTGATCGGCATGGTGAAAGATCTGCCTGATGCAGAAATGAAAAAGCTGATTATTGCCAACACCACGGTGGGTGATCAGGAGCTACAGCAACTTGCTGCAAAACGGGCAGCTGTGGTTAAACAGTATCTGATTACCAAGGGCAAACTGGAATCGCAGCGAATCTTTCAGAAACAGGACAATATACTGAAGCCCCCCAAACAGGAAAATGCCCCTGCCAGCAGGGTGGAACTGAATCCGATTGCATTATGACCAATAGAGAAGCACAGCATGGGAAGCGGTTTGCCGTAGCCACACTGGGATGCAAGGTAAACCAGTTTGAATCCGCTGATATGGTTGAGCAGCTGCAGGCAGCTGGATGGCACCAGGTGAAATTCAGCGAGGTTGCCGACCTGTACCTGATCAACAGCTGTACCGTCACCGCCCGCAGTGATGCTGAGTCACGGCGTCTGATCCGTCGCGCCCGGCGGGCCAATCCCCGCGCCAGGGTGGTTGCCACCGGCTGCTATGCCCAGGTAGCGCCATCAGATCTTCAAGCCCTGCCTGAGCTGGACCTGGTGTTGGGTAATGAGGAAAAACATGATCTGGTACTGCATCTGGAGCGGGGTGAGCATCAGGTTACTGATCTGACCAGCCTGAAAACAAGCGGCCCACTGCGCCTGACCAGTTTTAGCGAACATACCCGCGCCTTTCTGCAGATCCAGAACGGCTGCGAAACAGGCTGCAGCTACTGCATTGTGCCGATTGCGCGGGGGCCGAGCCGCTCTGTCCCCCCCAAAGAGGTGCTGGAGGCAGTCAGTAGGCTGGTTGATGCGGGGTATCAGGAGGTGGTTTTAACCGGCATCCATATGGGTGCCTATGGCCTTGACCTGTCTCCCCCCGGTAGTCTGACTGGACTGGTACAACTGTTGGAAAAGCAGAACGCAATTCCCCGTCTGCGCCTTGGCTCGATTGAACCCAATGAACTGACAGACGGGTTGCTGGCCCTGTTTAAAGAGTCAACACGACTCTGTCATCACCTGCATATACCGCTGCAGAGCGGTTCTGACAGCGTCCTGCAACGGATGGGACGCGGCTATGACACCGGTTTTTATGCCAACCGGGTTGCAACTGCTGCACAGTTACTGCCTGATGCCTTTCTAGCTGCAGACCTGATTGCCGGCTTTCCCGGAGAAACAGAGCAGGAGTTTAGCGAGACCTGCCACTTTGTGGCGTCGCTGCCCCTGGCTGATCTGCATGTCTTCCCCTACTCCATCCGGCCCGGCACAAAAGCAGCAACCATGTCAGGCCATCTTAAACCAGCCATCATCAAAGAACGGGCAGAGCAGTTGCGTGACATAGCTGCAGATAAACGGACAGCATTTCAGCAACGTTTTATTGCCAAACCTTTACCGGTTCTTGGGCAGCGACACAATCCTGCCAATGGTCTTATGACCGGGCTTTCACGCAACTATCTGGAAGTCTGCTACCCGGCCCCCCCATCGTTACTGAACCATGAAGTTACGGTGCAGGTTGAATGCGTGCAAAACAACTATGTGCATGGCATCTGCAAAGGAGTCTGACATGGCCGCAGCAACAGCCCTTGATGAAGCCCTGAAACGGACCAGCCTCTCCCGCACAAACCAGATGGAGATGCTGACCTTCCGTTTAAGTGATGGTCAGCTCTATGGCATTAATGTCTTCAAGATCATTGAAATACTGGAAAGCCCAAACCGGTTTGACCGGATGCCCCACGCCAATCAGGCAGTTAAGGGAGCGGTTGACTTCAGGGGCAAACCGATTGCTGCCATTGATCTTTCAGAAACACTTGGCATGGAACCGGTGCCGTTTGACCGGCAACTGGCCTACCTGATTATCTGCGAATACAGTCAACAGCTGAACGCCTTTATTGTGTCCTCACCGGAGACGCTGATTACCCGCGGCTGGGATGAGATCCACAAACCGGATGGCATTCAGGCCCGTTCACTGGTGGCTATTGCCTACAGCGACACCGGCGAAACCATCCTGTTGCTGGATATTGAAGGGATTCTGGCTGATTTGATGGGATATGAGGCCGAGGTAACCGATGAGCTTGCCAGCCGTAGTGCTGCGCTCAAAAACCGGAGCATCCTGCTGGTGGATGATTCACGCACTGCCCTTGCCATGATGCAGCAAACCCTGAACCATCTGGGGATGACACACAGTTCACAATCATCTGCAGTACAGGCATTGGCCTGGCTTGAAGAACGGGACAAGCAGGGAGAACCTGCCTTCGATCTGATTATTTCTGACATTGAGATGCCGGGGATGGATGGCTTTACCTTTACCCGCAACCTGCGGAGCATGCCATCCTACGGGAAGACAAAAATCATCCTGCACAGTTCCATGAGCAACCCCACCAACCGGCTGAAAGCAGAAGAGGCAGGGGCTGATGACTTTGTTGCCAAGTTTGCCCCCAACGAGCTGGCAGAACATATTTTACAGGTTCTGGAGTTGGATCTGCCTGAGGACGACTTCTTTACTGCCCCAGGCGAAACATGATCACCTCTGCCTCAGCCACCACTTTGCCATCCAGCTCTGCCCTACCCTTTGCATCCACCAGACGGCGACGCTCACCGGTTACCTCACCGATCACCCTGATGATTGAGCCGGTGGGGACCGGCGCACGGTAACGCAGCTTCAGTTCGCTGGTTACCACCTGCATACCGCTGCCCATGCAGGCCTGGGCGCAGATTTCATCCAAAAGAGCCGAGATAATACCGCCGTGCGTAATCCCCTGCCAGCCCTGAAAATGCTCAGGAATCTGCACCGTGGTTTCAGCCCGACGCTGTTCAGGGTCAATGATGAACTGTGCCTTCAGCCCGACCGGGTTGTCTTTACCGCAGATGAAACAGCGACCATCGTCAACAACGTCCATAGTGATGAGTTCCTTTATAAAGCAAAGCCTGCGTTCTGAGACATCTTTGACCTGTACACCAAACCCCTCCCGACCTCCCCTTGTCAGGGGAGGGGCTAAAACAAGACCTCCCCCCTGACAAGGGGGGATTGAGGGGGGTTGCCTTAAGACCTCCGCAGCAGTTTTACCCAAACCGGTAGACCAGCTTGCCATCCTGGTACAGCTCAATCGGCCCATCCTGCGACACCTTGATCACCTTACCGAAGAACGAGGCGGCAATGGCCGCCGTGGTCCGTCCACCGCCGGTCACCATTTCACGGGCATGGGAGGTATCAATGATAAAGCCGGTTTCCAGCAGCTTGCCCTTGTTATCCAGCACTGTCAAACCATCTGAAGAAAGAATGCGCAGCAGGATGCCTGATTGCTTCAACTGGGCAATGGTCTGGCCCTTGACCTGGCTGATCAACAACCTGCCGATCGGATCATCGCCACCCACCGAGCCTTTTTTCAGGGTTGCCAGGTGGCGCGGTGTACCGGCATGGATCAGGATAACGGTGCCATGACGCTGTTTTGAGACCGCATACAGGGTCCAGAGCAGGTCATCCACCGCCTCGTTATCAATACTGTCGGCCAGAAAAGATCGGAAGATATCCGGGTCAAAGATAACCCAGGCACCTTTGCGCCGGATCAGCAGCTTGGCCGGACTGATCAGCACCTCAATCTCCGACACCTCGTTGACCGTAATGGCAAAGGCGCCGCTGCCGCTGCGCCGGACCAGCGAAAACAGTTCGCGCTGGGTCAGACGCTCAATATCGGTCTGTCCGCAGACACCGGCTGTCCGCAACACGCCAACCACCTGCATCTGGATCGTGGCAACAAAGAAGAGATTGTTGCCGTCAATAAAGCGGTAGGCCAGGGGATTATCCAGAAAGGTAGGGGTTACACTCTGATGAGGCTGCAGCGGGATCAGGGTATGACTGCGATCCTTGATGGTCTTACGCAGGGCCGGTTCTGTTGTCCTATGCACCAGAAATCCGGTGGTGGCTGGTTTGCCTTCATAGCGCTGATAGGAGAGATTTTTCAAGAGCTGAATCAATTGCTGGATCGGCCAGAACCCCTTGCTGCGGTCACCCCGCAGAAACCGGGCAACCGTAATATCCATGATGGATGCCAGCAGGGCGGTACGAAAATGAGCTGCATACCCTTCCAGCTTAAACCCGCTGTACAGTCCTGAAAAGGCGGTCAGCAGTTCACGGCAGAACTGGATCTCAGTCTTGGTAAAGGGCAGCCCCTGCCTGACAGCAGAAAAGCTGTACGACTTGCCCTCAATGGCCACCGGTTGCAGCAGCCTGCCCTCCCCTGTCTTTG